>CAYMBC010000001.1:0-44117 GCA_964388605.1 uncultured Gammaproteobacteria bacterium
GGCGGCAGCGGCACGCGCCTCTGGCCGGTCTCTCGCAGAAGCGTTCCAAAACAGCTTCAGCCCATTCTCGGTTCCGACACGCTTTTGCGTTCGACCTGGAAACGGCTCCGGACGGGCCTTCCGGCTTCCCGGATCTTGGTCGTCACGAACGCCGCTCAGGCGGAATTGATCCGCAAGGACCTGCCCGAATTGCCTGACGCAAACCTGCTTGTCGAACCGATGAAGCGCGATACGGCCGCCGCGATCGGTTTTGGCGCGGCGGTGGCGTTGTCCCGAGACGCGCGAGCGACGGTCGCGACGATCAACTCCGACGCGTACGTGAAGAACGAAAAGGAATACTGGCGCGTCATCCGCCTCGCCGAGAAGGCGGCGAAGGGCTCCGGCAAGATCGCCCTGGTCGGCGTTCGCCCTTCTTATCCAGAAACGGGGTACGGGTATATTAAAATGGGATCGCAAGCGATGCGTTTCAAGCGCGACGCCGGCCACGACGAGATCTTCGATGTCGAAGGGTTCCGGGAAAAACCCGATCTGGAGACGGCGGAAGCGTACGTTTCGCAATGGGAGTATCTGTGGAACCCGACCTTGATCGTCGCCCGCGCGAACGTGCTGATGAACGCGTTTAAGTCGCATCTTCCGAAAACCTGGAAGCTGCTGGAGAAGATCCGTTCCACCTGCGGCACGCCAAGATACGAAAAAACGCTTGCTGCCGCATTCGAGCGTATCGTGCCCATTTCGATCGATTACGGCGTTCTGGAAAAGGAAAAAAAGATGGTCGTGGTTCCTGCGGATTTCGGTTGGGCGGATGTCGGCCATTGGCGCGCAGTGCACGACGTGCTTTCCGGTAGGCCGGAAGCGAACGTCGTGCGCGGAGCGCATGTCAGCCACGATTCAAAAGGAAACCTGCTGTACAGTTTTACGGGAAAGCTGATCGCGACCGCCGGCCTCCGGGATATGATCGTGCTTGAGACCGAAGATGTCCTGCTCGTTTGCCCGAAACAGCGCGCTCAAGACGTCAAAAAGATCGTCGAGACGCTGGAAAAGAAAAAAATGAAGAAATACCTGTGATATGGCGATCACTCCTTGGAAAATGCTCGACTCCAAAACCGTCTTCAAGAACCGGTATTGGCACATCGTGCAAGACACGGTCGAGCTTCCGGATGGAAGCGTGTATTCGGAATTTTTCGTGAATGACAAGGCGGGCGGCGCGCAGGTTTTTGCCATGACGGAAGAAGGCAAGGTCGTGATGAATCGCCAATACAAGCATGGGGTGCGTGAAATCGTGACGGAGTTCGCGATCGGCGGCCTTGCCGCCGGGGAGGATCCGTTGATCGCCGCGCAGCGCGAGCTGATGGAAGAGACGGGGTACGGCGGAGGAGAATGGGAGCCGCTCGGTGCCCACATCCCGAACCCGACCTCTTCGAGAGCGGTTTTCCATGCGTACGTCGCGAGGAACGTGCGTCTTCTCGGGGAGCCTGTCGACGATCCTCGGGAAATCATCGAGACATTCTTGGTTGATCCGAAAGATCTTCCTGGCATGATCGAGCGCGGTGAAATCCGCTCGCTCGCATCCATTTCGCTCGCCTTCGTCGCGCTCGCGAAACTCGGGTTCCTCGAGGTCAAGCCATGAAGGCGTTTTTTGCCACGATTCTTGCCGCGGTCTTGCTTGGGAGCTTGGCTTTTTTTCGTCTTGATCGACCGGTTTCAAGAGAGGCGAAAGGCGTCATGTATGTCGTGAATCCCGGTGACGGAGCGCGCGATATCGCGCGCGGCCTTGAGAAGGCAAAACTGGTTCGCAGTCAACGTTATTTCCTGTTCGCTGCCTGGCGACGAGGGGATCGGGAGAAGTTCTCGGCAGGCGCTTTTGAGCTATCTCCATCCATGACGACCGGTGAGATCGAGGAGAGGCTTGCCAGCGGAAGACCGGTCACGAACGAGCGCAATATCACGATTCTTGAAGGCTGGACGCTCGATGATATCGCCGTCTATCTGGAGAAAGAAGGCGTCGCTTCGCAAAAGGAGTTTTATGCCGAAGCGGGGGAAAGCGCCATGTTCGTAAAAGTTGGCGCCTTGCCTGACTGGTCCGCGTTCTATCCGGCGCTGAAGGGCTTGCCCGAAACGGCCTCTCTTGAAGGGTATTTGTTTCCTGACACGTACCGCATATACGCGGATGGGGGCGCCAAGGCGCTCGTGCGGCGCATGCTCGACAACTTTGAAGCCAAGCTCACTCCCGAGCTTCGCGCGGAGATCGCGGCTTCGGGGCGCTCGATCCGCGATATCGTCATCATGGCTTCCGTAATCGAGCGCGAAGTACGCGGCGCCGAGGAGAGCGCGCTGGTTTCCGATATCTTTTGGAAACGCGTCGACTCCGGGATGGGCCTCGAAGCCGATTCGACGGTCAATTATATCACCGGCCGCTCAAAGCCGTCGGTGAGCTACGCCGAAACGCGCATTGATCATCCCTGGAATACGTATAAGTACCGCGGCTTGCCGGCGGGTCCGATCGGGAATCCGGGCATGACAGCAATCCTCGCGGCGATCCGTCCCAAGAGCAATCCGTATTGGTTTTTCCTGACCGACAAGGAGGGGGGCGTTCACTACGCAAAAACGCTCGACGAGCATAACGCTAACAAGGCGAAATACCTTCGCTGATATGAAACGCGCCCTCGCCGCGCTCGCGCTTTCGTTCGGCCTCTTCGTGCCTTTTGAGCCTGCGTTCGGGCAGGCGTCCTGGAGCGTGAAGGAATTCCATACCGACATGACGGTACGGGGGGACGGATCGCTCGAGGTGCGCGAGCGCGTCGTGGCGGATTTTTTAAAGGAACGGCATGGCATCTATCGGTACGTCCCGTACCAAGGAACGAACGATCGGGAAGATCCCTACCGTTTGCGCATCGGGCTGATCGGCGCGCGCCGCGACGGCCAGACTGAACGCGTTTCGGCCTCGAAGGAAAACGGAAACGTGGTTTGGAAAATTGGCAAGGCAGATCAGGGTCTGCTCGGCACGCACGTATACGAGCTGACGTACCGCGTCGAGAACGCGATCGGACGTTTTGAAGATTTTGACGAAGTCTACTGGAACGTGAGCGGAGAAGGATGGGATACGCCTTTGCCCGCCGTTTCGGCGCGCGTCGCGCTTCCAGAGGGCGTCGCAGCGACGCAAAACCGATGTTACGTGGGATCGTATGGTTCGATTTCGGAAGCGTGTTCAGTACGAGGAGAGAAGGGTTCAGTCCTGGATTTCGTTTCCGCTCGTTCTGGCGAACCCATGACGGTCGCTGTCGGTTTTCCAAAGAATGCCGTGGGCGGACCATCGCTTTTCAAGCGCCTGTTGTGGGCGCTCGGTCGGTACGGGTCATGGATCCTGCCCTTTGCGGTTCTTATCCTCGCGTACCGTTCTTGGAAAAAGCATGGAGACGATGCTCCGCTCGGTACGATTGTGACGCAATACGAGCCGCCCGCAGGCCTTACGCCGGCGGAGACGCGGGCAGTGCTTACGCAAAGCGCGAGTAGCAAGGATGTGGCCGCGACGATTGTCGATCTGGCCGCGCGCGGGTATATCCTCATCGAGGAAGCGGAGAAAAAGAATCGGTTGTTCACGACGAAGGAGTACGCGCTTCTTTTAACGAAAGCCTTCAAAGCTGATGCCGAGCTGCGCCCGTTCGAGCTTCAGATGCTGTCAAGCCTGTTCTCGGGTACCATCGGGGAAAAAGTAGAGCTGTCCTCGCTGAAGAAGACGTTTCATATGCAGGCTGAAGCCTTCACCAAGGGTGTCATGGCATCGCTCTCGGAACGCGGGTTTTTCGTGAGAGATCCGGGGTATGTGCGCGGACTCTGGATGGGAATCGGCGGAGCTGCGCTTGTTGCCGCCTTCGTTCTCATCCCCCTTTCCGGCCCCCTGATCGCGAGCGGCATTCTTCTCATGATCTTCGGCTGGTTCATGCCGAAATGGTCGGAAACCGGCCTCGAAGCCGTACGGCACGCCAGCGGATACAAGGAATTCATTTCCAAAGTCGAGAAGTATCGTGCGCCGTGGATGGAAGATCAAAACGTGTTCTTTCGGACTTTGCCGTACGCGATCGTCTTCGGCCTCGGCGCGAAATGGGCAAAGGCGTTTGCGCATCTTCAGATGCAGCCGCCGAATTGGTATCACGGCGCCAATATGGCCGCTTGGTCAACCGTCGATTTCGAAAAAAATATGCAGGGTTGGTCATCGGCCATAGCGGCCGTTTCCGCTCCATCGTCTCGCCCCGGTTCCAGCGGCGGCGGCTTTTCCGGCGGAGGTTTTGGCGGCGGCGGCGGGGGATCGTGGTAAAAAGCGTTCTATGACCGTTCTCATCATCATTGCGCTTGTCGTTATCGTGTTTTCGGCGGTCGCTTCCGGGGCTGAAGCTGCGTTCTTTTCTGTTTCGTATCCGCGGGCGCGCACGATGTTGCAAAAGGGGAGAAGGGGCGCGAAGGCGCTCGTGGAAATCAAGGAGAATATGACGAAGGCGATCGGAACGCTCGTGATCATCAATAACATCGCGAACATCGTCGGATCCGCGCTCATCGGCGCTTTTGCCGCCAAACTGTTCACGTCGACAGTGCTCGGCATTTTTTTCTTCTGCTTTACGATGATGATCATCGTGTTTTCCGAACTGCTGCCTAAGACGTTTGGAGAACAGCATGCCGATCAAGCGGCATTGTTCATGGCCCCCGTTGTCCAGGTGTTTATGCGCGTGTTTGCCCCAGTGCTTTGGTTGATCGACATGCTTGCGAAGCCGCTTCGGGTACCATACGCGATGAAGGCCAAGGTTTCCGAGGATGAGATAAAAATGATGGCACGGTTGGGCCGCGAATCGGGTACGATCGAACAAGACGAATCCGCAATGATCCGTCGCGTTTTCCGTTTGAACGACATCACAGCTGACGACATGATGACTCCGGTCTCGCTTATCGAGACGATTCCCGGATTCACTCCGCTCGGCGAGCAAAAAAGGAAGATCTTGGACCTGCGCCATTCGCGCGTGCCTGTGCTTGGCGAAGACGGCGAGCAGATCGTGGGCGTGGCGCTGACACGCGACCTGATTTCTGCGATCGCGCGCGACGAATTTCAGGCGACGCCCACGGACTTTTTGCAGGAAGCGCTTCGGACGCGCAACGATACTCCGGCGGACGATCTCCTGCCGCTCTTTCAACAGCGCGAGCAGCACCTGGCGATCGTCGAGGATGCCGACGGGCGCATGGTCGGCGTCGTGACGCTTGAAGACGTGCTTGAGGAATTAGTCGGGGAAATCACCGACGAAAAGGACGTACGTCCGGAAACGATCAAGCGCGTTTCGAAAACGGAGATTTTGGCGGATGAAGGCACTGATATCGCGAAGGTCAACCACTTCTTCAATACCGCGATCGAGTTCAACGGCACGTTGGGAGACTACCTGATGGAAAAATTCGGGCGGCTGCCCGGCGTCGGCTACGCTCTTGACGAAGGCGCTTTAACCTTCGTAATCTCCTCGATGTCCCGTACCCGGCCCAAACTCGTGTCCGTTCGCAAGCGCGGATAGAAGAGGAGTTCACGATGGCGTTCGACGAGCTGATGGATAGCGAACAGATGTAAGCGGCGGCAGCCGGTTCTTTTCCTCGCCTGATCACAGCTCGTGACAGAGGTCTTGCCTCTGTTTTTTATTTGCCTTGTTCGCCGTTCGGAGGCTAGACTGTCGCCATGAAAACCTACGTCCTCAAGAAAAACGGCGAAACTCCGGATTTCCGCATTGACTATGCGGCGGAGCTGAACGAAGAGCAGCTTGCCGTCGTCATGAACGGCGACGGGCCGTGCTTGGTGCTGGCCGGCGCCGGCTCCGGCAAGACGCGAACGATCGTCTATCGCGTGGCGTATCTTTTGGAAAAAGGGGTGCAGCCCGAGCATATTTTGCTTTTGACGTTTACCAACAAGGCCGCGCGCGAAATGCGCGAGCGCGTCGCTTCCTTGGTCGGCGCCGAACCGGCTCGCTTGTGGGGCGGAACGTTCCATCATGTGTGCCATCGCATCTTGAGAGAGAGGGGAAACCGCGTCGGCCTCCGCGAAGGCTTCACGATTCTGGATTCCGAGGACGCCAAGGATTTGATGAAGGCGTGCGTACGCGAACTCGGCGTCGATACGAAAGCAAAGCGATATCCTTCCCCGGCGGTCCTTTTGAGCCTCGCTTCTTTCTCTTTTAATTCCGGGCTGTCCATTCTGGAAACGATCGAAGCCAAGCATCCCACGTTTCGCGACCATACATCGTCTATCGAGGATGTCGTCGCGCGCTATATGGCGAAAAAGCGCGCTTCAAACGCGGTCGATTTCGACGACTTGCTGCTGCTTACGGCCAAGCTCCTGCGCGAAGACGATGATTCGCGCCGGCGGTACGCCGAGCAGTTTCGGTACATCCTGGTCGACGAGTACCAGGACACCAACCGCGTACAGGCGGAAATCGTCTGCCGCCTCGCCACGGTTCATGGCAACGTCATCGTCGTCGGCGACGACGCTCAGTCGATTTATTCGTTCCGCGGAGCGGATATCCGCAACATCTTGGCGTTTCCGAAACTGTTCCCGAACGCGAAGACGTTCCGTCTTGAAACCAACTACCGTTCGACGCCTGAGATTCTCGATCTCGCCAACGACGTTATCTCCAAAAATGCCGAGCAGTTCCCGAAAGAGCTCAAGAGCGTGAAGCCTTCGTTTGCCAAGCCTTCGGTCGTGAACGCGGTTTCCGGCGCCCAGGAGGCGGAGTTCGTCGCCCAGCGCATCGCCGAGCTGCACGATGAAGGCACTCCGTACGAGCAAATCGCCGTTCTCTTCCGCGCCACCTTCCATTCTCAGGCGCTGGAATTCGAGCTTATGAAGCGCGGCATTCCGTACGATTACCGCGGCGGCATGAAATTTTTCGACCGCGCGCATATCAAGGACGCGCTTGCGTTTTTGCGCATCGCCACGAACAAGGACGATGAGGTTGCGTGGATGCGCGTGCTTTCGCTCCAAGTCGGCATCGGTCCGGCGACAGCCGTCCGCCTGTTCGAGCGCGTCCGCTCGCGCGCCTCTCTGGATGACGTCTCGGACGACGTCGCTAGCGGCTTGCCGGCGCGGGCCTCTTCCGGCTGGAAAGCGTTTTTGAAAACGTTCGGCGATGTGCTGGACGCGAGGCCGGCTCCGTCGAACGTCCTGCGCGCGGTCGCGGATTCGGAGTATAAAGTCTATTTGGAAAACGAATATCCCGACTATCGCGACCGTCTTGAAGACTTGGAACAGATCGCCGGTTTCGCCGAGCAATATCCCGACATCGAATCTTTTTTGGCCGACGCGGCGCTTCGCGACGATATCGCCGCCGCCGGAAAGAACGCGCATATTTTGAAGTCGACGGATACCGAAGAGGGGAAAATCGTGCTTTCGACCGTGCACCAGGCAAAAGGCCTCGAGTGGGACGCGGTGTTCGTCATCCATATGACGCAAGGCGCCGTTCCGAACAAGCGCGCCTTGGTCGAAGGCGAAGCGGGTTCCGGGCTCGAAGAAGAACGCCGCCTGTTTTACGTCGCCGTCACGCGCGCCAGGCGCGACCTGTGGCTCACGTATCCGCTCTCCGTGGGGTATGGCGATTTTTCTTTCGAGCCGAAATCGGAATTCTTGCAGGAACTTTCGCCGCGGCTGGTCGAAGAAGTGCGCATCGAGGAATCCTACGACGACCTGCCGACGATCTCGTACGACGAAAACGGCGATCCGATCCAGCGCAAAGGTCTGTTGAAAGATATCGGCGAATACTGATCAAAAAAAAGAGCCTCGGCCTTACGCCGGGGCTTTGCCATTCTTGCCGTTGTCGCCCTTGGAGCGGCCGCGCATCAGGCTGATGCGTCGGCGAAACTGCGCGCTCAGGAACGAGATGAGCAGATTGGCGGTATCAGGGAACGGTACGTGCGGTTCAGCGAGCGCATAGCGCGCTCCGCCCGAGCCGTGCTTGGCGCCGCCGTTACCTCTGCCGAAAATCGCCTCGATGAACCTGGTGAGCGGGAGCTCCTTGCTGTAACTCCGTACGGACGCGCGCACCCAGGGTCCGGTTACGCCCCAGATCACGGTCGTCTCCGCGCCTTCGTTGCGGCGCTGGCGGTTCGCGATGATCGAAAGCAGGTCGCCGTCCTCCTCCTTGAGGAGGCTCGTGGTGTGGGCGATGCGCACGCCGTCGATGATCTCGACGGTCGCAAGCACCTCCCGCTCCATGTCGGCGAACTGCGGCGGCAGGCGGTAGTCGAAGCAGGCTTCGAGCAACTCCTGGTCGCCGCCGGACATGAGCCAGGCGAACGTTTGGATGTCCGCTTCGTGCACGATACCGAGCGTCAGCTGATCGGTGTCCGAGTGGATGCCGATGGCCGCGAGCGTGCGCAAGCGCTTGTCGAGCGGTACGCTGCAGGCCTGTGCCAGCAACGCGCACAGCGTGGTGGCCGAGCCGCAGGAGACGACGAGATCCAGACCGTCCCCCATCTTCACAGGCTGTTCGAGATGGTGATCGACCACGAAGACGAATCGATTCGGGTCGATACGGACGCCCGCACCGAACCTCGAATCGTCGAAACGGGACGAATCGACCAAACCGAGCGAACCGCTCGCGGGCAGCTCGGAGATCGGCCGCATCGACTTCATCAGCTCGTACTCGTTGTGGAGGAGCTGGTTCTGCGGATGGCCGAAGCTGCCGGCGTAGTAGATCTCGCAAGCGATTCCGTAATGCTCGAACAGCGCTTTGGCGACATGCGCCGCGGCGATGCCGTCCGGGTCGATCTGCGCCACGATGACGGAAATCGATCTCTCTTTCTTCAGCCGCTTGATCAGCGCCTTCAACCGTTGCGTGTGGCACGGCCTGAGAAGGCCGGCGTTGGTGGTGGAAAGAGCGGTCATGTCATCCTCCTGGGTGCGAGCATACGCCTTTTGCGCGCCGCGTCAATATGCTAGATTGCCGTCGGAGGAATCGCTTATGTCCGCACTCACTCCCGGCAAGGAATACGAACGGAAATTTCTCGTGCGCGTGGACAAGGTGCCGCGCGGTCTTTTGAAAGACGGCCAATATATCGAGCAGGGCTATCTCTCGCTCGATCCGCTCGTGCGCCTCCGGCTGATCGGCGGCGAAGGCATCATGGAATTCAAAGGCGACAAGAACGTCGAGATCGAGCTCTGCCGCGTTTCGATCCACGAAGGCCGGCGCATTCTCCGCGAGCGCGCCCTGCAGACGGCTTCCATCGTCGAGAAGGAACGCTTCGAAGTGCCGACGGGATTCGACGGGCTGAAGTGGGAGATCGATTTCTTCCATGGGCAGAATGACGGACTCGTTATTGTCGAGCTCGAAATGCCGCGCAAGCGCTATTCGATCAAATCGAAGCCGCGTCCGGAATGGGTCAGCCTCGAAGTGACGGACGATCCCAGGTTCAAGAACAAGAACCTCGCCGTCCATCCGTTTCACGCCTGGTCAAAGCGCGAACGAAGGGAAATCTCGGAAATCATGGGCTCTTAGCCCATTTTTTGTATGTGGATAACTCAGGGTTGTGCGCGGGGGTGCAGACCCTATACTAAAGGCGCATAAGGAAATGCCTATGGCTGTATCGAACGTGTTTGTTGAGAAGGGGGAGGCGTGTTTCCTTATGCTCGCAGGGGGCTCCTCGTAAGCGGAGTTCTTTTCGTACCACCCCGTTCTTTACGCGAATATCCGGCAGTGCCGGAAGGAGTATGTCATGTTGCAAAGCATCAAGGATCGCAACGGCGACAAGGTGGTCCGCATCGGACTCCTGTCGCGTATCGATTTCGGTTCGGACGGTTTTCGACAGGGGCTTCTCCAGCTCGCTGCCGAACGGTTCGCAGCCGAAGATGTCGCCTTCGTCGTGCTCGCAGGCGGACTCGTCAGCGGCAAGTCCGTCGCCGAGAAGACGAGGATCCTGAAGAAGGAACACCAGTCGCTCGCGCGCCAGATCAAGGCGAAGGCGAAGGAACTCAAAAAGGCTGACGATGCCAAGCGCATCGCGCAGCTCGAGAAGGAGATCGCCAAGCTGAAGCGCGCCGCTCACAAGGTCACGCGGCAGCTCGCGGCGCTCACGCCCGATGAGATGGCGAAGACGCTCAACGCGTGCCTCCCGCACTTCAAGGACGGTCAGGGCCGCCCGATCAAGCTGTACTTCGTCCCGAGCCCTGTCTACGACAAGGCGATCGGCGAAGAGACGGCGGTTCGACTGGTGGATCTGCGCAAGCAGGGCGCGATGCGCGTGCTCAAGACGGGCGGCGACCGCCTCCCGCTCTGGGAAGGCAAGCCGCATCAGCGGAACCTCGAGGTGCTCACGCTCGACAAGCAGGCGTGGCTCCGCGGCGATTACCACTCGACCCCGGTGCAGCGGCGCATCAAGGACAAGCGTCGTCAGACCTCGTCCGGCGTGCAGATCGACATCCAGGTCGTCGGTTCAGTCGGCGTCTCGATCATGAAGCCCGAAGGCAACTGGCCGATCGGTTTCGTGGCCGTGCCCGCTTTGCACCGACTGGACGACACGGGTGTCGCCGAAACGCAGGTCGGCGTGCAGGTGCTCGAGATCGAGCACGCGCGCCGCAACCCGACGCTGCGCAGCTACTCCTTCAAGGACCTGCTCAGCCACGAGCGCAGCTTCATCGGCATGCCGCAGGATCCGTCTTCCAGGCAGAGGTTGTGCCTCAATGTCTTGCGCCATCACGGGCGCTCGACGACCGGCTTCATTGCCGGCGAGGTGGGTCTCACCAAGGAGAACGTCCGTTCGACGCTCACGTCGCTGCTCTCGACCAAGTACCACAAGCGGTACAAGACCTGGCCCGGACTCGTCTACGACGAGCCTTCCGATCGTTGGGACTTCGACCTTTCGTGGGTGCAGCGCGAGCTCCGCTATAGCCACCCGCAAGGGGAGTTGAAGCACGATACCGTGGTCGCTATCTGCTGCATGCATGCCGGTTCTCGTGATACCGACTACAAGCACTTCCTCACCGAAGTGCCGAGGGTCATGCTCGAGAGCGGCTCCAAAATGCTTGTCAGCGCCGGCGATCACGTCGAGGGCACGTCGCATGACTTGCTCATGAAGGACGAGATCATTCTCGGTTTCGATAACACCCGGCAAGAGCGTCTGGCGGCGCATATGATCGCCACGGTACTTTACAAGGTGTTCGAGGAGCGTTTCGACGCAGGGGCGAAAGCCTCTTCGCTGAAGACGCGCGACAGCATCGTCGCGCTTGTCGACGACGCGTTGCCGCTGTTCCGTTACGTGCCGGGCAACCACTGTGGTTGGATCGGCCGGGCGGGCGTGAAGCCGCTCGTGACGATGGTGCACGAAATCGAGAAGCTCCTCACGGAGTGGATCGAGGATCACCTCGCGAGCAAGAACATGTCCGTGGACCGGATCATGAGTCTGGTCGGACGGCATGTTGAAACGGTGGGTGACGGCAAGTTCGACCTCCCTTCCGGTATTCGCATGGGCATGACACACCCGCATATGGGCGGATCCGAGACGATCTCGAGTTCCGCTCAGAAGGCGCTCATGCTCTACCGCGACTGTCAGGTGGTGGTGATCGGTAACTTCCACACGGCCGTCGTGGTCGAAGAGTGGGATCAGAAGCTGGGGCAGCGTGTCTGCATCCAGATCCCGACGATGAAGCATGGCTCGCCGTTCGAGCACAGCAAGCTGAAGACGGTCGATCAGGGATTTGGTCTGTTGGAAGTGACGTCCGTTGGGGGCCGGATCATCGGAACTAGGACGACGTTCCACAGCAATGACAAGATCAAGCCGGAAGATCGGCGCTGGGACAGCGAAAAGCCGTTCAAGGACTTCCTCAACCTGTTCGGCATGAAGTAAGGCTTTCTCCTGCGACGCATGTCGCAGATTTTTTTACCTTTTTTGCGTCGGCGTCGCCGCGGATGGCTGGCTGCCGGCGGGCGTAAATCCTTGCGAACCCGTTTTCACGATCGTGAGATCGAAACCAAGGTCCTCCACGATGACGCTATTCAGCGTCGGATTATCGATGTTGAAAACATCTCCGCGGCCGCGAGGTTCAAGAAAGAATCCGCCGAAGACGTAGGTTTGGCTCGGGCGGGAATCGGCGCCGATGTTTGCGACAAGCGTTTTTTCTGCGACCGCTACGTCTGGCTCGATTGGCAGTCTGCCGAAAACGGCAAGGCTCCGGCTGATCCCGACCGTTTCATCGAAGACGAACGCGGCCGTTTTTCTTTCCAGAAGCGCTGGTTTCACGTCTCCGTTCGCGTACGCAAGCTCGGAGGCGCCTGAAAACTCGAGCGTCAGGCGCGTCCAGCGTCCGTCCGGGATGCGTTCGCTCAAGACTTTTTGAACGGCGCCGGGTTGGAGCATGACGCGTTGCGCGCCGTTAAAAAATGCGACTGATGCCCCCGCGTCATCCGCGATTTCGGCCTTGACGAGCGTTAACTCTGCGCGAGTCGCGTCGCCAGGCAAGGTCTCTGGAGGAGCCAAGTAGAGATTAAGGGCGCTGTTACGAGCTTTTTCGAGGGATTCAGGTCTTGAGGCGGGAGGCTCGGTGACGATTGTTTTGGCATAGGGCGGCAAGCCGAAGTGTGGGGCAAGAAACAAGAGCCATGCGAAGGCGCAGATGGCAAGGACTGCGAGCGCGAGAAGGAGGGAAAACGTCGAGCGTTTCATAGGTTCCCAGTATAGCACGGCTTCAAACGCGCGCGAGGCGGCGTCTGCCCTTGGGGAAAAGCGCGGTTGACAGTCGTGTTCTTGAAGACTAAGGTTGGACGGGATTTTCCATGAAAACAGCCGAATCCGTCACTGAAGGCCACCCCGACAAAGTCTGCGATCAAATCGCGGATGCTTTGTTGGACGAATATCTCCGTCGCGACCCGAATAGCCGCGTCGCGCTCGAGGTTTTTGGGTCGCACGGCATGCTCATGGTCGGAGGCGAGGTGACATCGCAAGGGGAAGTCGACATCGAAGCGGTGGCTAAGCAGGTGTATCAGCAGGTCGGCTACGACGACGAGCTCGAGGTTTTTGTGAATATCGAACTGCAGTCCAACGATATCTCGCAGGGAGTCGATGCGGGCGGAGCGGGGGATCAAGGCATCATGTACGGCTACGCCTCGATCGAAACGCCGAGCTTCCTGCCGGCGCCGATCGCGCACGCGCACGCGCTTTCTTCCAGGCTGGCTGATATGCGACGGCACGATCAGGCATTCGCGTGGTTGCGACCAGACGGAAAAACCCAAGTCACCATGGATCGCGGACGCGTGACAGCGGTTGTCGTTTCGGCGCAGCATGCGCCTGAGGTCGCGCAAGACGAGCTTCGCGCGCGCATCGCGGAACGAGTCATCGCGCCTGTCATCGGCAGCCTCGATGGAGTCGAAGTTCATGTGAATCCGACGGGAAGATTCGTTGCTGGGGGCTTTACCGCCGATACCGGCCTCACAGGACGCAAGCTCATGGTCGATACTTACGGTGGCATCATTCCGCACGGCGGCGGCGCTTTTTCCGGAAAAGATGCGACGAAAGTGGATCGTTCCGCGGCGTACATGGCTCGCTATGCTGCGAAAAATCTTGTTGCCGCTGGTCATGCCAAGAAATGCATGGTCTCGGTGGCATACGCGATCGGCAAAGCCGACCCGGTCATGCTGACGGCCCGTTCCGAAGACGGGCGCGATTTGTCGCCCCTTCTCATGAAGTATTTTGATTTCCGCCCGCAAGCGATCATTGAACGCCTTGACTTGCGTAAGCCGGTCTTTCGCGCGTCCGCGGCGTACGGGCACTTCGGCCGCGAGCAGTTTCCGTGGGAGCGCTTGATCGAGCTCGCATAAGGTAAAGACGCGCAGGCGCGTCTTTTGTGATAGAGTAGTCAGTACTATGCGAACAAGGACGTTTCTTCTCTTCGCCTTTGCCGCGCTCGCCTTGGCGGCGGCGGGGACAGCCTTCGCGTTTCGCGTCGTTATTCGCGACGAGATTGCCGCGCGTTTCAAGCCGGCGCTGCCCATCGCTCAGCCGTACGAGCCGGTTGTCCAAGCGTCGCCTTCGGAGCCGAAACCGCCTTTGAAGACCGGTTCCTCGCTTGAGGCGAAGCCCGTATCGGTTCCCGCGCCGACCCCAACCCCAGCGGCTTCAAAAGGGGTCAACTTGGCGGTACCGTTCACATCTCAAGCGCCAAAAGCGGATTGGAGCTTGCCATACCAAGAAACATGCGAAGAGACGTCGCTTCTCATGGTTGACGCCTTTCTTTCAAATGCCGGAGCGTTCACGCCGGAGGTGGCTGATGCCAAAATTCTGAGCTTGGTCGAATGGGAGAAAAACCGATTCGGGTACTACGAGGACACGACCGCGGAGGAGGTCGCGGAAACCGCTCGGGAACGCCTCGGATATGCCCGGTCGCGCGCTTTGAAAATAACATCGATGTCCGACGTCAAGACGGTTCTCGATCGCGGATTGCCCGTGATCGTCCCGGCCGCAGGCCGGGAACTTCGCAATCCGTACTTTTCGGGAGCTGGACCGAAATATCACATGCTCGTCATCAAGGGGTATACGGAAGACGGAAGGATCATCACGAACGACCCGGGCACGAGGCGAGGCGCGGATTACGTCTATGATGCCAGCGTCCTTTGGGGCGCGATTCATGATTGGAATGGCGGAGACGTCGGGAACGGCGGCAAAATGATGGTCGTCGTCGAGAAATAAAAAATGCTTCTTTAAAGAAGCGGGTTGGCCAACCGGATCCAAACATGCCAGATCGCGATCGCGCTTTGTAGTGCGATGCCGAAGCAAAGGACTCTCCAGAAAAAGCGTCTGCGCTTGTCCGGAGCTGCTCGCGTGAGCACGGCCAGAACAGCCCCAAGTGAAACCGCGACGAATATTTTGATCGCGACGAACCATATCTTGCCGAGCATGTACCATGACTCGGCGACGGGATTGAGCTCGGTTCCCCCTCGCTCAAGGACGTAGACGGTGGAAACCGCATCGTACATGTGCAAAGCGACAAACAGGGCCGTCCACAAGGCGAGGCGGGCGCGTGAAGGCGGATTCCAATCGCTTGTCGTGGCCATGCTGCTCTCCTCCCGGTTTGAGAAGTTGCCGCTTTCGTGGTATCAAGAACACGCACGCATGTCAATCTATGGAAAATCTCACATTCGATCTTGAAGAACTGTATCAAGCAGTCAGGGAGCGGGCGCTGTCCGAGGGAGCTTTCGAGCCGGAGGAGTGGAACGACACGATCGACATGGTTCTCGGGGAGCGCGAGGGCGCTGCCGAAATTCATGACGAGGAAGATCTTTCCGCCGTCAAGGAGCAGCTTCGATCGCGGTACGATGAGTTCAAAACCGATCTCCCGGAAGCCTAGCCATTGACGTTCGATTGAAAAAGGCGTACTCTGCGTACGCTTGGGTCGGTAGCTCAGTCGGTAGAGCAACAGCCTTTTAAGCTGATGGTCCCGGGTTCGATCCCCGGCCGACCCACCAGAAAAAGCCTTACTTCGGTAGGGTTTTTTCTTTTTGACGGAATCGTGACGGTTTTTTGATATACTGCGAGGCATATGACCTTCGCATTCGCTTGGGAGTTCCCCGCCGCCGTCATTGGGGCTGTCGCGGTTTCCATTATGACGCTTGCTCTTCTGGCGGCGATCGCCCGCACGCATCATGGGCCGACGCGCGCTGAAATCGCGGTGCTCGCCGCCCTTGCGGCAACAGGCGCATGGGCGTGGGGGACGCGCTTCGCGCTCGCGCAAAGGTTTTTTCCGGATACGACAAGCATTGTCGAGGAACGTGTTGTCCGAGGCCTTTTGAGCCATGGCGACTGCGCGGCTTTTGTCGCTCAGACGGGATTGGGAAGCGATGACGGGTCAAGATGCGTCATCCGCGTCTTGAGCGCGCATGGACGGTACGTGGCGGCGGATCCTCCTCGGAAATCTTTCGAGTCTCCGTGCGACGTGACCGCGCAAGAGGAAATACGGACATGGTCGTTCGCCCTCGGTTCGCTTCGCGATTGGTGTTCGCGCTAGTCCTCCTCGAAAAGAAGTTGTCCGCCTCGGTTCGCAGCAAGGACGATATACCACACTTGCCCGTCTGCGAAAGGCATGTTTTTTCCGGAGGCGTCAAAGACGCCCGTCGATTCGTTGACGGAGGTTTTTCTCCATGTTCCGGAATGCCGCAAGCCGTTGCGGAAGACCGTCGCGGCACCGCTGCCGATCGTCTGCAGGCCGATCAAGCCTTTTCCGTGCGGGTCGGGGACATTGAGAGCGTCGGTTTCCAGCACGACAACGGTTTTTGGAACGACCGGTGAGCCGTCGCGATCATAAACTTGCCGATCCCGTCGCCAGAGAGTGTAGCCGTCTCCATTCGCGTTCACCCTGAATTCGACGATTTCTGAACCCTCGATCTGGACAACTTGGATGCGCGTTGCCGGGGTGCCTGTTGCCGCCTCTCGGCTCCGTTTCGTGGCGTCAAGGGACTCCGTGGTCGATGCCCAACCCTTTTTTCCGATCAGCTCTCGCAGCCGCGCTGTCGACGTATACGCGTTATGAGGAGCATCGCGCTTGGAATCGCGCCAAAATGCCTGACCGTTGCTGAATTCGTTGGCATCGTCGAGTCCGAGCGCCCCGGACGCGAGCTGCGCGAGAGCTTCATCACTGCCCCCGACATGCGCATAAACGGCATCGAACTCGCGAGCCCAGCGCAGGAAATACGGCCGCGCGCTGCGTACCGGACCGATCTCTGTCGCGCTGGCGCTTCGGAAGATCAGCATGTTTCGCGTCAGCCCTCCTTCGACCGGGGCTTCCCAAACGACGTCGGCTTTTGAAATTCCGGATTGCGGACGCGCATTCGGATGGTTATCGACCATAACCGCGACGGGGCGCGTGTAATCGATGGGGCGTTCCGGTTCCGGCTCGGTCGAGGTCGGCAACGCGATCGGTTCGAGCGAAGAGCGTATCCAAAGCGTGATCAGCCCTTCTCGGGAGGCAGCACGCACGATCAGCTGCAAGAACGGGATGAAGAAGAAACCGAAAACCAAGCCTGCAAAGGCCGCATGTTCTCTTTGGGCGAAGCGCCGCAGGCTTTTCATGCCCCTATCGTAACCTTAGGATGACCGGTTGACAATGGATTTTTTTCTTGGTTGAGTGGGCACAGGTCGTTTTGACCCTACCTACCCTCTTACGAGGAGTAATTTCATGCCGAAGCTTGTAAGAGCGACGCTTATCATGAGCGACCATCATCTCGGCGGGGGGAAGCCCAAGCTCGAGGATTTTCCGGTCGAGAACGAAAGGGCGTATCTCGAGATGCTCGAGGCGCACTTGCGCATCATTGGCCCTGCGGAAGAGTACGTGCACGTGATCGGCGGCGATTGGCTCGATCACCACGCCGTGGAGTTCGAAGGTCGGTATGGCATCTTCCCTACCGAAGAAGCCGCGCTTGCCAAAACGCGAACGATCGTCGAAGCGCACCGCGCGCATTTCGACGGCTTGAAGCGGCTGGCCGAACGGTACCCTGCTCTCGTCTTCCGTATCGTCATCGGCAACCACGACCTCGATCTCTCTTGGGAGAGCGTGCAAGCGATGATTCGCGGCATGCTGGTTCCCGACGCGCAAGCGCATCGCGTGACGTTTCATCGCGAGGTGCGGATCGCCGATTCGGTGCTGTTTTGCCACGGCGATCAATTCGATCCGTTCTCCGCGAACCCCTCGAAAGAGGAAACGTTCAAGGATGACGTGATGATCAGCCGCAAGATCATGCTAGTCATGCTGCTGCTCTCGCTTGCGATCGCTGGCGCCCTTGCGAGCGTGACCTTCGCGATCGTTCCGTATACGTTCGCAGGGATGGCTGTTGGCAGCATCTTCTCCTTTTTCGCGCTCTTTCTGATGTTCCGATGGGTCGCCGGTCACTTGGCGTTCCGCTGGGGGAGCGCGAAGCGGGTGCTGAACGTCCCGATCGCCTCGCATATGAATGCGGGCCTCGGAACGAAGCTCAAGAAGTGGTTCTTTCGTGGTATCGGACGACGCGTCGATCATGGGGACGAATGGATTCTGGGCGTCGCTGAAAAGTGGTACGCCTTGCCGATCCTGTTGCCGATGATTGCGATCGAAGTCATCGCGCTCAAATTTTTCTACGTTTTTCGCCGACCGCGCGAAAGATTCTCTCCGCGCTTGATGCTCGACCTGATCGTCTCGACGATGCACGCCGATCGTATCGAGAAGGCAATGGGCGCGTTTCTTGAGGGGCGTCCGGAAGTGTGCCACCTGATTGCGGGGCACACGCATGACGGCAAGCAGATCACCGTCGAGCATGGAGAGCGAACCGTCATGTACTACAATGCCGGAACGGCTATCCGGCAGATGCGCACGTTCAAGCCAGAAGTTCGCACCATAACGGCGTGGCCGAAAGTCGAGACGTTTTTCCGGCGCGTGCTCTATTACTGGGTCCATGCTCCGATCAAGGCCGTGGGGTCGACGCTGGCATATGCGGTCTTTCCGGTTACCCTTTTCATCCTTCCGCCTCTTCCCGTTCTGACCGCGTTGCGCTGGCCGATCGCTCTCGCGGCAGGCTTCCTGCTCCTGTGGTGGCAGTTCGCCGCGGAGTATCGAGACGGCCATTTTTTCCGCTTTACGCCCCCGGAAGTCTTGGAGTATTCCGATGGTTCGGTACGCGTGCGCATTTTGCACTACGATCATGAAGCTGGGCGCTTTCACCTCCTGACGGGGGAAGAAGCGACTTGGGATCATGTCGAGGATCCTTCCGTAGCGTGAAGCCTTCGCGCCGTTCTGCACGGCTCGGAGGCCTTTTCTTTTCGGGTTCGTTCAGATACCCTTGCTAGTGAAACTATGAAAGAAGAGAGTTTTTTCCTTCGCCTCAAAAGCGAACACGAAGCATTTGAAGCTGCGAGGCGCGAAATCGTCAGCAGTTCTTCCAAGGCGCAAAGCGCTTCGAAGCGGGCTATTTTCGCGATTCTGCGCGATGACGACGCCTTGGCGAAGGCGTTGTTGACCGAAGCCGAGGATTGTTTTGAAGCCATCGGCAAACAAGCGGAAAAAAACCCGCGCTTGGCATATGAAGGCTCGTATCGCGCCGCGCTCGAGGAATATGCCGAAGCGCGCCTCGTTGCCCACATCGCTTGGAAGGGCAGCGTGATTCCGCTCGATGGTTTGGATGAAGAAACGCACATTGCCGGATTGTGCGACGCGATCGGCGAGATCGTTCGCCTCATGACATACCGCGTGACGGACGGGCGCGATAGCGACGCGCGTTATCTCAAAACCGCCCTCGACCGCTTGATAGACGGCCTTGATTCCATGGAGTATTCCGGATATTTGCGAACCAAATACGACCAGGCCCGTTCTCAGTATCGGAAAGCGGAGGATATTCTCTATGAGCTCTCGCTTCGCGGACGGTAGCTTTCGCTCCGTCGACGCGATCATTCCGGCGCTGAACGAAGAGAGAACCGTCGGGGAAGTCGTGCGCGCGATCAAGGCGTCAGCATTCGTCGGCGAAGTCATTGTTGTCGACGACGGGTCCGTCGACGGGACGTCGGAAGCTGCAAGCAAAGCCGGAGCGCGCGTCGTGCGCCTTGCGCGCAATTCGGGAAAGGGGGCGGCGCTTCTCGCGGGAGTCAGCGCGTCGTCAGCTGAAGTGTTTTTTTTCTGCGATGCGGATTTTATCGGCCTCTTGCCGTCGCATATCGATCGGTTGCTGGAGCCCGTCCTTGAAAAGCGCCTTGTGATGTGCACAGGTCTTCGCGACCGAGGGTCTTTCGTGACCCTGCTAATCAAGCATCTCCCGCTTCTTTCGGGGGAACGGGCATTGGAACGGCGCGTGATAGAGGCAGTGCCTCCTCGCTTTTTTCAAGGGTTTCGCGTCGAGATGGCGCTCAATTACGCGTGCCGAGTACGCGGATGGAGGTATGGTTCGCTCACGACGTCGGGCGTCAGGCAGGTTCGCAAGATGCAAAAAGTGGGATTTTGGCGCGGCTTCGCTGCATATGCCGAAATGATAGGGGAAATCGTGGACGCGCTTGTCCGTGTGCGGTTGGCGAAACGGGAATTTTTGCATGTATGATGAAAGCACTGCGCGGAAAAAAGGTAACGGTCATGGGTCTCGGCGTGAACCAGGGAGGATTGGGCGTATCGAAATGGCTGTTGCAGCAAGGGGCGCGCCTTACGATTACGGATCTGAAGGATCGGCGCGCACTTGCGGCACCGATCGAGGAACTTGAGTCATTAAAAGCAAGGCTCGGAAAAAAGGCGTACCGCATTCGCTACGTGTTGGGTGAGCACAGAAGCGAAGATTTTCGAAATGCGGATCTTGTCATTCAGAACCCCGGCGTGCCCCGGGACTCCTCTTTTCTGAAAATAGCAAAGAAGGCAGGAGCGCTGATCGAGTCGGATATGTCCATTTTTTTCCGGCTGTGCCCGTGCACGATCATCGGCGTTTCCGGTACGAAGGGCAAGACGACGGTCACGGCTCTCCTCGGATCCATGCTCGAGGCGTCCTTTGGGCACGCGTTTGTCGCCGGGAATATCCGAAAATCTCCTTACGATCACGATCTGTCGTCCGGGAACGAGATACCCGTGGTTTTAGAGCTCTCTTCCTGGCAGCTGGAAAGCCTCCAAGCGGTCGAGCGAAGTCCGAACATCGCTGTTCTCACGAACGTGCTTCCCGATCATTTGAATCGGTACGAAGGCATGCGGGAATACGCGGCTGCCAAAGAACTGATCTATGCGTGGCAACTTCCTACTGATATCGCGATCGTTCCCTATGACAACCCGTATACGCGAAAAATGGGGGCGCGAGTGCGCGGTGAGCGGTTCTGGGCTTCCATGAAGCCCGTGGATAATGAACAGAACTGCCTGTATTACAAAGGCGGAAAGGCTGTCTTGCGATCGCAGGGAGCGGAGACGGTTCTCTTCGAAGAAAAAGAGATCCGGCTTCCCGGAACGCATAACCGCTGGAACGCCCTGCTGGCGGCAGGGGCGGCGTTTTTACGCGGCGCAAAAGTTCCGGCGATCCGGAAGGCTCTCCGCGCTTTTAAAGGAGTACCGCATCGTCTAGAATTCGTCCGGTCGTCCGAGGGGGTTTCCTATTGGAATGACACGGCGGCTACGACGCCGGAATCATCCATGGCTGCCATGGAAACGCTTTTCGCAAAAAAGAAAGGCGTCCTGATAGCTGGCGGGGCCGATAAGAAATTGGTGTTTTCTAAATGGGCGGAAACCGCAGGACGTCTGGCAAAAGAAGTCATTCTGCTTGACGGAACCGCGACGCCAAAAATACTGCACGCCTTGAAAAAAAACGGCGTAAAAACCGGAGCCGTTGCGGTATCGATGCGCGAAGCCGTTGCACGCGCTGCGGCCGCGGTGCAAAAAGGGGAAGCCGTTCTTCTTTCGCCAGGGTGCGCTTCCTTCGGCCTTTTCATAAACGAGTTCGATCGCGGCGAGCAGTTTCGTTCCGAGGTGCGGCGCCTTTGCTAGATCAGCGGCTCGTTTCGCGTGCGGCCTCTTTGAGACCGTGGTATAGTGAACGCGCTAATGATATTTCCTATGCTCAAAGGAGCCTCCTTTCATTTTTGGAAGCATCGCGCGATTTTCATCGTGGCTCTCGCTACGCTCTTGACCGGCACGTGTTCGGCTTTGGCGGTTACTTCGGTCGGTACCGACATTTCCAGCGATGGAACCCTTACTATCTCCGGCAATGCGACAGTCGGTGCAGGGACGCTGCATATCAGCGCCGCCGCGAATCACGTGGGGGTTCTGACGACATCGCCGTCCTCCGAACTTGACGTGCGCGATGGTTCCAGCGCTCCCTCGACCAACATCTTCCAGGTCGCGAATTTGAACGATTCGTCACGCTATTTCACGGTCAGTTCTACCTCGGTCCAGGTGTCCGGGGGAACCCGACTTGTCGCAGGGGCAACCAGTACGTTGATCGTGAACTCTTCCGGCAATTTCGAATCGGTCAATGGCGTTATTACGCGTTTCCCGTCAAGCCAAGGATCGAGCGGCCAGTTTCTGACCAACGATGGCGCGGGAAACTTGACGTGGACCACGGCCGCGGCAGCTGCGACTGGCCTCAATCAGGCATACCTCAGTTCCACCTCTTCTGGCGTTACGGCCGAGATATCCATCACGCCCTCGCTCGGAGCATTGACGATCGCGGACACGTTTTCCGGTACCGGCAACGTTTTTGAAGTCCAGAACCGGACGTCTTCATCCGGTTCCTATAGCCAGAGGTATTTTACGGTCAGCGCCACTTCCGTCGGCATCTTCTCCAACACGCCGAATGCGGCTTTAACCGTCCGTAACCCTGTGGACACGAGCGGTACGGTGCTTGACCTGCGGACCGGAACAAGTTCGGTTTTTTCAGTCGATTACCAGGGAAATATCGTTGGCGACCGCTCGATCACGGTGAGCCGAACGGCTCAGTTTGCGCAGGTGGCCGACGAATTTTGGCCGTACCCCGGCCTTTCAGTCATCCCTCAAGCCACGTTCACTCAGGATTTGATCCAGACGAAGACGGGGGCGACGTATCGATTCGTCGTGAAGGCTACGGGTTTCGTAGGTATCATGACAGCATCTCCGTCCTCCGAGCTTGATGTGCGCGACACGTCATCCGTTCCGACATCTAACATCTTCCAGGTCGCGAACTTGAACGATTCATCCCGCTATTTCACCGTCAGTTCGACGTCGACTTCGATTCAAACCAACCTGGATCTTGAGGGCGGCAGCGGATCCGTCGTCACGGATGCCGTAACGATCAATGCCGCGTCCGGCGTCATTGCCGACACGACGGATATCGCCATGAGCTCGACGCGCGCGGTCATCACGCTGACAAACAGCAGGATAACCGCCTCATCGGTCGTGCTTGTCAGCGGCTGCTCGACTCCGGATTCCGGCGCGATGCTGGTGGCCGCAGCCGCCCCCTCCGCAGGCAGCGCCGCGCTGACCGTAAGAAACGTCGGGCTTGCGAACCAAACGTCCGATTGGAAGCTGTGCTTCGTCGTTACGAACTGAGGCGTATGCAGAGTTGGCGCAAGCGAACGGCTCTCCCATTGATTTTCTTAGGCGTCTTCTCGGCAGGAGATGTCCGGGCCGCGAACATTGTTTGGGCGCAAGCGGCCAACCTCGCGCTGGCCGGTTCCAGCATCACGTTGGTCGTTGATGCCGGATCGGAAGCCGACAGCCTTACGGTCGGCTCGTCGAGTTTTACCGTCTCGGTCGCCAGCGGACAGGTGTTCACGGTGCGCTATCCAGGGCCTTCCTATGGAACGATGACGAATGACGGGGCTATCAACGAATGCAGCATTGTCGGTTCGGACAACGTCGTTGTGGTGAACGGCCCAAAAACGGTCACGTTCACCCCGATCACGACGACCTGCGTGGAAGCGGTTCCGGTCAGGACGGGTAGCGGAAGCGTTCAGCCTCCCTCCGTTCGCGTATATGCGCCTAACGGCGGTGAAAAAGTGAAAAGCGGATCGTTACAGCGCGTTTTTTGGATGTACGGAGGTTCCCAAGGACGCAGCATGACCTTGCAGCTTTCCGTGAATGGCGGCGATTTTAAAACCGCGGCCACGAATCTCGCTTTATCGGGAGGGTTTCACGATCTTGCGCTTCCGGAGCTTGCATCTGATGCTACGGCGATCGTGCGCGCGCAGCTCATCGGGGACGGCGATGCGGTCTTGTCGTATGATGACTCGGACGGGGTTTTTACGATCGAAGGTTCCAGTCTTGCTGAAAGAACGGAGCCTTCAGAGAAAGCCGCAGATGCTCCGGAGTCGTATGATCCGAAAGCGACGATTGATGGTGACAAGGTTTTGCCGGAAAACAATGAGGGGCTCGGATCATTCTGTCTGGAAAAGAAGCTGATCAAGTTGGCAGATGACGGGAATCCAGAGACGCAGCACGACAGCGCCGTGTATTATTGCGGTCGAGACGGGAAACGCTACGGCTTTCCGAACGCGAAAATCTACGCGACATGGTATGAGGATTTTTCGAGCGTGACCGTTATTGCTCCCGAGGCCATGGCGGCGCTGCCGCTCGGCGGAAACGTGACGTATCGGCCCGGAAGCCGTCTCGTGAAAATCCAGAGCGATCCCAAAGTATACGCTGTTGGGCGCGACGGCCTTTTGCGGCACGTGCCCGATGAAGCTACGGCCGCAGCCCTTTTTGGAAACTCATGGAGCAGCCTGGTCGACGATATCGATGTCGCTTTTTTCTCGAATTACCGTTTCGGTTCTCCTGTTCCGAGGGCGACGCCGTGACCTGGCCGAAGAGAGGCTTTATCGCGCCGGAGGCGCGATCACCCGTCTTGTCGCCGACGGTTTTTTTTACTAAGCTGAACCCGTTATGCTCTCGCTGATCAAAAGAGCGGTTCCTAAACCGCTGCTGCTTTTCTACCACTGGATTTTGGCGCATTTGGCCGCCGCTTGGTACGCTTGGCCTTCACGCAAGCTGATCGTGATCGGTGTCACGGGAACGAATGGGAAAACGACCGCGGTCAATTTGATCGCGCGTCTTTTAGAGGAGGCTGGAGAGAAGGTGGGCCTGACATCGACCGTGAATTTCCGCATTGCCGGAAAAGATCTTCTCAATGACAAGAAAATGACGATGCCCGGACGTTTTTTCCTGCAGAAAATGCTGCATGACATGGCTGAAGCGGGGTGCCGCTACGCCGTCATCGAAACGTCGTCGCAGGGGCTCGATCAGTTCAGGCATCTCGGCATCGAATACGACGTCGCGGTCTTTACCAACTTGACCCCGGAGCACATCGAGGCGCACGGGGGTTTTGAAAAGTACAAGAATGCGAAATTGAAACTTTTCCGGCATCTTTCCAGGCGTGCTCGTAAGAATATTCCGATGCGCGGGGACGCGAAGAAGGTGATTGTCGCAAATCTTGAATCGGAGCATGCCCCAGATTTTCTCGCCGCTCCAGCAGATAAGAAATACGGATTCTTGGCCGATAGCGCTGAAAAACCTTCTGGAAGCGTTTCGTGGCCAATCGCGGTCGTCAAGGGTCTCGACGTCCGTCTCGGGACAGAAGGTTCCGATTTTACCGTTCGTGATACGCGTTTTCGATTAAACATGCCGGGTCGATACAACGTCCTGAATGCGCTCGCGGCCATCGCTGTTGGGTTGTCCCAGGGCATACCGCTCGAAACGCTGGCGCGCGGGTTGGCCAAGGTTGATACTGTGCCAGGACGTTTCGAGCGCATCAACGAAGGTCAGGAGTTCTCGATCATTGTCGACTACGCGCCTGAGCCGGAATCGCTGCGCCAAGTCTATGCCGCGATTTCGCGGCTTGCCCCCAAAAGGATCATTCATGTTCTCGGTTCTGCCGGCGGAGGGCGGGATGTTGCCAGGCGCCCGATTCTTGGCTCCCTTGCAGGGAAAAACGCCGATATCGTCATCGTAACGAACGAGGATCCGTACGACGACGATCCTCGCTTGATCATCGAGCAAGTCTCGTCAGGAGCGCTTGAGGCCGGCAAAAAAGAAGATGAAACGCTTTTCAAGATTGATGATCGCCGGGAAGCGATCGCGAAGGCAATCTCGTTAGCTGCGCCTGGAGACGTCGTGCTCTTGACCGGCAAGGGCGCGGAACAGGCGATTGTCGGTCGAGGCGGAAAGATGACGGCTTGGGACGAACGCGTCGTAGCTCGAGAACTGGTACGGCAGCGCCTCGGCAAGCTACAATAAATTTGCAAGCTCTCTCGTCGGGGGAGTTGGAATGGATTTTCTGCGAGCCGTTCTCGTCTCGACGCGCTCAATCGGCTAATTTCAAGCGAACCCGGAGCCGAAGCGTTGGCCTTCCTCCGGAAAGTGGCTCGTGATAGCATTATTCTATGCGCAAGACATCCGGACGAGGATCGCGGCGCTCCCGATGGCTGGTGATCGGGCTGGCTGCCTCCTCCCTTGTGGCGGGGTTCGGCTTTGCCCGTGAAACCCTGCGTACCCGCCATATCGACCGCGAAATCGAAGCCTTGCGCGCGGAGGCCGAAGCGCTCCGTATCCGCAACTTTCAGGTTTCTTCGCTGCAAGCTTCGCTCGAGAGCGGAGAATTTCTCGAGCGCGAAGGGCGCGTGAAACTCGGCTTGCAGAAAGAAGGCGAGAGCGTCGTCGTGCTTCGCAGAGACGAGGCGGGGGATCGAGGATCCGGAGCGGAGCCGTCCTTGCGTGATTCCAGAGAAAGATGGTCCAACGTAAAAAAATGGTGGAAGTATTTCGCCGACCCGCATGCCTTTGCCGAATACGCCCGAACCTACAGCGCTGAGGAACCGTCCGCAGCCGGTCATTCATCACGGTAAGCCGCCAAGAAGCCGCGGTTTTTACGTCTTGGTGGCTGCCGGGGGCGCGCTTTTTCTTTTGGCGTTCGGTTTCGGCTTGTATCGATACAATTGGAACGGCGGCGTAACGCACATCGTCACGTCCGTGCTGCCGTATCCAGCGGCGATCGTCGATGGGCGCGTGATACGCTTTTCTGAATACCAGGACAACCTTGCCGCGCTTCAAAAATTTTATGAGACAGAACGGAAACGGGCAGTTCCGGGATCCGTATTTCCAAGCGAAACCGAGCTTAAAGAGCGCGTCCTCGATCGGCTGATCAAAGATCGCTTGGCGCTCGCGCTCGCGGAACGATACGGCATTGTCGTTACCTCGGAATCCGTTCGTTCCGCGTATGAAGAAACGATTCTCGACCAATCCTCGCTTGAATCAGCGTCCGGAAAGGCCAAGGCCGAAGCCCGCGCTGCGGAAACGCTGGAGGATCTGTACGGACTCCGCCCGTCCCAATTCAAAAATCGCGTGCTGCATCCGTTTCTCATCCGCCAAAAATTGGAACACGCGATTCGAAACGATGCCGAGCTCAGCGCGGAAAAATATAAAAAAGCGGAAGCTGCCCTGGCGGAACTTAAGGCTGGAAAAGATTTCAAAGAGGTAGCCTTGGCATATAGTGAAGACCCGAATGCTGCAGGAACGGGGGGGGAGCGCGGCTTGATCGGCCGGGGGCTTTTGCCTCCTGAGGTGGAGGCGGCGGCATTCGCCCTTTCTCCCGGGGAAACAAGCCCTCTTGTCACGAGCGCGCTCGGGTATCACGTGCTCCGGGTCACCGAGCGCCGGGAAGCCGGTGGGGTCGTTTCCAAGGTCAAGCTTCAGGAAATCCTGATCCGCCCGATCGATTTGGACGACTATCTGGAGGCCCAGAAAAAAACGGCTTCGATCATTGTTTTCGTCCATTGAAGTTTTTTTGCGGTTCCGGTACCGTGAGCGCGTCGTCCGCCGTGCGGCGCGGCTTGACGCGAAAACCTCTTGCGGGTATCGTACATCGGTAGTATGCGACCTTCCCAAGGTTGAGAGACGGGTTCGATTCCCGTTACCCGCTCCATGCCACCTTAGCTCAGCCGGTAGAGCAATGCTTTCGTAAAGCAGAGGTCCGGGGTTCGATTCCCCGAGGTGGCTCCAAAACAACCCGACTCACATCGGGTTTTTTTGCATGTCCACACGTTTGCCAGCCCGTATGTTATACTGTCGCTATGATCCGCTTGAAGAACGTCTCCAAGATGTACGGCCCCGATATCGTCGGGGTGAAAAACGTCAATGTGCACATTCGCCCCGGCGAGTTCGTTTCGATTGTCGGGCAGAGCGGCACGGGCAAATCCACGCTCGTGAAGCTTTTGATTGCCGAGGAAAAGCCGAGCGCCGGGTCGATCCAAGTCGGCGGCTGGGAGATCGGCCGGATCAGCGAAAAGGATGTTCCCGGACTTCGGCGCCAAATCGGCGTCGTCTTTCAGGATTTCAAATTGCTGCCGAAAAAGACCGTGTTCGAGAATGTATCGTTCGCTCTCGAGGTCGCGGGCGTTTCCGGACATCGCATCCGCGAAGTGGTGCCGCATGTCCTCCGCATCGTGAATCTCGCGGGCAAGGAAGACCGGTATCCGCAGCAGCTTTCCGGGGGCGAGCAGCAGCGCGTCGTCATCGCGAGATCGCTCGTGCATCGCCCGAAGCTGATCGTCGCCGACGAGCCGACCGGCAACCTCGACACCATCCATACCGGGGAGATCGTCGACATCTTTCGCAAGATCAACGAGTTCGGAACGACGGTTGTCATGGTTACCCACAATCGCGAAATCGTGAACGCGCTTCGAAAGCGCGTGCTCACGATCCATGCCGGGGAGATCGTCGCGGATCACGAAGAAGGTAAATACTTGATTTAGCCGACATGTTCGTTTCCGGCGCTCGCGTCGTCAAATTCGCGTTGAAGGATTTCTGGAGGAATCTGGGATTGTCGCTCATGACGATCTCGATCCTCGTTTTGACGTATTTGTCGCTCAACCTGCTCGTGATCGTCAATTTTTTCACCGACGCTGCCGTGACCGTGGTCGAGAATCGGGTCGACATTTCCGTCTATTTCGGGACCGACGTTTCAGACGACCGTATCTTGGCCGTTCGGGGAGACCTGACCTCGCTTCCGGAAGTGAAGGAGATCGCATTCATTTCTCGAGAACAGGCGCTCGAGCAGTTCAAGCGCTCTCATGCCGATGAGCCTTCTATTTTGGAAGCGCTGCGCGAGGTTGGAGAAAATCCTCTGGGGGCCGTCCTGGTCGTGAAGGCCAAAGATGCGGCGAGCTACGGCCCGATTCTCGAAGCGCTCGACAGCCCGGCGGTCAAGGCGCTGGTGGCCGACAAAACCGTCGAGGATCATCGCGCGCTAATCGAACGATTGACGCTGATTACCGCCAAGGTACAGCGCGCCGCTCTGGCGCTCAGCCTCGTTTTCGCGCTGATCTCGCTGCTTATCGTTTTTAACACGATCCGGGTTTCTATCTATATCCATCGCGAGGAAATCGCCATTATGCGACTTGTCGGAGCGTCGAATCACTTTGTCCGCATGCCGTTTTTAATCGAAACCCTCTTTTTCAACGCGATCGCGCTCGGTCTCGTGGCTGCTGCCGTCTTCCCGACGCTCGGCGTCATTGAGCCGGCTGTACGGGCTTTTTTCGATGCCGACGTGGCGATCGGTGCCTACTATCGTGCGCACTGGCTTGAAATTTTCGGGTACCAGCTCGGGGCCGTGTCTTTTTTGAGCTTAATCGCGACTGCGCTTTCGATGGGAAGATATTTGAAAAAATAAAATCCCCGGGTTAGTGCGGGGATCGGACGAGCTCATAGAGCCAGTAGAGCCAGTCGTCGGTTATTGGTTTTTCAGGCGCAAGTTCCTCGGAGAGTTTTTCGAGCTCACAACGGTGTTGCTCGACGATCGCGCGCTGATCCGCGCTCCTCCCGGCCTGCCAGAACATCTGCGAGAGCGCTTTGCGCGCATCGGGCGTCACGAGGACGTAGCGGTTGTGGCCGCCGATCGTATGCGCTTGGGGAGGCACGATGTAGGGCTCTTGGCTTGGCGCGGTCATGACGCGCTCCAGCTCGTACTCAAGCTCTTTCTGCGTATAGAGGCGTATTTGCGGCGCGAGCACGCTTTGACAGCGGCCTCTCATCCCAAGTTCCTCGGCGATTGCGTCGAAGGCCTCGTTGTGCCTCTTCGCGTCGTCGATGCAGAGAATGTGCATATCCGGATCTTTCTCGAAACTCTTGAGAATGATCCGGTAGCTCTCTGATTTCGGCTGGTGACCGACGAAGAGCTGCCAGCGAACCGACAGCCTGCGCTGAAGGAGAAAAGCCATGACCCGCATGGCGAGAAAGCTCGAACGAGCCGTGACGATGTCTTGCGATTGTTGTAGCCGTTCGCATTTTCTCGCCAAGCCGATCCACGGCCCGTCTTCGAGAATCTGGGTGATGAGGCGTTCCTCATACGTGAAGTATCGCTCCACATCGTAGCCGAGAAGGACGAAAGCATCGTCGCTTCGGCCGGAGACGAGGACGTGATCGATGTCCCAGATGAGGTGCACCTTCTTGCCGGAAGCGACAAGGAGGCGGATGCGCTCGGTTACCTCGTCGACGAGGCCTTGGCAGCGTTGCAGCTCTTCGTCGGTACTTGGTAGAAAGGGCATGTGCACTCCTTGCGTCCGCGTGGACGCTTCGAGGGTAGCAATGAATAGAACCGTCCGTCAATGGACGGACGGCAGAGGGGCAACCAACTTCGCGTACGAGGATGAGGCGCTTGTCGGGGTCTTCGAAAATGGCGGAACGCCGTTGGCGGCGCAACGTGCGAGCCGATTTCCTTTGAGGAGAACTCATGCGTGCAGGCGCCGAAGGCGCTCGAAGAATGAAGGGGTTCAGTGCACGCTGCTCCTTGGCGAGCGCGCGGCATTGACTGCGCGGATCGTTTTTTGGTTTCCTCATGACCTGCCTCCGAGGTTGCGCGCCGCAACCGCCAACGGAGAATGAACGCGTTAATCCGCAAGAATCTTCGTGGCGGACGTCAGCGCCGCGCGAATCGCCTCCAGATCCTGCCTTGAAACGTCGTTGCCTCGCAGGTCGAGCGTGAGCAGGTTCTTGAGGTTTCCGAGTTCCATCGGGAGGCCGGTGAGATTGTTGTTAGAGAGATCCAATATTTGCAAAGCGGACAATTGCCCGATTTCCGCCGGGACGCCGCTCAAAAGGTTTTCGCTGGCGTCTAAAAGACGCAAGCGCTTCAAATGGCGAATCTCGCCGGGCAAAGCGCCCGTCAGGCGGTTTCCGGAAAGATCAAGTTCCTCGAGGTGTGTTTTTTCAAAAAGCGAGGAGGGCAAATTTTCCAGGCTCTTGCCGGAGAGATCGAGTCGTGCCGTTGCAGGGGCGGTGTTTTCGACAGCGACGATACTGTCTTTTTCCTCCGTGGGCGCTGTTGTTCCAGTACAGCCGGCCCCAAGCATCAAGAATACGGAGAAAAAGATTGGATACTTCTTCATAGGCAATCATGGTGTGTTTCGGGGCCTTCGCCGCGTTCCCGCACGCCAGCGTTTTTTCGCTTCCGCACCAGAAATCGGAGAAGGAGCCTCGGGGACAATCTGCGCGGCGTTCCTGCCGGGAGTATAGCACACATCAGGCTTCTGCGGTGTTTGCAAAAATGCAGGAACAAGGCGTGTCCGTGATCTTTTCGTGGTATGTACGGGAGTGCTGCGCGTTCCGGAATGTTGTGTTATAGTGAATGGGATAAGCGTATGGCAAAAAAAATACTGATTATCGAAGATGAAAAGCCTCTTGCACGCGCTCTTGAGTTGAAATTGGCGCATGAAGGTTTTGAGACGAAATCTCTGTCAAACGGCGAAGATATCCTTGCGACGCTTGCCGGCGGAGGATTTGTCCTTGTCGTGTGCGACTTGGTCATGCCAAAAGTGGACGGTTTTCAGGTTTTGCAGACGATAAAAGAAAAGAACCTGAAAATTCCGGTCATTATCCTGACCAACTTGAGCCAGCCGGAGGACGAGAAAAAAGCGCGCTCGCTCGGTGCGGCGGAGTTTTTCATAAAATCGAGCACGCCGATCGCGCGGATCGTTGAGCATATTAAGGAAATGGTCGGGTAATCGAGATGCCTATGACGTTTGATCAGGAGGAGATCAAGAAGGTATTGCTCGACGGGAATTACGTGGCGGAGGAAGATCTTCGGAAAGCCGAGGCGTACGCGCAGGAGCATCGCGGTTCGTTGGTCGAGTACCTGCTTCTCGAGGGGCTTACGAGCAACGACATGATCGGGCAGGCGATCGCGGAAGCGCGCGGTGTACCGTACTCGAACCTGAGCGTACACGCGCCATCGCGGGAACAAGTGCTTCTTTTGCCGGAGGATGTCGCAAAAAAACTCCGCACGGTCGTCTTCGAATTGACGGACTCTAAAGTCATTATCGCGACGGATGATCCGGCTGCGGACGGCTTGGTGGAGGCCTTAGCCCCTTTTTTCTCGGGGAGGAAAGTGGAAATCACGTTTTCTCTTCCCGAGGGCATTGATGCGGCCTTTGCCAGCTATCAGAAAGGGCTCGAAACGCGCTTCGCTAAAATCGTCGAAAGCAAAGGGCGAGCCGCTCCTGAAATCGTGGATCAGATTTTGGAGGATGCGCTTTTATTGAAAGCTTCGGACATACATTGCGAGCCCCAGGAAAAAAACGTGGTCGTGCGCTTCCGAGTCGACGGCATGCTGCACGAAGCGGGCTCATTGCCGAAGGAGTTTTATGAGAACATCCTCAATCGTTTCAAGGTGCAGTCTCGGCTTCGCATTGACGAGCATTTCAGCGCCCAGGACGGGGCGATACGCTATGCATCCAAGCAGTACGCGCATCCGGTAGATTTGCGCGTTTCCATCGTTCCGACCCTTGATGGGGAAAAAATAGCCGTTCGTATTTTGTCCTCGTACGTGCGCGAGCTGACGCTCAGCGATATCGGGCTTTCGAAAAAATTGCAAGAACAGATCACGTCAAGTTCTCGAAAGCCGTTCGGGATGATTTTGGTGACCGGGCCGACGGGAAGCGGAAAAACAACCACGCTGTATTCGCTTATCAAAACCATTAACAGCGAGAAGGTCAACATCACCACCATCGAAGATCCGGTAGAGTATAAGATGGAGGGCGTGAACCAAATCCAGGTGAATGCTCAAACCAATCTGACATTCGCGAAAGGGTTGCGAGCGGTCGCGCGCCAGGACCCGAACGTGATCCTGGTAGGTGAAATTCGCGACCTTGAAACCGCGGACATCGCCGTCAATGCCGCGCTGACGGGGCACCTTCTTCTTTCCACATTCCATGCGAATAACGCTGCGACGGCGATTCCCCGCCTGATCGACATGGGCGTCGAGCCTTTCCTGCTCAGTTCTACCTTGGAGCTTATTGTTTCGCAGCGGCTTGTCCGGAAAATTTGCGATGCGTGCAAGGTGAGTTATAAGGCAGCAAAAACGGAAATCAAGAAGTATGGAGAACCGGTTGCTGGGTTTTTCGGCGGACCATCGTTTACGCTGTATCAAGGCAAGGGGTGCAGCGCGTGCTCGTACACCGGTTTCAAGGGGCGTATCGGCGTGTATGAATCCATCGCGACTTCCCCCGAACTGCAAGATATGATCGCAAAAATCCCGTCGACGAAAGATATTGCCGATCTCGTTCGCTCGCAGGGTTTCTCCTCGATGTTTGAGGACGGCATTGAAAAAGTGAAGGCGGGCGTGACGACGCTTGAAGAACTTTTGCGGGTCGTAAACCGCCCATAAAGGCGGAACTTTGCATGAGGCAGATACAGGTCAGAAAATCCTACGAGAAGGAAGGATTTAAAGAGCCTGTTTTTGGCTATCGTCCGGATTGGCCGTATATAAGCATTGGGTTCGGGGACGAGCGTGAGTATTTTGTTGAAAACCTGAGCCTGCTGATTTCTTCCGGAATGGGTATGTTGAACGCGCTTGAAGCGATGAGCGCGTCCATGAAAACCCGGAAGATGAAAAAAATCGTTCGCATGATAGAGGTGATGGTGAATGAAGGTTCTCCGCTTTGGCGCGCGCTTGAGGAAACAGGAATCCTCCCAGAACGGGAAATATCTCTCGTACGCGCGGGGGAGGAGGCGGGAAGGCTCCCTGAGCACCTGAATCTCGTGACGTTGCAGCGGCACAAGGACAAAGTTTTCAAATCGCGTCTGCGTTCGGCGCTCATCTATCCCGGCATCGTCCTTTTTCTCGCTTTCCTTGTCGCAGTGGGAGGAGCTTGGCTCATCTTGCCGAAACTCGTGGCCATTTTCTCAGAATCCAACGGCACGCTCCCGGTTGCGACGCGCCTGTTGCTGTCGGTGGGCACGTTTTTTGGGCGGTATGGAACCCTTGCTGCCCTAGGTTCCGTCGCGCTCGTGCTGTTTTTGGCCTACGCAGCCTTTATCAACAGGAAGACGAGATTCATTGGCGACGCGATTTTATTCACGTTCCCCGTCATCAAGAAGCTGGCGCGCGGCGTCGAGATGGCGCGTTTCGGCTACGTGCTCGGAGCTCTTTTGCAGGCTGGGTTTCAAGTGAACGATGCTTTATCATCGGTCATCAAGGGAACGAGATACGATTCTTACCGCAAGTTTTACGGGTACTTAAGGGAGTGCGTCTCGAACGGCGAGACTTTTAAATCCGCCTTTTCGAATTCTAAAAAGACTGATCGTTTCATTCCAAGGCCGATACAGCAACTTATCGTGTCATCCGAAAGCTCTGGGAAGCTTCCGGAAACGCTTATTAAAATCGGGGTTATTTTTGAGGAGAAAACAGATGCGATGTCCCAAGACCTTTCGACCGTCCTTGAACCCATCGTCTTGATCATCGTCGGTCTTGTCGTCGGTTTCGTTGTGCTGGCCATTATCGGTCCGATCTATGACCTTTCCAACCAGCTCTAAAGCTTCTCAAGGCGGATTCACGCTCGTCGAGACGGTCGTTGTGTTGGGGATTATCAGCTTGCTAGCCACGATTTCCTCTTCGATTTACGGAAACTTCAAAGCTCGGGAGAATCTCGAATTGGCCGCGCTTACCGTCGTGGAGGGCGTGCGCCACGCGCAGGCGAACGCGCAGGCCGGCAAAGATGGCAGCGCGTGGGGGGTCGCCTTTCTTGCGGATACGATTATTGTATTCAAGGGAGCGCAGTATGCGGAGAGGGATGCTGCCCGGGATCAGGTTGTCGCGCTTCCTCCCGGAGTTTCCGTCACGGGGGTTTCCGAAATAGGCTTTAGCGGGATCGTTGGGGCCAATGCAATGCCTGGAACCGTGATGCTTGCCAACGCGTACGGAGAAAAACATATCGTGATCAATGAAAAAGGAGTCGTTACCTATTACTAACGGCGGATTCTCGCTGGTCGAGATGCTCGTCGCGTTTTCCGTATTCGCTCTTTTCGTTATCGCAACGACGGGCGTCGTGTCAGGGGTTGCGCGAAACGCGCGCTTCGTCGCCACCAGCGAGAAGGCCTCGCGGTTGGCGGAAGAAGCTCTTGAAGTCTCTAGAAATCTCAGGGACGCCGCGCCGGATTTTGCGATGCTGCCCGATGGCGCTCACGGCTTGTCCTACGCGGGGAACATCTGGGGTTTTTCAGGAACTTCGGATTCTCACGATATTTTTACGCGCACGGTCTCAGTCTCGACTGTTGCGCCTAATCAGAAAAAAATCGATGTCGGCGTGTCATGGACCGAACAAGGCGCTGCGCCGCGTTCTCTGGCCGTCTCCACCTACCTTACCAATTGGCACGCGGTGCTGAACGTTGGTAGGGGATTGACGGTGAACAAGATTGTTATCAATCATGGCGGCACGAAGGTTGCTTCCGATTTCGGACCTTTTTTTGCCGGCCAGGACGAAGTGGTCCTTGGCGAGGCAAGTTTGCTACCTGACGGAACTTACGCCGTTTCCGAGACAGCCGATCCCGAGTACGCGCAAACGTTCAGCGGTGATTGCGACGCGAACGGTATGATTACGATCGAAGCGCATTCGACCGTTTCGTGCACGATCACGAACGAGGAAAAGCTCTCGTACCTTACGGTAAACAAGCATGTTATCAATCATGGGGGGGGGAAAGACAGCTTCCGATTTCACGTTGACGGTGGATTCCAATCCTGTCGTATCCGGCAGCACGAACGCTTTTAATTCCGGCGTTCACATCGTTTCCGAGACAGCCGATCCTGGGTACTTTAAAACGGTCGGCGGTGATTGCGCGGCAGACGGTTCGGTGACGCTTGTGCCAGGAACGACAAAAACGTGCACGGTCACCAACGAAGAAATCGTTTTAGATGCCGTTCCGGCCCTCGATTCACCCAGCGCCTCTTCCATTACCGCAACTTCCGCGGTTCTTGGAGCGACGGTTCAATCGCTCGGCGTTCCATCCGTTGTGACTGCGCGCGGTGTGTGTGTCGGAACCTCGCCGAACCCTTCATGGGAAAGCGGAGCGACCTGTCTTGCAGCGGGTCTTTCGCAGGAGGTTCCAGGCACGTTTACCGTTTCGGCGGCCTTCTTGGCTCCCGCGACGACCTACCACTTCAGGGGGTTCGCGACGAATTCGACCGGTACGGGATACAGCATCGATAGCACATTCACGACGGAGGCTGCTCCCGTGGTGCCGATCGTGGCAAACCCGACCGTTTCATCAATCGGAACGACGACTGTGACGCTTGGGGCTGAAATCGTTTTTCCGGGAGTCCCATCTGCGATCATTTCTCGCGGGACATGCTGGGGCACCTTGCCAGCCCCTGTTACTAACTGCGTGGCCGAAGGTGGTACGACCTCAGGAGTCTTTACGCAAGCTCGTTCCGGTTTCGTTCCGGGAGTAACCTATTATTTCCGCGGGTATGCCACGAACGGTACGGGAACAGGATATTCGGCCGACAGCACGTTCAGCACGGCAACCCAGGTCTTCAGCGTGACGGCTACGAATTCGGCTAATTACAGGATCGACGGTGTTAACGATCCTGTGCTGACGTTGCAGCGAGGTAGGCGGTACGTCTTCACTATTAACGCTCCAGGACATCCGTTCTGGATCAAACTGGGGAACACGTCGAAGACGGCGGGGACAGGAAACGCTTACTCCGACGGCGTGACTAACAACGGCGCGACCAGCGGACAGATCATCTTCGATGTCCCGTTGTCGGCTCCGGCTTCCAACCTGTATTACATCTGCGAGTTGCACAGCCAGATGAATGCGAACATAAATACGACACCGTAGTATGCGCCATGCATGGGGAACTGATCGCGGCTTTTCTTTGATCGAAGCGCTTCTTTACGTGGCGATTTTCTCAACATTCATCTTGGGAATTGCCGGTTTTTCCAGCAATCTTCTTGCGGTGCGATCGCGCACTCAGGCTCTGCTGGAAGTCAACGAACAGGGAGCTGCGGCGCTTCGGGTGATTGCGCAGACGCTGAGAAATGCAAGCTTGGTGAACAGCCCCATACCCGGCAACGCGGGTTCGAGCCTGAGTCTTGTCACGGCGGATTTGGCAACGAGTCCTACGGTATTTTCGGAGGACGGAGGCGTACTTTCAGTTTCAGAGGGATCCGGAAATCCGATCGCGTTGACGAATAACAAGGTAATCGCGAGCGACGTGTCGTTTTTGAATCTCTCGAATCCGGGCACGCCGAACATCGTCAAGATACGTTTCGTACTGACCAGCGTCGCGCTACGGCCGTTTACGGCGGTATTCGAGGGGAGTGCTGCGCTCAGGAAATAAGCGTTATGAACAGGATGCACATGAAAATCTCGAAGGGTTTTTCCGCGCTGTTTGTCGTCGTTGTTCTGGGCGGAGTCGCGTTGTCGCTCGCGCTCGCTTTGTCCACGAGCGCTATCTGGTCGATTCGAGGAAGCGTTGATGCTAAAACATCGAATCAAGCCAAGGCACTGGCAAACGCGTGCGCTGAAGTGGCGTTGGAAACGCTTCGTGAGAATAACGCGTATGTCGGGACAAGCACCTTAACGCTCGACGGCCAGACCTGCGCCTTCTCGGTCTTGTTCTTAGGGGGTACTGAGCGACGGATTGAAGTGACGGCTACGGTCGGGGATATCGTCCGAAAACTCGCCGTTATTACAGGTGCGTTCAATCCGCTCGTCGTCTCTTCATGGCAGGAAGTTCCATAAAAGGGTATAGTAAAGATCGTTACAAGGAGGTATGGACTTTTTCCATGCGGTGAGAAATTGGCTTCAACGTTTTGGCTATGCCGTGGCAGGGGCCGCGTTTTTAGCTGCTATTCCCGTCTGGCTCCTCTTTTTTTTAAATGAGAGTTTTGAGATCCATGAGAATTTTTCATTAGTGACGCACGTCAACTCGTTTGATAACTTTTACGACGTTGAAAAAGGGGTATTTACCGGCGAACGGCCTTCTGCCACGGTTTTCTCCTATCGAGTCGTCGGAGGTGATAGTCGGCAAGTCTCCGTTGAAAATACATTCGATGTCCGGACCCTTTCAGGGGACAGCATCTTTAAAGTCTCTAGAATCTACGGCATAGACGCGCATACGGGAAAGCATGTTGCCGGATTGGGAGACCGGGATCGGGCAGGCTATTTGTTTGCCCCTCGCATGAAAGGGCTTGCCGCCCAGGTTCCCGATAAAGCTGCTTTTGAGTACTGGCATGTCAATTACAATACGCCGGCACGCATGGAGTACCAGGCCGAGGAGATGCTCTACAGCCTTCGAGTTTATCGTTACGAGGCGGATCTTACGGCAGATCAGACGAAGGAGCTCGCCGGGATTCTCTCTGGAGTTGGGAAGGACAAGGGGATTACGTTGAATGCGCACCTGACCTTGTGGTTTGAGCCTTATACCGGCAGGATCGTGCAATATGCCGATCAGACAGAGGCGTTCTATTATGATTTGTCGGACGGAAGGCGTCTGTATCCTTGGAATTCGTTTCATAACAACACGGCAATCGTTTCCGCGGCTCAGCAAGCGAAACTGATAGAGGTTCTCAGGGTACGGGCAATTTTTCTAGAGTTTTTTATCCCCGGATTCTTCTTGCTTGCGTCCTTGCTGTGTTTTCTTTATCCGCGGTTGCGCCGCAGCTTATTCGGGGAGGGGGGGAGAGTACCTGGTTCAAACGCCCCCTTTCTGCTTCCTCTGCTGGCGGCTTCGGCGTTGATGATCCCGACCATCATTCTCTCGTTTGCTCTTGCAGCTCTGGTGCGCCAGCAGGCCGATGCGGATTTTAACGCGGAGAGCGCGCTCGTGCATGCGGCGATTGAACGGAGACTGGAAACTAACGCCGACGTGTTGCGAGGCGCTCAGGGGTTATTTTCGGCCTCCGATTTGGTTAAGAGAGAGGCCTGGCGTTCCTATTCCGAAAGTCTTGGCTTGGAAGCGAATTATCCGGCAATCCTCGGTCTTGGATTCGGCAAGGCGGTTCGTGATGCCGACAAGTCTGCGGTCGAGAACGAGACTCGTAAAGAAGGCTTCGTTGATTTTGGCGTCAGGCCGTCCGGAACCCGCGAATGGTACGTGTTGGTGTATTATATCGAACCGTTCGTCGGCGTGAACAGAAACGCCATTGGCTTCGATATGGCCTCGGAAGCCGTTCGACGCGCCGCGATAGACCACGCCAGCAGCACCGGGTCCATTTCGATGACCGGGAAGATCTTCCTTGTTCAAGACTCCGGAACGAAACCACAACCGGCGTTTATCGTTTATGCTCCCGTGTACGAGAAAACGAATACGTCATTGGAGCCGAGGAAACCCCGCGTTGTCCAAGGGTATGTTTATGCAGCGCTCCGTTTGAGCAATCTGATGGCCGCTATTCTTTCCAAACAGCCTTCCAATGTCGGTATTGAGATTTTCGATGGGGGGCAGACGGACGGTCTCGACGAGGAACGTTTGATGTACAAGAACGATCTCGTAACGCCATCGCCGGCGTTCACGAAAGTTTCCATTATTAACCTGTATAATCACCAATGGGTCGTGCGGTACAGCGCGCCAGCATCGTTCCATTCCGATGTTATTCGCTCTCGGGCTCCTTGGGCGGTACTAGTCTTCGGCTTGATTTTCTCGCTCCTCGTCGCGCTCATTCTCTACGTGGTCAATACGCAACGCGCGCGCGCGGAACAAATCGCGATGTCGATGACAAGCGATCTTCGAAGAAAAAATGAGGAGAACGAACGTATTAAGAGCGAGCTAAAAAAGACCAACTTGGTCATCGAAGAAAAAGCGAAGATTTTGTCCGATAAGGTTGCTGAAGTGGAATCCATCAACAAGCACATGGTCGACAGAGAGTTGCGCATGATTGAATTAAAAAAACAGTTGTCGCGCATGCGGGGAGAGGACGATTTTAGCGGTGCGCCATGAGGTTCTTTAAGGGATTCGGGATTGGTTTCAAGGTCATAGCGTTGGCTGCCTTGCTCGCCGCCGTTTTTCTTGGTAGCGCGTTCACATACGTTGCTGTCTCTTCAAGGAACGCGCTGATCGCATCGACGCTCGGCACGCTTCATGCAGAAATTTTGAGCGAGCAAAGGAACATCGAGACCTACATGTTCCGCGTGAGATCCATGCTCCTGGCCGTAAAGGGCACGGCTCCGGTTCAAGGCATTCTCCGCGCGCGGGCGAATAACGGTTTTGACGCGCTCGATAACTCAACGCTTGAACAGTGGAGGGCGAGATTGCGCGAAAATTTCAAGGCGGAAATGAGAGCGTCTCGTCTCTACAGCCAGCTCCGGTATATTGACGAAAACGGCATGGAGGTCGTCAGGGTCGATCTCGTCTCCGGAGAAATCCGTTCGGTTCCGGATGAAGAATTGCAGGAGAAAGGCGACCGAGAGTATTTTTTGCAAGCGAAAAAACTTTCCGATGGCGATATTTACGTGTCTTATACGGAACTGAACAAGGAGGGTACTCCGCCCCGTGTAAGCGTTCCGTATACGCCGACCATACGGTATGCAACTCCTGTTTTTGATGCGAAAAGCAGGAAAAACAAAGGGATCATTATCGCGAATGTCCTTGTCGATCAAGTTGTTGCCGAAAGCGACCTGCTGAACACTTCAAGCTTTGATGCATTTGTCATCAACTCTTTTGGGTATTTCATAGTCCATCCAAATCCTGCGAAAGAATGGGGCGGGTCGCAAGATCTTAATACCGGGTTCCGATTGGAAACCGAATTTCCGCTACTTTCCAAGTCGGACTTCAGCGGAAAGAACGGGTTGTTTCAAAAAGGAGGCGATGTGATCGCGTATGCAAAGATCCAGCCGGATACCGCCAATCCGAATCAAGAATGGATCATCATGGAAAAAGCGCCGACAAGCATCATTTTTTCCCCGATCAATACAACCATCGCGAACGCTATCAAAGTCGGCGTGGGGGCGTTCTTCGCGCTGTTTTTCGTCTTTTTGTTCGTCATCAGGAAGATTTTTCAGCCGTTGCAAGACCTGATCAGCGCCGCCGAACGCATTGGTCTCGGTGATTTCTGGGCGTCAGTCTCCGTTCGGAGCCGCGATGAAATCGGCACCGTCGCCGAGGCTTTCAATGCGATGGCTCAAAAACTGCGGACTTCGCACAGTCTTTTAGAGCAACGAATTCAGGAGAAGACGCAGGATTTAAGCGGCAAGGTCGGAGAGTTGGAAAAAACACAGACGGCGATGTCGAATATTCTCGAGGATTTGGAAGACGAAAGAAAAAAACTCACGTCTTCCACGCAGCGCCTGGCGCTTGCAACGGAGTCGGCGAAGATTGGCGTGTGGGAATGGGATATCGACAATGATGTCCTTTCCTGGGACGCGCAAATGCGCGCTTTGTATGGGATCGGAGACAGGGCGTTTGAGGGGACGCGATCCGCATGGAGGAAGTTTTTGCATCCTGACGACAAAAAGGCCGAAGAAGAAGCTTTGCAGCTCGCGCTTCAGGACAAAAAAAATTTTGATACCGATTTCCGGATCGTTCGTCCTGGAGGAGAAGTTCGGTACGTGAGAGCCTATGCTCTTGTTGAAAGGGATGAGTTCGGGAAACCGCGCCGAATGATCGGGGTCAATTTTGACATCACACACGAGAAGGAGATTGATCGGGCAAAATCGGAATTCGTCTCCCTTGCTTCCCACCAGCTGCGCACGCCACTCTCCGCCATCAATTGGTACACGGAAATGCTGCTCGCCGGAGACGCCGGTCCTTTGAATGAGGAGCAAAAAAGCTATCTCAAAGAGGTTGCCGTCGGAAACAAGCGCATGGTGGATTTGGTCGATGCGCTGTTGAACACCTCTCGTCTTGAACTCGGCACGTTTATTATCGACCCCGTTCCCACCGATGTTGCCGTGCTCGTGAACAGCGTCCTTAGCGAGCTGAAATCCGATATCGTTAAAAAGAAACTGGTTATTACGGATAAGTTCAATAAATCGTTGCCGAAGTTTACGGCGGATGAAAAGCTGTTGCGCATCGTCGTTCAAAACCTCCTTTCAAACGCTGTGAAGTATACCCAAGAAGGAGGAGAGATCCTGGTGAGCTTGGACGTCATGGATAATGGCCAAAAATTCGGAAATAAGAAGATTAAGGGGCGGAACATGGTTTTGATGGTTCGCGATTCCGGCATGGGCATTCCCGTGTCGCAACAAGGGAAGATTTTTTCAAAACTTTTTCGAGCGGATAACGCCAAGGAATCCGAAGCAGAAGGAACGGGTTTAGGTCTCTACATCATCAAATCGATCATCGAACAGTCTGGAGGAAGCGTGTGGTTCGAGTCGGAAGAAAAGAAGGGGACGGCATTTTACGTCGCGTTTCCGATCATGGGCATGAAAGCCAAAACTGGAAGCAAGAAATTGGAATAGCGCGAAGATCCTGTAGGTGCGAGCCTGTTTCATGAGGACGTTTGAACCTGTTCGCTTCCGTCTTTTAGAGTTGAAGATTGGATCTTCATTTGGCTCGGGGACTCGGGTTCGAACCGTCGCTGTCGCCTCAGAGTCATCTAAAAATTCGTGACCCCAACCACTGTTAGGATGAGGCAAGAAGATAGGTTCAAAAAGTAGCCTGTGGAACCGCTTGTCTAGTGAAAGCGCAAAGGCGAGGAGGTCAACCCATTATTCATAAGCGTATTCCATCTCGATTCGAAGTTGGTACTTAAGGCGCCAAAATTTGCACTAAAGAAAACCCCACGGACGTGGGGTACCGGAGACGGCGCTCTTCTACTCGAGTCTGCTCGCAACCCAAGCTTCGGCCAAGAGTGTGTTGCTCTCCTTCGGGGCCCAGTCCGTCGCCATGTTCGATGGTGGCGGAAGCACGGGTTTGATCGTCGATGGAGTAACCAAGATCACGGCTGGTCGCACGGTACCCCATGCGCTCGCCGTCTACGCTGGCAAGTAACATCATCGAGTACTATACGCAAGCGCCGACCTCTTATGGTCGGCGCCTTTTCTTTTACTTCGATTCGGTCATCGGCTTCTCCCAGACTCCAATCAGGTGCATTGTCGCAATTCGCGACCTAAAAAACTTCGCGATATCCTGAATAAGGAGCGAAATTCGGAAAAATAAGCCGTTGAACGCCAGATAACTAGGATCGGGATTCTCGACCAGCAACACCTCCTTCATCCCCGCATTTGCCAACAGTTTACGGAGATCTTCCGGAGTGTTCGCGAGATAGTCGGTATGGAAGGTGTCGTCCTCAGTTCGACCATACAGCTTCTTGAGGATGAGTTGATTGAGCTTTCCGCCAACGAGGCGCTTGCCGAGTAGGATATAGGAAAAAGAATAGGGTGTCTCGAAGAAGAACCTCCCACCGGGTTTCAGCACGCGGCTGATTTCCGAAAAGATCCTGTTAGGTTGGTGGACGTGTTCGAGTACCCAAAGGCTCGTTACGGCGTCGAAGCTGTTATCAGGAAAGGGGAGTTTCTCTAGGTCGGATACGACGATCTCGTCTGCGAGGGTGTTGCCGTCCGTAGCTTCTTTAGCGACGTCTACACCGACGATTCTCTTGATAGAATCCCTATTCATTTCAAGAACATAGTTGCTTCTGCCACAACCGGCATCGAGGACCGTCATCCCTGGTTTAGCATGCTCCTTGAACAGCTTGGTGAGCAGCATGGTTGAGTCGTCCCAGATGGGATTCAATACCTTATACCGCTCGCGGTACGATTGCTGCCGTTTCTCTTGCGGTGTCATGTTCTCGTCAAGTTTCAGGTAGCTGGGCATGGGAATGTGGATGATGTGATAAAGGTAATCTAGCTTAAAAAGCCTTCAAGGCCAAGGTTTTTACCTACAGCCCGCCGCCTAGGCTTTACGGTCAGGGTGCGGCATTGATGTCCTACATGCCTCCCATAAGGGGCTGTAAGGGTAAACACGAGGATATGGACCCATCTACTAGGGGTGTACCCGTCCGCTACTGCCTGTACGCCCGCAAGTCGAGCGAGCAGGACGAACGCCAAGCGCTGTCGATCGATGCGCAGGTCAAGGAGATGCTCGAGCTGGCCGAGCGTGAGAAGTTGGAGGTCGTGGCGACGAGACGCGAGAGCCACTCTGCCAAGGACTCGAACCAGCGGCCGGAATACAACCGACTGATCACGGATATCCGCGCAGGTACGTTCAACGGCATCCTGACATGGGCACCGGACCGCCTCAGCCGCAACGGCGGTGACCTGGGGGCACTCGTCGACCTCATGGACCAAGGGAAGCTCGTCGAGATTCGGACGCCGAGCCAGCACTTCACCGACTCGCCCAACGAGAAGTTCCTGCTCATGATCCTGTGCAGTCAGGCGAAGCTCGAGAATGACAACCGAGGTGTCAATGTGAAGCGCGGTCAGAGGGCTAAGGTGCAGCAGGGGTGGAGGCCCAACATGTCGC
>CAYMBC010000002.1:0-38042 GCA_964388605.1 uncultured Gammaproteobacteria bacterium
TGAGCTACGGTCGCCGACTACTCGCACAGCCTACCCCATCCCTTCCCGCTTGTCAACGCGCGCCGCGCCTAGCCATTCCGTCCGCGAGGGGTGCTATACTGCCCTTGCTATGGTGGTTTTTCCCGAATTGCCGATCTCCAAGCTGGGCGTGCTGGGTGCCCGGCTGGCCAAGCCCTTGCGGGCCATGGGCTTGCTTACGGCCGGGGATATCCTGCGCCATCTGCCATTCCGCTATGAGGATTTGAGCCGGGTTCGCGATTTATCGGGGCCGTCCGAAGTTCCGGTAACGGTACGTGCTCGAATCGATCTGATCCGCACGCGCCGCTCGGCCAAGCGCAATCTGTTGTTGACGGAAGCGACGGTTTCTGATGCTGCGGGGTCGGCAAAGATCGTTTGGTTCCGGCAGCCGTATATTTCGAAAGTCTTAAAGCCGGGCGACCGTATCCTCTTGTCGGGGCGCCTCGAATCGAAGCCGTGGGGGCTGGAAATGGTGAATCCAGCCTACGAGAAAGAGGGGGACTCGGCTCCGGTGCATACTGGTCGGCTTGTTCCCGTCTACTCCATTTCCGGATCCGTCACGACGAAGCAGGTTCGCGCTCTTTTGCATTTGGCATTGCCTGCCGCGGAAGGAATGCCGGAAACCTTGCCGGAGAGCATACGATCACGTTACAGCCTGCCGCCGCTCGCGTCGGCGCTTCGCATGATCCATTTTCCCGAATCGATGGACGAAGCCGAAAGGGCGGATCGCCGTTTCCGCTTTGAAGAGCTGTTTTTCTTCCAGCTTCGCGGCGCTTGGGCTCGGCGCGCGTTGGAGCGTAAGACCGCGGTCGTCATCCCGTTCGCCCAAGCGGCCATCCGCGACTTCGTTGCTTCGCTTCCGTTCGCGCTGACCGATGATCAGAAACGGGTGGCGTGGAGGATTCTTCAAGATTTGGAAGCGGGACGCCCGATGCACCGCCTAGTGGAAGGAGATGTCGGCAGCGGCAAGACGGTGGTGGCGGCCATGGCGATGTACGCGTGCGCCTTTGTCGGTTATCGCAGCTTGCTTATGGCACCGACCGAAATTTTGGCCGAACAGCATTTCGCGACCATCTCGCGCCTTTTCGCATCCACGCCGTTCCGCGTCGCGCTCCGTACAGCTTCGCGCAAGATGCATCCGACGAGGCCGATATCGTGGTCGGTACGCACGCGCTTCTCTCGAAAGGCTTTCTCCCGAAATACGCGGCGCTGGTCATTGTCGACGAGCAGCACCGTTTTGGCGTCGGGCAAAGGCAATCTCTGCTTTCAAAATTGACGGGAGGCGAGAAGGAAGATATTCCCCATTTCCTGTCGATGACAGCGACGCCGATTCCGCGTTCGTTGGCGCTCGCGCTCTATGGCGACGTTGATTTTTCCGCCTTGAGGCAGATGCCGCCGGGACGGCTCCCGGTCGAAACTTTCTTGGCTGCCGGAGGCGACCGCGCGGCGATGATGGAGCACGTCCGCTCCGAGGCGGCGCAAGGCAGAAAGACCTTCATCGTTTGTCCGCTTATCGAGGCGTCCGACACGCTCGGCGTGAAGTCGGTTGAAGAAGAAGCCGAACGGCTACGCGCCGAACTGAACGGTTTGGAAGTCAGCCTTGTCCATGGGCGCATGAAAGCGGAAGCCAAGCGAGAGACCATGGAGAGGTTTGCGCGAGGAGAGACCCCTGTTTTGGTCTCGACGACGGTGATCGAGGTCGGCGTCGACGTGCCGCTTGCGACCACGATCGTGATTGAAGGCGCAGAGCGCTTCGGCATGGCGCAACTGCATCAGCTTCGCGGTCGTGTCGGTCGGTCTTCGCTGCCTTCGCGCTGCTATCTGGCCCCTTCGCACGGATCTCCGCAGGCGCTCGAACGGCTTCGCGCGTTCATGCGGGCGAAAGATTGCTTCGAGCTCTCCGAGATCGATTTGCAGTTCCGAGGCCCCGGCAGCCTCTTCGGCGAGGAGCAATCCGGCTTTGCCGAGCTCCAGCGCTTCCGCCCGGGCGACGGGCGCTTGATCGAGGAAACGCGCGAGGCCGTCCGCGTGCTCGCCGAGGCTGATCCGGATCTCGATGCGCACCCGCTTTTGAAAAAGAAAATCTCGGACGAAGCCGAGATGGTGCATTTGGAGTAGGCGCTTCTGCTGGAGGGGGCGAGGGACTTGTTAAAACAGCTTCATGATGGCGTCCTTCAGGTGGGGCGAGTTTTTCGGAGTGATCACCTGGCTGAACTGCAGGCGCTTGGCTTCCGCTTCGCGCTTGTCGACAAAGGCGACAGGACGGAGTTCTCCGCCCAAGCCGACTTCGCCGAAGGCGGCGATGGAAGAGGGGAGCGGCTTGCCCTTCAGCGCCGAAACGACGGCCAAAACCACGGCGGCGTCGGCGGCAGGTTCCTTCACTTTATAGCCTCCAGCTACGTTGATATGGATGTCGTGGGTCTGCGTCGGCACGCCCAGGCGTTCGGAAAGCACGGCGAGCAAGACTTGCAGGCGATTGGCGTCAAAACCGGATGCTCGGCGCTGCGGATACCCGAAGGTCGTGCGCGAGGCGAGCGCTTGAATTTCCACCAAAATCGGACGCGTGCCTTCCATGATGCAGGTGACGACGGAACCCGGGACATCTGTGGTACGGTCGTTGAGAAAGAAGGAAGAAGGGTTGGCAACCTCCTTGAGGCCGGATGCCGTCATTTCAAAGACGCCGACTTCGTCGGTCGCGCCGAAGCGGTTTTTAGCGGTACGGAGCAGGCGGTAGCTCGAGGAACGGTCGCCTTCGAACGAAACGACGACGTCGACGAGATGCTCAAGCGTCTTTGGTCCGGCGATATCGCCGTCTTTCGTCACCTGGCCGACGATCATTATCGGAATGCCCGTCCGTTTGGCGTGTTCCATGAGCTGCGCCGTCAGCGCGCGGATCTGCGAGGCTCCGCCTTGCGAACCTGCCGCCTCGCGAGACGAAAGCGTTTGGATGGAATCGATACTGACGAGCTACGGAGCTTCGGAATCGATCGTCTCCAGATTCGTTTCCACGTCGGTTTCGGACAGGAACGTGAGGCGGGGAGCGCTCAGGACGAGCCGTTCGAACCGCAGGGCGACCTGATCGGCTGTTTCCTCCCCGGAAGCATAGAGAACGCCGGGAAGGGCGGAGGCGACTTGAAGAAGCAGGGTTGATTTTCCGATGCCCGGCTCGCCGGAGAGAAGTACGAGCGCGCCTGGAACGATGCCTCCGCCCAGCACGCGATCGAACTCGGCAATGCCGGTTGGTCGATGCGCCGTCTTTTTTCCTTTTAGCTCTGAAAGCGAAAAGGTTTTTCCTGGACGCCCGTTTTGCATGACCGCCTTCTTTTCTTCGGGCACGGAGGCGATCTCCGTGATGGTGCTCCATGCGCCGCATTCCAAACAACGCCCGCTCCACTTTGCGGATTGGGCGTCGCATTTCGTGCACAGGAAGAGCGCTTTCGCGGAGACTGGCATGAACGGGAGAATAACAGGGGATACGGCGAACGTGTCAACTGTCAACTAATCCGGAGACCAGGCGCTGATGAGCGGAATGAATCTGGCGCCGCATGAGCTTTTGACGCACCACGTTCCGCCTCGAGCCCGGCTGGCTTCGACTCCTTTGCCCCCTCCGCCGCCTTGGACGACCTGCATTCGTCCGCCCGAAGCCCATCCCATGAAGATGACCGCGTGCGATCCGACCAAGTCTTCATTGCCGTTATAGATGACGACGCGATCTCCTGGTCGCAATTTGTTGGCCCAGCCATCCGGCCAATCTTTCGGAAGACGCCCGGCATCTTTTTCCGCATTCAGAAAATCACGAACCTTTGTAACCGCTTCGGAGGACGTATCCACGCATTCTCCTTTCGGCCTCGCTTTTCCGGGGTACTCCTTTTCGACGCCGCAGCGCCAGCCGAACAGGTATTTCCTCTGCGCGGTCGAGATGCTGAAGAGCTGCCGGCCCTTTCCTTCGTCGTTGCAATTTCCATCTGCGGAATCGAGGCAAGAATAATCGCCCACGCCCGCCAAGGCGGTAATCGTACCCGCCGTATTTCCGCATGAGCCCCAGTTGACGTTGCAGGCGTCGGCAATGTCGGCTATTTGAACTACCTTCTCGCGCGGGTTCGTGGCCGTGACGGCGGACGCCATGACCGTTCGGAATTCCAGTTTCGAGGCCTTGCCGGAGGTCGACGTGAGCGGTACCGGGCAATTTCCAAGACTCGACGTGTGGCTGCCAGGAAGCGGTCCGCTTCCGGCGCCATCCGCGACATCCGCGATTCCTCCGTCTTGAGCGGTTTCCACGCTTGTCGTTCCCATCGTTCGGTAATCGGCCGTTTGCGTTTGTATTTGCAGCAAGCTCAGGGATTCGAATTTTACGAGGTTCGGATTGATCGTGTAGAGGATGAGATATGAGCTCAAGGCCAGGATGACGCCGGAAAGGGCGTTGACGATCCGTTTTTTTGCCGCCCCTATGTTCGCGGGTTCTCCGGCCGATGTCAGGTATTGAAAGCCGCCGATAATCATCATGATCGCCGCGATAAGGCCGATGATGCTGATCAGAAACGTGTAGACTCCGCTGATGTATTGCCCGATCCAAGGGATCGAGTAGGATCCGGTATCCGCAAGGGTCGTCAAGGTAACGCCGGGGATCGGGATCTCGAACTTCGGCGGCTCGTTTTGCGCAAGGCGAATCAAGGCGTTCTTCATAATCAGCGGACAGCTTCAAGAAGATCTTCGTATGTCAGCGCGCCGACATGGCGCTTTCCATCGATAAAGAACGTCGGCAAGGCATCGATGCCGAGAGCCAATCCCTCCTCGACCGTTCGTTCTACGAACGGCCGCATGGAGCGACTTCGCAAGCACTCGGCGAAAGCTTGCGTATCGAGACCGTTTTGTCCGGCCTCGAACGTCAACGACGTTTCATCGTACGATCCGGAATGATTGAAAAGGGTTTCATGGAATTTCCAGAAGGCTCCCTGCTTTCCCGCGCAAAGACCGGCCTCGGCGGCCGTGTCGGCGCCTCCGTGGATGGGCGAGGGCATGTCTTTCCATACGTAACGCACGCTCGCCGGACGTTCCGAGAGCAGCTTCCGCACGGCGAGTTCGGAGGTGCGGCAATGGGGGCAAAGATAGTCGCCGAACTCGACAATCGTAATCTTGGCATTTTTCGGACCGAGAATCTGGTCGATAAACGTCACGTTCGGCGCATCAAGCGTTCTCGCGACATTTTTCGTTGCGCGCGTCTGGGGCCGGTTGGCCAGCACCGTCGCCTGCACGACGTTCCAAAACAGCCACAACACGGCTCCCCCGAGAACGAAAGCGACGATAAGGATAAGAAGCAGTTTCTTCCGCATATCAGCGCAGCAGCATTTCTTTGAGCGACCCGTCATTTTTCGTGTAGTACAGCTTCGTCCCATCGGGAGAAACGACGAGCGAGGACATCGACGCAGGCTCGCTTGGTTGCCCGACGAACGAGGATGTTCCGCTTGCCAGGTCAACTTTTACGACGATGTCGGAAATACCGTCCGCGATCGACCGTTCCAAGCCGGCTCCTTTCGGGAGGGCGTTCGGTACCGCGCAGTACAGCGTATTGTCGCCTTGGAACACGCATTTTTCAGCCCAGGTGTTGATACCCAAGCTTTTCCTCCCTCCGCCAACCGCCTTGTCTCCGGCATCGACGATCCAAAGCATCGGTTTGAATTCGCTGGATTGTCCGGCGGCGCTGTAGAGGAGGCGTTTTCCGCTTGGCGACCAGTTCGGTTCAAAATCCAGGCCTTCAACGCGAAGCGCGGGGAAATTTTCATGGTTCTGTCCGATCACGAGCAGGTCTCGCGTATCGAAGCCGGCCGGATCCGCGGTATCGGAAAAAGCGACGACAGACGCATCCGGAGAAACGCTGACAGTGACCTTGTCTCCGTTCTGTCCCAGAGGCTCGATCAATTTGGCGCTTGATCCGTCGGACGCCGCGCTGATCAGCCAGCGGTTCGCGGGGTCAAGCGCCATTGATTTCGCCACGATCGCCGACCCGTCTCCGTTGAAGGCGAGTTCTTGCCAGTGACTCGGCAGGGTTACCTGCTTTCGCGTTTCAAAATCGTAGATGATTTTCGTTTCGTCCGGAAACGTCATGGCAGCCTTATTCCCGGCGGGAGCCCACACGACGCTTTTTGCATCCCGCAAAGCTTCGGTGTTCAAGGCTTCTTTCTCGCCGCTGGGCAGCACGCGATAAAATCGCCCGTCGACGCTGTCGTAATATTTCAGATGTCCGTCCCCTGCGATTGTGAGGCTGCTTGCGTTGTTTTCGGCGATCGTGGAGACCGATCCGATGGCGGTTCCGTCCGGCGCGTTCGATGAAGGGGTTCCTGATGATGGCGGAAGTTCGCCCGGGGGCAAACCGGTTCCGTCCGTCGTCCGGCCCGTCCCCGCGACCGGCAAGCTGCCCGGAACGGCGGAGCCTCCGTTGGTCGGAAGCGGAGGCGTGACGCTTGGCGAGCTGAAGAAAAAACGATACAGCAAATACGCGAAACCGAAGGCGACTCCGAGAAACGAGAGGGCAATGGCGATTTTTTTGAACATACGGGCGGAGAAGGGGAATGATTCGGCGGATTACAGGACTTCCATGATCGCTCCGAGGATGAGCCCGATCGCTCCGAGAATCGCAAGATCAATGATGGCTACCAGGAAGGTGATGAGGCCCATCGCGACCAGTTCTCCGAGCTTGATCGGGAGCAAGGCCGCTGCCGGCATCTTGTCACCGACCGCGTCCGGAAACCACTCCCTTCCGATTTCCGGAATGTATTTCCTCAGGTAGTTCGAAGCCCAGCCGGCGAAAAAGAGGAGATCGATGATGTAGATGGAATGCCCGAACGTCAGCCAGAGATTCGCCCATGACGCCTTGATCAGCGCGTTGCCGATCGTTGCTGCCGCCCGCTCCCCGTTCATCGGAATGCCTCCGGGTCCGGCACCGCCCGCTCCTCCGCCCTTGAGGAGGGAAAGAACGTCTTTTGCGGAAAACCCCGATGTTTCCGAAGAAGACGCATCTTGTTCCTGCGCGAAGACCCGTCCTCTCTCTGCCTTCCACTCCTGCTCGCGACGCATCGTCTCAAGGGCGCCGGATGGTTGCGGGTCGGCTGGCTCATCTGCGGTTTCGTCGCTTTTCAAAGCCTGCCCGCGACCTCCGGGGAAGGAGCTGTTGAGCGCCCGGCTTCCGATCCCGACAGGCGCCCGCTCGACATTTTTGCGCTGACGGTCGAATTCAAGCTTTCTCGCTTCTTGCGAAGCGAGGTCGGCTCGTGAGGTCGTCGTCAGCGCGTCGGTCATACCTTCTGCAAAACGATTACGGTTTGACGACCAGCGTGTCGTCTTTGACGGTCAGCCGTACGGTGCCGCCCTTGCCGGCATCGCCGGAGAGCAGGCGTTCGGCGATGAGATTCTCGACCAGCTCTTGGATCGTTTTGCGGACGCCGCGGGCGCCCTGGAGCGGAATGAAACTTTTTTCCGCGATGAGCTTTTCGCCCTTGGACGTGAGCGCTACTTTGATGCGGTGCTCGGCTTCCAAGCGGCGGTTGAGATCGTTGATGTGCAGCGTGACGATTTTTTGCAGGCTTTCAAGGTCGAGCGGCCGGAAGAGGATGACCTTGTCGATGCGGTTCACGAATTCCGGCTTGAACTGGCGTTCGAGATCCTGCAGCATCGACCCCTTGGCTTCGTTGAACTTGTCCCGCACTGATTCGCTCTTGTTCGCGGACGAGTTGAAGCCGACGGACGCGGTGCGCAAATGCTGCGAACCGACGTTCGAGGTCATGATGATGATCGTGTTCTTAAAGTTGATCTTCTTGCCGGTTGCGTCGGTCAAGTGACCGTCCTCGAAAATCTGCAGGAAAATGTTTAAGACGTCCGGATGCGCTTTTTCAAGTTCGTCGAACAGCACGACCGAGTACGGGCGGCGTTTCACCGCGTCGGTGAATTTGTTCGAGTCGCGGTAGCCGACATAGCCGGCAGGGGAGCCGATGAGCTTCGAAATATTGAAGCTTTCGGTGAATTCGGACATGTCGACGCGGATGAACGCTTCCTTGTCGCGGAACACGGTTTCAGCGATCGCCTTGGCCAGTTCCGTCTTGCCGACGCCGGATGGACCCATGAACAGGAACGAAGCCAGGGGGCGGTTCGGGTTAGCGAGGCCGAGGCGCGCGCGGCGGATGCTTTCGGCGACAGCCTTGACCGCTTCGTCTTGCCCGATGACGCGCGCGCGGAGCTTTTCCTCGAGGCCGGCAAGGTTCCTTTTTTCCTCGAACACGATCTCTTCGACGGGAATGCCGGTCGAGCGCGCGAGCACTTTGGCGATGTCGGCGGGCGACACCTCCGTTTCTATCGTCCCGACACGCCCTTTTTCAAGGACTTCTTTTTTCTTTTGCAGCGCCTTCTCGTGTTCTTTCAGCGTCAAGGCCTCGTCGAAATTGTCGCTCACGACCGCTTGCTGCTTTTTCGTGCGAACTTCGTTCAATTTATTTTCAACGTCGCGCGCTTCGCGGAGTTGGGGATTCTGCCCCTCGTTGACGCGCAGCATGGCGGCGGCTTCGTCGATCAGATCGATGGCCTTATCCGGCAGGAAGCGGTCCTGGATATAGCGCACGGACATCTGCACGGCGGCTTCAATGGCGGTGTCGGAGATTTTGACGCCGTGGAAGTTTTCAAACGACCCGCGCAGCCCGCGCAGAATGTCGGATGCTTGTTCCGGCGTCGGTTCGGCAACCTGGATTGCCTGGAAGCGGCGTTCCAGGGCCCCGTCGGCCTCGATGTGCTTCTTGTATTCGGCGAGCGTCGTCGCTCCGATACAGCGGATTTCTCCGCGCGCCAGCGCCGGCTTCAAGATGTTAGCGGCGTCGATCGATCCTGAAGCGGCGCCTGCTCCCATGATCATGTGCAGCTCGTCGATGAACAAGATGATTTCCGGATGGTTCTTCACCTCATCGATGATTTGCCTGAGACGCGATTCGAATTCGCCCCGGTAGATCGTTCCGGCGATGATCAGTCCGAGATCGATGGAGATGATGCGTTTGCCTTCGAGCGCTGGTGGCACCGCCCCGTTCGCGATGTTCTTGGCAAGGCCTTCGACAATGGCGGTTTTCCCGACGCCGGGTTCCCCGAGAAGCACGGGGTTGTTCTTGGTCTTGCGGCAAAGGACTTGCGTCATGCGCTCGACTTCGCGTTCCCGGCCGATGACGGTTTCAAATTTATCGACCAGCTTCTTGCTTGTCATGTCGACGCCGAAGAAATCGAGAGCCGGCGTCTTCGCCGCTTTCGTCCCGGACGGAGCCGAAGCGCTTTTGGCGGGAGCGCCTGCGGAAGCTTTTATTTTGGACGCCTCTTTTTTGCCCTCGCTTCTCGCCTTGCCGTCGAACGTCTCGGTCATGTCCGGGAATTTCGAGGTGGATTTGAGCACGCTCGCGGTTTGATCCTTGACCATCTTGAGCGGGATGCCCCGCGATTCGAAATAGGGTTCGACGTCGTCGCCCGCGATCTGAAGAATTGCCGAGAGCAAATGCTCGGTGCCGACGTACTTATGCTCGTGCAAGCTCGCGGTCAGAACCGCTTTTTCAATCGTGCGCTTCGCTTCGCTCGAAAGCTTCGGAGATGATTCGGGCGCCGCTGCGTCCATCTTCGTTGCCTTGCCGGGACGCGTTCCTGAAATGTCGGCGACAAAACGCTTGATATCTTCCGGCGAGGAGCCGAGTTTGGCGAGCGCTTCCGATGCGATGGATCCTTTTTGCGCCGCGAGCGCGTACAGCAAATGCGGCGGCTCGATCGACGGCTGCCGCAGCTCTTGAGCGAGCGCATAGGCGCGAACCAGCGCGTTCTTGAGGTGGGTCGAGAACTTGTCGAGAATTTCCGCGTTCATAGGCGTGTCGTTGAGTTAGGCTTCGGTTCCCATGCGCCGCAAGGCGCTGATCCGTTTTTCGACGGGAGGATGCGTCGAGAGGAGTTCTGCCAGGAAGCCGTTCGATCCGAACGGATTCGCGATATACAAGTGCGCGGTCGCGGAGTGCGCGCGCTGCAGGGGTCCCTGGTAGCTCGAAATTTTTTCGAGCGCCCGCGCCAAGCCTTCGGGGTAGCGGGTCAGGAGCGATCCGGAAGCGTCGGCTAAATATTCCCTGCGCCGCGAGACGGCGAGTTTCACCAGATTGGCGATGATCGGCGCGAGCACGATGGCGACGAGGCTGATCACGAGAAGGACTCCTCCGCCGCGCTTGCGATCGTCGCTGCCGCCATGCAGGCTGGAGCGCAGGAACAGGTCCGACATCAGCGCGACGACGCCGACAAGGACGACAACGATGGTCATGACGCGGGTGTCGTAGTTTTTGATGTGCGAAAGTTCGTGCGCCGCCACGCCCTCCAGCTCCGTTCGATCAAGCCGCGCGAGGAGGCCGGTCGTGAAGGCTACGGAGGCGGTTTCGGGCGTGCGCCCGGTCGCGAAAGCGTTCGGGGCGGGGTCTTGGATCAGGTAGATCTTCGGCATCGGCTGGCCGTTCGCGATGCACAGGTTTTCGACCAGCCGCCATACTTCCGGCGCGTCTTCTTTTGTGATCTCCGCCGCTCCGGACGCCAGGAGAGCCATTTTGTCTCCGGCGTAGTAGGCGACGAGAGTCGTTACGGAGGCATAGGCCGCCGCAATCAGCAGAATGCCGCCATCGGAGCCGTAAGACGCGTCAAGCAGCCAGCCCAAACCGAGAACGAGGATAAGGAACGCCAAGATGAGCAAAAGGCTCTTTCTTTTGTTGGAAGTGATCTGTGAATACATGGCCTTATTTTACCCTTTCTCTAAGGAAGGGACAAACGCCGGTTTCCGAAGAGGTGCGAGGGGGCGTCTTGAAAATTTGAGTGAAAGAGGTAGGCTCTGATCGGATCATTCCGAATAGGAGGAAACATGTTCGTTTTTCGGGCTTTCTTGGTCGTTTTTGCCGTTTTGACCGCGTGGCGTCCGAACGCTCGGGCAGAGACGTGTTCTGTCGAACCGGCAGCCGAAGAGGCCGGAACGCATCGTTGTTATGAAGCCGGCAATCACGGACGCGTCCATGTCTGGATCCCCGAAGGCTTCGACCGGAAGACGGCTGTGACGGTCGTGTATGCCCATGGATTCCGCCTCGGCGGCGACCATTGCCCGCAAGCCGGCTATCTCGATTGTCTCTGGTACGCTCACGGTCTGGCTCACCAATTCTCGAAGAGCGGACTCAACGCCCTGTTCGTGGCGGTGGATAGTCCTGTTCGTCCCGGCCAGCGGGTGAAGTGGGGATCGCTCGATGCCTTGCTGCGGTTCGTGCGTCGCCGGAGCGGCTTCGCGCTCCCGGTGCCTGTGATCGCGGTCGCGCATAGCGCGGGTATCCGCACGGTTACTCGTTTTTTGGGCGAGGCGCGCTTGCGGCACGTCATCGTCCTCGATGCGCTGTATAACGATTCGGCTCGTCGGCTCGAGAACTGGTACCGAGCATCCAAGCGCCGACGCCTCACGCTCGTCGGCGCGCAATCGAGGTCTGCCCGGACGCTCGCGCTCGGGAACAAGCTTTTGTGCGAGCGAAAATCAGATCTGTTCGGGCCGTACTCCGCGGCGCGGTGCGTCGCGGCGGTCGACGCGGACTACGGCCACATGCATGTCGTGACCGACGGCAAGATCCTGCCTGCCGTCTTGGCGCGCGAAGCCCGTTAACCGCGCTCTCATTCTGTCGCCCGGCTCATGCGAGCCGGTTTTTTGTTCCATGCCTCTCTTGACAACGCGGGCGCGTTTTGCGAATGTGAGAACTCTCATCGCAGGAGAAACAATGTTGGAAGCTCTTTGCACGGAAATCAAGCGGCGGAGACTGGAATATGATCGAAATGATCTCCAACGAATTGTCGCCCATGGCCTCGAGGATCTGAAAAGATGGGCCGCTGACGAGCTCATGGCAAGAGATCCTTTGCTGAACGACTGGCTCTGCATTCTCAAGCATGTTCCGGATTTGCGCGAGCAGGCGGCTCGAGCCATTTTGAATGATGCATCGGCAAAGGGTTGGATGCTGCTCTCCGTGGCCAAGAGAGTGCCTGCCATGGCACCTGAGGTGCAGAGAAAAATCTTGGTTCAAACAGGCGGCGACGTCGGGGCAGCGCTCTCGTATCTAGGGTCGTTTCGTGAAGGTCACGAAGCCGCGATCGACCACATTCTTCGCACGTTTCGATTTCATGATCTGCTCTGCCTCATTCACCGCGCGCGCCCAAAATTTCAGAAAATGATTTTGGCTCGGATGGGTCCTCTGGATGACAGGGAGAAGGTTTCTACCAAGGCCCTGTTTGTGGCGCTGGAACGAGCCCCAGCTCTCTGCGAAGAGCTTTGCAGGGCGCTTCTCAAGCGCCCGCTCGATCGCTCGGATTTATTAGCGCTCGTTCATGCGGCGTCCGAGAAGAAGCTTCATGCGGTGGCGGAAGAAGCGGCCAAGAAGCTTCTTGATGCAGAAGATGGCGTGAAAGAAAGCGACCTCTGGTGCATTTTCGAGCGCGTCCCTTCTTTGCGAGAAGGTGTCGTTGAGCGGCTGCGATTGCTCGAGCTGTCTCCTCAAGACCTGCGCTGGTTGTCGATCTATGTTTCAGGTGCGGCGCCGCAAGGTTCTGCCACCGAGCTTCGCGCGTGCTCTTTGGACGAGTTGCTGGACATGGTCAAGAACTAGATCCATTTTCGTGTTCGCATACGGCTTGTTCAGAGCCGTTTTTTTTGTACGGGAAACAGGCGCGCCGCGGAAAATGGAGCGGCAGCTTCTTCAAGAAGGCATGACAAAAGCCGCCCGAGCGAGCGGCTTTTGTTGTTAGAATTTTACCTCTATATTTTTCTGAGCTTCGTGATCGTCCGGAAGATCGAAGAATTCGCGTTTGTTGAAGCCGAGCGAGTTTGCGATCAAATTGTTCGGGAACACCTGCATGCTGATGTTCAAGTCGCGGGCGTTGGCGTTGTAGAAGCGGCGGGAGGCCTGGATCTTGTCTTCCGCGTCGCGCAGCTCGTGCTGCAGATCGAGGAAGTTCTGGTTGGCTTTGAGATCCGGGTAGGCCTCGGAAACCGCGAAGAGGGACTTCAAGGTTTGCGAGAGCGTATTTTCAGCCTGAGCATGCGCACCCGGCGTTTGGGCGCCCATGGCGGCCGCACGGGCTTTGGTCACGTTTTCGAAAGCGGTGGATTCGTGCGTAGCGTAGCCCTTCACCGCGTTGACAAGGTTCGGGATCAGGTCGTAACGGCGCTTGAGCTGAACCTCGATGTCGGACCAGGCTTCCTCCGTTCGGATGTTCAGCGTGACCAGCCTGTTGTAGACGGACCAGAGCCAGAGGCCGGCGAGGATGATGATGCCGAGGATGATGTAGAGTCCCATTCCCATAGTGTGTGATGCTTTTTTCGGCGTGTAGTGTAAGATGGCTCCATTATGGACTACATCTCCAGCCTTTTCAAGGCGCGTACGCATCGCGACCACTATGAAAGGGCTTGAAAATCCTGGCGTATCGTCCGGCGGCATGTGTCCGCACGGCAACGATCCCGAAAAATGCGCGACGTGCCAGGAGGCCAGGGTGGTCGAATCGGACCACCGCTTCGACATCGTCGAAGGCGGTATGGGTGCGCGAAGACTCGAGAAGCTTGGTCTCCAGGAACGCCTGAAGACTCCGGAAGAAAGGAAGAAGCTGTTCGCCGGCCTGACGGACGAGCAGTATCAGAAGATGCTCGGATACGTGAATTCGCTCGTGCGTGGCAAGAAGATTTCCTATGGGTACGGACACAGTGCGCCGCCGATGCTCGCGGTTCCGCCGAGGGAGATGAAAGATCCGTTGATGCGGGAAACCTTCGCGGCGGTGCGCGAGATCTTGGCGGACGAGAGCGCGACGCCTGAAGTGGCGCTGCGGCTCGCCGGACTGACGATGGGGGGAGCCGTCAACTACATTCATCCGTACGACGACGGCAACGGGCGCGTCGGGCGCCTCATGCATTACCTGATGGAATTCGGTACCGAGCGCGAAGGCGTCACGGACGACGAGCTCCGCGCCCTTATCGCGAAGGCGCCGCTGTATGAAGGCGAGCTCGATCTCGTCATCGAGGATACGCCACCGGTGGAACTGGAGCTCGCCTTGAAAAAAACCGCCGCGGCGCACGATGCGGGGTATGCGGACCTCGATGAGGAGCGACAGGCGGCGGAAGCGGTCCGAGCGTATCTGAAGATGATGAAGGGCGAGATTTCCGTGCCGTTGACGCGCGACGCGCGGATCGTGACCCGTCGGCACGCGGGCGAGACGCCGAAAGTGCAAGAGTTCCCCAAAGGCAGCATCGATGGTCGCGCATATTACTTGCGTTCATACGAATCCGGTTCCACGGCCCCGAATCGCTCGCACGATCAGATGCCGCCCGGAGCGTCATTCGCGATGAGCGCGGCGACTCGGAGAAGGAGCATTTCACCCTCCCGATTGACCTCGTCTAGCGACAGGCCTCGTAAACAAGCGCGTTTGACGCGTAACGAACTTCCATGGACTACAACCCCTCCATCTTCAAGGCGTACGACATCCGAGGACTTGTCAGAAAGGACTTTGACGACGCGTTCTGCGAGGCGCTCGGGCGCGCCTTCGTGGTGCACACCGGAGCCAAAGTCGTCGTCGCCGGGCGCGACATGCGCGGCAGTTCGCCCGGTTATTTCGCGGCGCTCACCCGCGGCATCCTGAAGCAGGGGGCCGACGTCGTCGATATCGGCATGGTTTCGACGCCGATGTTTTATTACGCCGCCGCCGAATACGATTTGCATGACGCCGGCATCATGGTGACGGCTTCTCACAATCCGGCGGAGTACAACGGTTTCAAAATGGTCCACGGCGACGCCATGCCGATCGGCAAGGGGAGCGGCATGGAAGCGTTGAAAGCGCTTGTCGAAAAAAACGAATTTCCGGACGCGCCCGAAGGGACGCTGATCGAAACCGACATCACGGAAGAATATCTCGGCCGCCTGTTCGAGCTCGTGCCGGCGGAGTCCGTTAAAAAATTGACGGTCGCGGTCGATGCCGGCAATGGCATGGGCGGCGTCATCTTGCCGGAAATTTTCAAGCGGCTTGACGTGAAGGTGCATCCGCTCTTTTGGGAACCGGACGGCACGTTCCCGAACCACGAAGCGAATCCGCTCAAGACGGAAACGCTCAAGGATTTGCAGGCAAAAATCAGGGAGACGCGCGCCGATGTCGGGATCGCGCTCGACGGAGATGCTGATCGCATCGGGCTTGTCGACGAAAAGGGCGTGGTCGTTTCCGCGTCGGAAATCATCGCCATGCTGGCGCATGTGCTGCTCCCCGGGCATGCAGGCGAAGTCGCGACCTACAATGTGAGCTGCGGCCGCGTCGCACCTGAAGAAATCAAGGCTTCCGGCGGCGTGCCGCTCATGACGCCGACCGGCCACGCGCTCATCAAGCACATCGTCCGCGAGAAGGACGCCGTCTTCGGCGGCGAGCTTTCGGGTCATTTCTATTTCCGCGATTTCGGCGGCGTCGAAAATACCGACTACGCCATGCTGCTCGTGCTCCAGCTCCTCTCGCGCCAGGAAAAAACGCTCTCCGAACTGGTCGCGCCCTTCCGTCGCTACGTGCATTCGGGCGAAATCAACTTCAAAGTCAGCGACGCGCAGGCCAAGATGGCCGCCATTCGCGGGCGTCTCGAGCCGGAAGCGGCAACGGTTACCGAGATTGACGGCTTGCGCTTTGATTTCTCCGATTGGTGGTGTAGTATTCGCGCGTCAAATACCGAGCCGCTGCTCAGGTTGAATGTCGAAGCGGCGACCGAGAATTTGATGGAACGAAAAAAACAGGAATTGGTCTCGCTTATCACCGCTTGATGGAGGTGCTCCTTGATCCCCACCCTGTTTCCCGCAATCGAGGCGCTGTTCTGCAATCTTGATGGGACGCTGATCGACTCGGAAGTGCCCATCCGCAACTCCTGGTCGGATATTCTCTTTCGATACGGCTGCGATTTTTCCAGGTTCGATTACGGAAAGATCATCGGTCTGCCCGAGGATGAGAAGATCGGTGTCGTGTTCGGCTTCTTCGGTCTCTCGGTCGACAAGCAGGAGTTCGATCGGCAGTTGCAAGTTCGACTGCGCGAACGCTTGTCCGACGAGATGGCGCTCATGCCGGGCGCTATGCAGTTGCTCGAGACGTGCGCTGCAACCGGCGCGCCTATAGGCATGATCACCTCGGCGAGCCAGCGGCACGCCGAGCTCGCGATCGCCAAGTTCGGGTTTGGGAAGTACTTCCGAACGAACTGCATTGTCACCGCCGATACGGAGGGGCTCGAGGCTCGCAAGCCAAGCCGGGCTCCGTATCTGATGGGGGCGAAGCGTCTTGGCGCGAAGCCGTTCCGTTGCATTGTCTTCGAGGACACCGTTTGCGGTGCCACCGCCGGACTCGCCGCCGGGATGAGCGTCGTGGCGATTCCGCACAGGCTTTCGCCGCGGGAAGGCTTCGAGTCTTGTCCGCAAGCCTACGTGCTTCCCGAGGGGCAGCACGCGGGGGATTTCCGCTTCGAACACATCGCGCATCGGCTCCCGAAGTAACCGCGTCTGCGGCAAGATCGGGAGTTTTTCTTTTTCCAAAACCTGTAACATTACCTTGACAAAACGGTTTTTTTCCTCCATTATCGGCGGTTCCTCCGAAGGCCGTTCGGGCGGGGGAATCGTTCATTTTACAAGCAAAAACCAACCCGAACGGAACACAGGAGAGACCGATGCAAGGAGAGCGGCTACCGATCCTCGCGAGACGCGGGGAGATCGTGGATGCGATTCGTGAGAACCAAGTGGTCGTGCTGGCTGCCCACAACGGCGCCGGCAAGACGACCTGGGTGCCGCGCTTCCTCCTCGAGGAGGGGTTCGGCAAGGGAGGCTTGATCGGCGTCACGCAGCCGCGCAGGGTCGCGGCCATGAGCGTCGCGGCCTACGTGGCCGAACAGATGGAGTCCGGGCTCGGTGTAAAGGTCGGTTACCAGATCCGGCACGACCAGCGCCTTTCTCCCAAGACCGCCATCAAGTTCATGACCGACGGCATCCTGTTGCGCGAGCTGCAGGCTGACCCGTTGGTCAAGCAGTACGGCGTGCTCGTACTCGATGAGATGCACGAGCGCAACATGAACCAGGATTTCACCCTGGCTTTGGTCAAGCGCGCGCTGGAACAGCGCCCTGGCCTCAAGGTCGTGGTCATGTCGGCGACGCTCAACGAGAAGGTCTTTGCCGACTACTTCGACGCCAAGATCGTTCGGATCGAGGGTCGGCAGTATCCGGTTGAGATCGAGTATCTCGAAGAGATGCCCTACGACGTGATCGAAGAGTCCATCGCGGCTGTCTCGGCGGCGCTCACACGCACGCGGGGCGACGTGCTGGTCTTCGCGCCGGACCTGGCTTCGATCAACAAGATCACGAGCCAGCTCGCCGAGCAGAAACTCGGCGTAGAGATCCGCGCGCTCTACGGCGATCAGTCGCCGGAGGAGCAGCGTCGCGTCTTCGTCCGTGGCGGCCGCCGCGTCATCGTGGCGACCAACATCGCCGAGACGTCGATTACTCTCGATGGAGTGACGGCCGTGGTCGACACCGGGCTGATCAAGCAGATGGCGTACTTGCCGCATGCCGCGATGTCATCGCTGCAAGCGGTCGAGCACTCCCGTGCCGGGTGCGATCAGCGCGCCGGACGGGCCGGACGCACCGCGCCCGGGCTGTGCTTGCGGCTCTACACGCGCGACAACTTCCATCGTCGCGATGCCTTCACGCCGCCGGAGATCCTCCGCTCGAGCATCGAGCAGGTGATCCTACAAATGAAGGCGATGGAGATGGACGACGCAATGATCGACAGCTTCGGCTTCCTCGACGCGCCGTCGCGCGAGTCCTTCGCCGCTGCGCGCGACACGCTGCGTTCCATCAGCGCTATCGACGGGGAGGGAAACCTCACTGACGACGGGCGCTTCATGACGCATATTCCGCTGCCGCCCATCGTGACCCGCATGGTCTTGAGCGCGCGCGTGCACGGATGCGTCGAGGCGGTCGTCACGATCGCCGCGAGCTTCGCGACGCGCAGCGTCTTCGTTCGGCCGCAGGAGAAACAGGGGGAGGCGGATCGGGCGCATGCCAAGTTCCGCAACCCGAATTCCGACTTCATGTCGGTCCTGAACGCGGTCGAGGCGTATCGCGACGCTCCGAACCGCCGTTTGTTCGCTTCCGAGAATTTCTTGCACAGCCGCGCGATCGAAGATGTGCTCGCGACGGAACGTCAGATCCACGGCTTGCTCGAGAAGTTCGGCATCGAACGATCGAACGATCGTGACTCGCACAAGATCGGATTGTCGGTGGCTTCCGGACTTATGTCCCGGCTGTTCGTACATAATGGCGGCAGGGGGCATGCGTATCTCCGCAATGATACGGCGAACTATGTCTTCATTCATCCCAGTTCGAGTCTCTTCAAGCGTGTTCCCCAGTACTTTGTTGCCGCAGGCATCGTCGAGACGACGAAGGCCTACGCGCGCATGCTGCAGGCGGTCACGCAGCCGATGCTGCGGGATCTGATCCCGGAGGGCGAGCTGGAGCGGACGCCGCTTCGCTACTACGTCGATGGCACTGCCGAGCCGCCGACGCTCTGTTGCGAAGTTGGCATCTCATGGCGCGGGCACCGCCTCGGCGTCGCGTACGACGACGATATTCGCGGCCCGATGGTCTTCGGACCGATCGTGCAGGAAATCGTTGCGTCGCACGGCGGCGGCGTGTTTCGCCATGACGGCTTGCCGGGTATCCATACCCTGGGAAGCTGGCATCCGGACGTCAACGAAAACATCTGGTCCATCCGAAACTTCAGCACTCGCTTCGTCTCGTTCATTCCGCCCTCCGCGGCGGAGCTCACGAGATTCTATTGCGAGCGCTTGGAGGGAGTCTCGTCGATCGAAGATGCGCTCAAGCGCGATCTGAAGATGGATCTGACGGAGAGGCTCAGCGATGATGATCTGGAGAGACACCTCCGTCCGACCGCTTCGGTCCTTCCGCCGCTTCCCGCGCCTGTTCCTGCGAGCCCGGCCTCATACGCCGAGATGCCGCGCAAGGAAGAGGTTGTGGGAGAAACGGAGCGGCTTGGGCGTTTGGCGCGCGACGCGATCAAGCAGGAAATCGGAACGTGCCCGCTGTGCGGACACGATCTGTCGGACACGTGTTATCACAATCACGACCCGCGCCGCTTGCTCTTTGAGGGGTCTACGAGCGTCTACCTGACGCTCTTGACCGACAGCGGTCAGGAAGTCGCGCGCGTTCTCGTGCATAAGAGCGACGGTCGCGTCGAGCTTCACACGAACACGCGCTTGCTCAACTGGCGCAGCTGGACGGGCAAGCACTTCACGTCGATCAACGCGAAGCGCCGCACGGATGACATCATCCCCGCGACGGTCCGCGATCTCGACGGCTTCATGGCTGCGTTCGAAGAGTTGAAGCGCTGGCGTGCCGAAGCGGAGCGCATCAAGGCCGAAGAGGCCGCTCTCCGCAAGGAGATCGCTCGCGGCAACGTCGCGCGTCTCACGTTCGAGTCCTCGGTGGGCGGGCGTCCGGTCGCACACCATCGCGGCATGACGTACGTCCCTCCCAATGCTCTGCCGTATCCGGAAGTCGGGGAGACCTGGTTCTGCCGTCTCACGACGCCGACCCAGGGCAGGCCTTCCGCGGAGCTGATCCGCAAGGATATGCCGTCCGCGACCGAGGAGGAGGCGCTCGTGGCCGAGATGGCCGCGGAACTCCTCCGCGCGTACGGCTTCGTCCCGTCGAAATTCTGATGCCCGCATCGACTGATGCGGGTTTTTCTTTTGCATGAAAAAAACTCCCGCAAGGGGAGTTGTTAAAAACGCGCGAGGCTTTCACCGCTTCTTCCGACGGCCGGCATCTCCCGGCTTCTTGCCGGGCTTCTTCCCGCGCCGCGACGGCTTTGCGAGAACCGCTTCGATCCGGCCGAGCGCCAGTTCGAGCTTGTAGTTGAGCGTTTCGGCGTTCGCGATATCCGTCAGATCCTTGAGATGCTCGAACGTGAACGCGGAGAGCGGGATGGACTTTAGCTTCTCGATCAGTCTTTCCTTTCGATCCAATAGCGGCTGTTGTGCCGCGCGACGCATTTCGTAGTAAAGATCGGCTGAAGACGACATGAGAGCTCCTTCGCAAGCGCGCGCTTGCGGTTCGAGACTGACATGGTTTAGGCTACACTGTCAATATGATCGGACTCTTCGATTCAGGAATCGGCGGACTGACCGTCGTGCGCGCGCTTCGCGCCGCACGACCGGATTTGTCGTACGTCTATCTGGGCGACACGGCCCGCGCGCCGTACGGCCCGAAAAGCCCGGAAACGATCCGCCGCTATTCCGAAGAGGCGGTTGAGTTTCTGACGGGGAAGGGCGCGACCGCGATCATCATCGCTTGCAACACCGCCTCGTCGCTCGCTGCCGAGCACCTGCGCGCCGGGCACCCGGGACTCCCGATCTTCGAAGTCGTGGGCCCGGCCGTACGGCTGGCCGCGCGCGTTTCCCAGAAAAAAAGAATCGGCATGATCGGCACGCGCGCCACGGTCGCGAGCGGAGTATACGAGCGCCTCTTGAAGGAGGTTGATCCGTCGATCGAGGTGTTTTCGAAAGCGGCGCCTCTGCTCGTGTCGCTGGTCGAAGAAGGATGGATCGATCAGCCGGAAGCGACGACAATCGTCGGGAAATATCTGGCGCCGGTGCGCGAGGCCGATATCGACGCTTTGATCTTGGGCTGCACGCATTACCCGATCTTGAAGGAGACGATTGCCGCGGCGGCAGGGGAGGGCGTGAAGCTCGTCGATTCCGCCGAGGCGGTCGTGCGTGAGTTGTGTGCTACACTTGCAAGAGATCCGGCGTTCGCCGCGTCCCTTGCAAGCGGGGGCTGCGCATCGTATTTCACCACCGATCCAACCCCGGCCTTCACCGAGCTCGGCGCCAGATGGCTTGGTACGGAGATCGCCGTTTCTCATGCAACTCTTTCCGCATAATCATGGAAACCCTCTTTACGCACGGTTCGACTATCTTGCTGTTCATCATCGTCTTGGGACTGCTCGTGCTTGCTCATGAACTCGGACACTTTCTAGCGGCGCGTTTTTTCGGGATCGACGTGGAAGAGTTCGGGTTCGGGTACCCGCCCCGTATTTTTGGTTTTACGAAAGGCAGGACGCTTTATAGCTTCAATTGGATTCCTCTCGGCGGCTTCGTCAAAGTCAAAGGAGAAGAGGGTTCGGACAGCAAGGACCCTGCCGCGTTCGCTAACAAGCCGGCTTGGAACCGCGTGGTCGTCACGTGCGCGGGCGTGTTCATGAATCTCGTCCTTTCTTCCCTCCTTTTCGCCGTCGGCTTTATGGTCGGCATGCCGCAGGCGGCGACCGATGTCCCGTCCAGCGCCCGCGTGCGCGATCGCCAGGTACAGATCGTCGACGTTTTGAAAGGCGCCCCGGCTGAACGGGCTGGTTTCATGGCTGGCGACGTCATTCTCGCGATCAACGGGAAGCCTTTCGACAAGATCGAAGATATTCAGGCCTTCATCAACGCTTCCGAATCTCCCGTACGCATCGACATTCGCCGTGGAAAAAAAACCTTCGCGACCGAACTTGATCCCGTGCTTGAACCGACGCTTGGCAAACGGGTCATGGGCGTCGGCCTGATCGAGGCGGCGACGGTTTCGCATCCTTGGTATTCGGCGATCGGGAAGGGGATTCAGGCGACAGGCTTCTACCTGAAAGAAATCCTGTCGTCTTTTGCCGATCTTTTCAAAGGCTTGTTTGTCGGCCAAAAGACGGATGTGGAATTCTCCGGACCCGTCGGTATCGCCGTTCTCACCGGACGCGCGGCGCGCCTGGGCTTCTCGTATCTTCTGCAATTCGCGGCGCTGCTCTCGATCAACCTCGCCGTCATCAACATCCTGCCTATCCCCGTGCTCGACGGCGGCCGCCTGCTGTTCATCGTGATTGAAAAAGTGCGCGGGCGCTCCGTGCGCCCCGTCGTCGAGGCGATCGTGTACCGCATCGCGTTCTTCCTGCTGCTCGGCCTCGTTGTGGTCGTGACGGCCAAAGACCTTTCCCGTTACGGCAACCAGATCTTGAAAGCGCTCGGAAGCTTGGTGGGTCTGAGTTAAAAAAGAAAAACCGCCAGAAGGCGGCTTTTCGCGTGTCAGCGCCCGATCAGCCTCGCTTGGCGCGGCAGAGAAAGGGATTCGCCGATCAAATCAAGAGCGGGAAATGGCTGAAGACGGCAGCGGGTCCCCGGCTGTACTGGGAAGCGCCTCGAGCGCCAGGGCAAAGTGTTCCCTGAGCCGGTCTTGCCCTGCCTGCTTTCTTTCTTCCGCGATGAAAGCCATGGAGAAGGGTGCGATTGATTCTCGCGATTGCCCTCGGCGTACGCAAAACACGAGAACGGCGCATTCACGAAAAGGGAAGTCGACAAAATCGCGTCTTTGCCTTAAAGTACCCGTATGAAAGAGCAATTTGAACGGCTTCAAACTGAAGCGATCTCGGCCTTCGCCGATGCAAAAGATGCGGCAGATCTTGAGGCTGCGGAAATCAAATACCTCGGACGCAAAGGCTCCATGGCCGCCCTCATGCAAGGGATGGCCGGCTTGGCTTCGCACGAGCGTCCCGTAATGGGCAAGCTCGCCAACGAAGCGAAAGTCGCGATCGATCGAGCGCTCGCCGAACGCAGAAAAGAACTCGAGGCCGAAAAGCTCGGCAAGCTTGCCACCGAAGAATGGATAGACCTCACGGCGCCTGGCACGCGCCCGCCCGAAGGGCACCTCCACCTTGTCACCGACGCCGTCGCGGCCGTCACGGACATTTTTTCGCGCATTGGTTTCACGCGCGTGCGCTATCCCGAAGTCGAGTGGGACTGGTACGCTTTCGAAGCGCTCAATATGCCGAAGGATCACCCGGCTCGCGACGAATGGGAGACGTTCTTCATGGACGCTCCCGAGCACCCGAAGCTCGGCAAGATGGTGCTGACGCCGCACACCTCTTCGGGTCAGGTGCGCGAGATGCAGAAGGGAAAGCTTCCGATCCGCATGATCAACATCTCGAAGACGTATCGCCGTCAAAGCGACGTGACGCACGTGCCGATGTTCCACCAGTTCGAAGGCTTGATGATCGACAAGAACGTTTCCGTCACGCACCTGAAGGGCGTGCTTGATCATTTCGCGCGGGAGTTTTTCGGGCCGACGCGCGTTACGCGCTTGCGCCCGTTCCATTTCCGCTTTACCGAACCTTCGTTTGAAATCGACATCTCCTGCGATCTCTGCGGCGGCGCCGGCAAGATCGGCGAAGCCAAATGTCGCGTCTGCAAGGAAGGCTGGCTCGAGCTCGGCGGCGCCGGCATGGTACACCCGAATGTCCTCAAGGCCGGAGGCGTCGACTCCGAGAAATGGAGCGGCTTCGCTTTCGGCTGGGGCGTCGAGCGCACGATGATGATGCGCGAAGGCGTGAAGATCGATGACATCCGCAGGCTCTATAAGAACGATTTCCGCTTCCTTCAACAGTTCTGATATGGCGGCTTTCCTCGCTCTCCTCGTCGCGCAGCTTCTCTATACCACGGCAGACGTGTTCCAGAAGAAGGCGCTTGGCAATCTCGGCTTTTCGTTCCGCACTTTCCTGAATCCTGCCTTCGCGTTCACCTTCCTGATTTCCGGATCGGGCTTCATCTTCCAAATGTTCGCGCTTTCGCGCATGGAGCTCTCGCGCGCCATCATCCTCCTCGGCGTCATCGGCGTCATGACGGCGGCGATCGCCGGCGTCATCGTCTTTCATGATAGGTTCACCTGGTGGAACTGGCTCGGCGTCGCCTTCGCGATTTCCGCCATCGTGCTCGTGAAGCTAAAATGATGCTGTGTCATCCCTGCGAAAGCAGGGATCCAGCACCATAATGAACTGGATTCCCGCTTTCGCGGGAATGACAAAGAAGTATGAATCTCCTCGTCTCCTACAATTGGCTGAAGCAGTACGTGAAACTGGAAGAAACGCCGCAGGAATTCGCGGCTCGGCTTTCGCTTTCCGGTCCGTCGATCGAACGCATCCATCCGCAAGGCGCGGCGCTGGCGAACATTGTCGTCGGCAAGATCGTGAACGTGAAGCCGCACCCGAACGCTGACAAGTTGCGCGTCGTCGAAACCGATTTGGGATCGATGGTGAAGGAGGTCGTCTGCGGCGGATCGAATCTTGCACCCGGACAGCTCGTTGCCGTGGCGCTCCCCGGCTCCTGGGTGAAATGGCACGGGGAAGGGGAGCCGGTGGAAATCAAAGCGACGGCGCTCCGCGGCGTCGAATCCTACGGCATGATCTGCGGCGCCGACGAAGTCGGGCTGCTCGATCGTTTTCCGAAAAAAGAAGAAAAAGAGATCGTCGATCTCACGCCCTTGAAGTTCAGGCCGGGCACGCCGCTCGCCGAGGCGCTTGGCATGGACGACGTCGTCTTCGACGTCGAAATTACCTCGAATCGCCCGGACGCGTTTTGCCTGACCGGGATGGCGCGCGAAGCGTCCGCGATTTTGAGCGCGCCCATGACTTGGAAGGCTCCGAAGATGCCGAAGATGAAGGCGGGAGCGAAACCGCTCCCATTCTCGGTTTCCGTCGCGGCGAAAAAACTGTGCCCGCGCTACCAGGCGATCGTCATGAAGAACGTGAAGGTCGGCCCGAGCCCGGCATGGATGAAAGAACGTCTCGCTTCTGCGGGCGTCCGCTCGATCAACAATCTCGTCGATATCACCAACTACGTGCGCCTCGAGCTCGGACAGCCGATGCACGTCTTCGATTATGAAAAGCTCGCCGGTTCCAAAATCACGGTTCGCGAAGCGAGCGCGGGGGAAAAGATGAAGGCGCTCGACGGCAACGCGTACGAGCTCAAGCTTGGCCAACTCGTGATCGCCGACGCGGCGCGCCCGGTCGCGATCGCGGGCGTCATGGGCGGCGAGGAAAGCGGCGCGACCGAGCAGACGACGACAATTGTCTTCGAATCGGCGGCATTTGACGCCGTTTCGGTGCGCCGCGCGGCTCGCGCGCTCAATCTGCACTCCGATTCCTCGCAGCTGTACGAAAAAGGACTATCGACCGAAATCACGGCTGTCGCTCTTGCCCGCGCCGCCTCGCTGGCTGCCGAACTCGCCGGAGCCGAAGTCGCTTCCAAGGTCGTCGATGCTCGGGCTTCTGCCTACGAGCCGCTCGTCTTCCCGTTCCGACCGGACCGCGCCGCGGAACTGATCGGCGTTTCGATTCCCGCCGCTAAAATGAAAAAGATCCTGGTAGATCTTGGTTTTAAAGTTTCCGGAACGGCCAAGACGTGGAAAGTCATCGTGCCGCACTGGCGCGACCACGACATTGAAGGCGAGCGCGATCTGGTCGAAGAAGTCGCTCGCGTCTACGGCTACGGCAATCTTCCTTCCGTGATGCCGGAAGGCCGCCTTCCGCTCGCCGCGCCGGACCGCGCCCTCGTTTGGGAAGATCGCGCCAAGCGCCATTTGAAGGATTGGGGCTTCACCGAGCTCATGACCTACTCGTTCGTGTCGAAAGACCTTGCCGAGAAATCGAGCTGCGGCGCGCAATCGATGGTGCGCATCAACAACCCGCTGACGGAAGAATTTGAGTTCATGCGCGACCGCCTGATCGGCAGCCTGCTCAAAGTCATCGCCGAGAACCAGGAAGAAGCGGTGGCAGGACGCGCGTTCGAGCTGGCTAACGTGTATACCCCGCGCCAGGGCGATTTGCCGCTTGAAACTCCGCGTCTTGTCGTCGCTGCGTGGAGCCGGAACGAGGACGGTCGCGACGTCTTTGCGATCAAGGGCGTGGTCGAGGCGCTGCTGGATTCATTCGGCGTCCGCGGAGCAAAATTCGAGCGCGGAGGCGGCTCGGACGTCTGGCATCCTGGCCGCAGCGGCGTCGTGAAGATCGGCGACCAGATGCTCGGAGGATTCGGGGAATTCCATCCGAACTTCCTGCGCCGTTTCGGCATCGATCGCCGCGTCGCTGCCGTCAGCCTCGATTTCCCCATGCTGGCTTCTTGGGCCAACGAGGCCAAGTTCTACGCGCCGATTCCGGAATTCCCTCGCGTGAAGCGCGATGTCGCTTTCGTCGTCGAGCGACATGTAGAACATGCCTCCATCATCGCCAAACTGGAAAACGCCGACCCGCTTGTCGTTTCCGTCGAACTGTTCGACGTCTATGAAGGCGAAAATCTCGGCGCCGGCAAGAAGAGCATGGCGTATCATCTTGAATTCGCCGCTCCCGACCGAACACTCAAGGCAGAGGAAGTCGATCGTGTCCTTGAAACGCTCCGTGCGAAACTTAAAAACGACTTCGGAGCCGAAGTCCGCTCTTAATCCTTCGTATCTATGGGAACCCGAAACGAGTTCATCCAGCGCCAGCACGACGAAGTCCGGGAAACGCTTGAACGCTTGCGCGAGCATGCGATGGGCTTCGAGGAGAAAATGCAGGAAGGCGAAGACGCGGAAGAGTGGCAGCCGCTCGTTGACGAGGCGAGAGCCGGCGTGGCCGCGCTCGAACCCGTTTTAGCCGACTTCGACAACGCCGGAGTAGATCCGGAGGAACTCGTGCAGTACGCGCAGGTCATCGAGCAATGGCAGATGCGCGAAGCCGAGTTCGCCAAGAAACTCCAATCGTGATAGCATGAAGCCATAACGGAGGATATGGTCATCGAATCATCGAAAGACATTTTGTTCGTCGTCCTGGCGCTCTGCACCCTGTGCTTCACGGCCTTCGCCTGCTGGGCGCTGTATTACGTCATCAGCATGCTGCGCGACGCGTCTTCCGTAATGCGAGACATTCGCGACAAGATCGCCGCGATCGACAAGGCGATTTGCGCCGTGCGCGAGAAAGTCGAGGCGTCATTCGGCAGCTTTGGCATCGCCGCGGCCGGATTAAAAATGCTCGGCAGCTATCTCGAGAAACGCAAGGAAAAAGCGTCGGAGCGGATGGAAAAAGCCGCTGAACGGATCAAGAAAAAAGCAGCCAAGGTCAAAAAACGGATTCAGGAAGAGTGGGAAGAGGAGAGCGATTGATCCGAAACCCCTCCCGGCATACGGGAGGGGTTTTGAGATGCGGCGAGAAACTGCTATTCTTTGGTCGAAGACTCACTTTACCCCTATGGAAACGCAACACGGGCTTCCGGCGGTCAGCTGCATGGAATTGAGGAAGATTCAGGAGAGCGAAAAAGCGCACGTTTTGATCGACGTTCGGGATCTGGCCGATTACGAGGCCGGTCACGTCGAGGGCTCGATCCACGTGCCGTTGCGCGAGCTTGAAACCAATATCGACGGCGTCGTGCCGAACAAGGATGAATACGTCATTGTCATCGGAGAAGAGCGCGGTTTCGCGCCGGAAACGTACGAACATCTCAAAAACAAGGGCTATACGAACGTGGAATTCCTGCTTGGCGGTTTTGACGAATGGTGCAAGCCGGCCGAACCGGACATCAGCGACCTGAAAGAAGATGCTGAGCTGGAGAAAGAGATCGTTGAAGACCGTTCCGAGCATGGCGAAGACCAGGACGCGATCGAGCAGGGGGTTCAAGACGAGCCGCTGATGTGAACCCGGAGGGGAATTGACAAAAAGGCCGATATTCATTGGCTCTTGCGCCAGGAGTTGCTATACTTTCTAGCGTAATAAGACTTATCCACAGAGAGACTATATGGCGAAGATGAGCAAGTCCCAGGTCGTCGCTGCGATGGCCGAAAAGAGCGGGTTGTCCAAGAAGGACGCCGGCATGTACCTCGAGAACCTCGCGAAGCTCGCCGAGACCGAGGTTAAGAAGGCGGGAGAATTCGTTCTCCCGGGCTTTGGCAAACTCGTGAAGATGCACCGCAAGGAGCGCATGGGTCGCAATCCGGCCACCGGACAGCCGGTCAAGATCGCCGCGAAGACCGTCGTGAAGTTCCGCCTCGCGAAAGCGATGAAGGACGCCGTTCTCTAAAAGAGCCAGAAAAAACCCCGGCTTCTTGCCGGGGTTTTTTCTTTCGCAAGCCATCTTGACAAAGGTCTATCCTTTTGCTAGCCTCTCCTCGCTCATTTCAGAGGAGGTTGTAGCATGCAAGAAGCACCTGAAACCATCGTTGTCGGGTTCGGCCCGGTTGGCAGCTCGATACTTCACCATCTCTCGCATGCCGGCCATTCCGTTCTCGGCGTCCCAAGCCGCTGCCAAGAACCCATCGACGGCATTCCGACGGTAGTGAGGGTCGGCGAAGCGGGTTCGAGCAGCGAGGGCAGAATCCGCAAGTTGGCTGTTCGCACCCATGAGATCATTGGAGGTTTCGCCGAGAGAACCGGGGTTTCTATCCTGAGGGAAACAGGAAAGACAGCCGTGCTGACCGTCGAACCTAAGCGTTATTGTGCTGTCCAGCGCGCTCTGGCCTTGGTAGACGGGGCGAGCCTTCTTGGTGTGCACGCAGAAGGCTTCCGCGGCACGGATAGTCACGCTTGGCTCACCACGGCAGATGAGGTCGAGCATCGGGCTCGCTACCTGATCATCTGCGCTAATAAACGTCGTGGAGAAACGCGGCCTGGCGTCAAACTGTACGCCTGGCACCGCTTTCTTCTCGAGTGTCGTGCTGCTGTCGAATTGAATTTGCCATCCAGCTCGACATGCGGCGTGTCAGCAGTCGACATCCATCCGATCGGTCCCAAGATCGGCCACGTGCGCAAGTACGTCATCGAATGCAAGACACCCTCCAGTCCAGCCGACGCGGTTGGTGATCAATACGAAACGAGAAGATCTTGGATCTGGGAGGAGATCCAAAGCGAGCTGCTTCAAGAGGCTGAGGCAAGATTGCTGGGGTCCTCAACGAGGATGCTCCAAGACTCCGCCGATGAAGGTTTTCGCATTGATCGTCACCCCGAGGCATCACGCATCATTTTTGTCGATGACCCCGGACGATTCGGCAGCCTCTACGGGCCCGCGATCGGCGAAGCGATCGCGAAAGCGGTGCTGGATGGATGCGATCCGACGACGGCTCTCGAGACCGGACGTTATGCATGAGGTTCCTGGGCGTCTGCCCGCGAGCCTCGTTTTTTTACCGCCGTTGGCCATGGGAGATCGCGGGTATTTCGTGTATACTTGTGATGTCACGTTTTTATTTTCTCTTATGGCCAAAGGGAACAACGCCCAGCAACGCGAAAAGAAGAAGCCGAAAGGCGGAAAGAAAAAATAACATCGTACGGAACTCTCGCGCCGCCCTTCTGGGATGAGAACAGGGGGAGGGAAAAACGCCTTTGTCTCCGTCAAAGGCGTTTTTTCTTTTTTCTGCTACACTGGTGAAAGAACCGGACTTGTTTCAGCGTATATTATGACTGGTCCTCTTGAGCCCCGACATCGGAACGCGTTGATTCTCGCCTGCGGCGTGCTGTTATTTTTGGGAGTCGGGATGTTCGTCGTTTTGCGTTTTGGACAAGGTGCCCTCCCTCCGGATGCGGAACCTGCAGAAACGGCAGAACCTATGCTGGATAGCGCTGAGTACGACCGCCGATTGCGCCGCTTGGCGCATGTGCCGGAAACTGCGACGAATACCGACGCCCTCGCTTGGCCGGCCAAGGCGGCGTATCCGAACGTCGATGCGATCCTGCCGTTCAAGCGCATCGTCGCGTATTACGGCAATTTTTACGCCAAAGGCATGGGCGTCCTGGGGGAGTATCCCGAGGAAATCATGCTTGAGAAATTCAAGAAGGAACTCGCCGCCTGGGAAGCGGCAGATCCGGAAACGCCAGTGCTTCCAGCCATCGACTACATCGCGATCGTTGCGCAGGGGAGTGCCGGCAAAGACGGGAAGTACCGCGCCCGCATGCCGCATGACCAAATCGACAAGGCGCTCGCCGTCGCCGAGAAGGTGAACGGAATTGTCGTGCTCGAAGTGCAGGCCGGTCTCTCCGACGTCATGACGGAAGTGAAGTCGCTCGAGCCGTATCTCAAAAAGCCGAACGTGCATCTCGCGATCGATCCCGAGTTCGCCATGCTGCGCCGCAAAGTACGCCCGGGCCTCATGGTCGGCACGGTCGATGCCTGGGAAGTGAACGCCGCGGCGGACTATCTTGCCGAGCTCGTGCGCGCGAACAATCTTCCGCCGAAGGTGCTTGTCGTCCACCGCTACACCAAACCGATGGTCACGAACGCGTCGAAGATCGTTCCGTTGCCGGAAGTGCAGGTTGTGATGGATATGGACGGCTGGGGAGGCATATCCAACAAGATCAGCAGCTACGAAGCGTACGTCGCATCCGAACCCGTGCAATTTACGGGCTTCAAGTTGTTCTATAAGAACGACGTGAAGTGGCAGGGTTCGCGTATGCTGACGCCGAAAGAAGTTTTGGATCTTACGCCGTCGCCGTCCTTCATTCAATACCAGTAACATGGAAACGCGCCGAATCTACGCGATGCCGTTCGCCAAGGTGTATCCCGCCTATCTCGCCAAAGCCAAGAAAAAAGGGCGCATGAAAGCTGAAGTGGACGAGGTTATTCGTTGGTTGACGGGGTACACGCAGAAAGGATTGGAGGGCCAGTTGAAGAAGATGACGGACTTCGAAACGTTTTTCTCAAAAGCTCCGAAACTTAACCCGGCGCGGAAGCTCATCAAGGGCGTCGTTTGCGGCGTGCGGGTGGAAGACGTCAAGCACCCGACGATGCAGGCGATTCGGTATCTCGATAAGTTGATCGATGAGCTAGCAAAGGGGAGAGCCATGGAGAAAATTCTGCGCGCCTAATATCTCATTTTATGAAAGCGAAATTTACGACCATCGCCGCCTACAATCGCGGACAACTGAAAGGCGACAAGGGGATCTGCGATCTCTTGAAACGTGAAATCGACAAGGCATTGCCCAAAGCCGAAAGCAAAATCTGGCACGGAAGCCCTGTCTGGTTTTTGGACGGCAACCCGATCGTTGGCTACCACCGCTTGAAAGACGGCATGCGCCTCATGTTCTGGAGCGGCCAGTCGTTCAAGGGGGAAGGGCTCGAACCGGAAGGTTCCTTCAAGGCCGCTGAGGCGCGTTATGCCGACGCTAAGGAGATCAAACTCGCCCCGCTGCGCCGCTGGCTCGCCGCGTCGAAAAAGATCCAGTGGGATTACAAGAACATCGTGAAGAACAAGGGGCTCGTGAAGTTGAAGGGGCTCTAAAGCGCGTATGAAGCCAAAGAGCGCGAACATGCGCGTGCCGCATGCGGTGCCCGCCGACGTAAAAAAGATGCTCGCCGCTTCTTCGAAAGCAAAAGCGGTTTGGGAGACGATCACGCCGCTCGCGCGGAACGAATGGGTTTGCTGGATCACCTCCGGCAAGCTCGCCGAGACGCGGAAGACCCGACTCGAAAAAGCCGAATCGAAACTTTCAGGTGGCATGCGAAGGCCGTGTTGCTGGGAAGGGTGCTCGCATCGGTGATCTCTCAACCGCAGGTTGGCAAACTTGCGGTAACAAGCGTATATGATACGCAGTATCAGGCCTGGCTGCCTCGGCGAAAGCCGAACAAAAACTCCCCGAAAGGGGAGTTTTTGTATACACTCCAAATATGAAGAAGAGAAACCTGTTCAGCGAGCGTGTCGTCGAGCTCGCTCTCTCGATCCCGAAAGGCCGCGTCACGACCTACGGCCGCCTCGCCCGCGCCGCCGGCGGGGGAGCGATGGCCTCGCAAAGCATCACCTCGATTTTGTGGAAGGCCGAGCAGCGCGGGGTGAAGAACATTCCGTACCACCGCATCGTCTACGCGGACGGGAGGATTTGGATCGATCCGAAGCGGCGGGAGGAGAGGTTGGCGCTCTACAAAAAGGAGGGGATATCGATTGATAAAAACGACTGCATCGTAGATTTTAAGAAGAAGCTCGTCGAAGCGAGCAAATAACCCAGCTTAGACATATCTATGAAGACCTTGGCCTGCGATCTGTGCGCATACGAAGCGAGCGGCGAAACGTTCGAAGCCTGGATGGAGGCGCTCAAACCTCATTACGGGGAAGCCCATGCCGATTTCATGAACGACCCGTCGCATACGAAGGAAGACATGGAAAAGTGGATGACTGACAACCGCGCGCGTTTCGATGTGGCGGATGAAGCGGCTTAACGTTAGTCTGTCCCTTTGGTGCCAGGTACGGATACTCCACCACCCGGGTCTGACAGAAAATGAGCGTTTTAGGTACAGTAACCTCAGTCAATGCTCGCATCTGGTATCTCGCCAGGGCAACAGGAACTCCCCGAAAGGGGAGTTTTTGTTCCTTTGGTAAAGAAAAAGCACCCGGCGGGACGAAGCGAAGCGAGATCGACGTATATCATCACGTCGGAGGCTTTTTCGTCACATGTGGGCGCGTATGGGGGGCGAAGCAGAGCTTGGCCGGTTCCGCTACCAGTATCGAACTCGCAAGAGCTCTAGCTGACATTCCGGAGTACAGCGTAGGAGAGAGATGGTGTGAGATAGCCATCCTCGTTGTCGATGCCGAGTACGCCGCCAGCGAAGATCATGTCGATCTGCTCGCCGTAGTAGTCCCAGATGAAGGGCGCGACCGAGATGTGCGAAGGTGCGCAGCCGGAGGGGAGACCCTTCATGCCCCAGATCTTTTTATCCCCTTTGTCCATCCAGTCGAAGAGGTTGTCCTTCTTCTGTACAAGTTCGCCCTTGCTGGCTTGGGTGTACTTCGTTCCATTCACTTCCGGCGTCTGGATGTAGTTCAAGAAGGCGGTGATCCAGCCATTGAAGGTGTCGGTACCGGACACAGACTCGAACTTGTAGATCGATTTCCAGAACTCGTCGTCCTGGGGCGCATCGTTCGCTTGGTCAGCGAGGGTGCCGAGCACCGGGAGCAAGTATCGGAAGTAGAGACTGAGGTGCTTCGAAAACGTCTCGGCGAGCTTGGCTGCTGACTTCTCGAGCTTCCGCCAGTCTTCGGGGGCTCCGAGGAGTCGGATCTCGGGGATGCCGCACATGGTGTATGTCTTGTAATCGTAGAACCTGCTCGCGGCGTCCATGAAGGACACCATCAAAGCGGCGTCTGTCTCGATAGTCGCCGTGGAGAAGATCGGCAACATGTGGTCCATGATGCGAGTGGGAACCTTCTCTCGGAGGCCTGCGTTGAACATCGGAAACACCTCATGCCAGTGGCTTGACGCATCACCTTTCACCAGGCCGTCGTGCCGAACCTCGATGAGTCGCTTTTCGTCGGAGTGCGTGAAAAGTTGGCGGTAATCCTCGGGGTGGCGTTTCACGGTCTCGGCGATGGTGCTCGTGATGAGGTGCATGAGAACCTCGGGTCGAAGCGCGAGCGGATGATGAGCCGCGAACGCGCTGTGCACCGTTTGGAAGAACAGGCTTGTGGGGTTGAATCGGTAGATCACCTTGACCATCTCGTTGCGACCAAGATGCTCGATCTCGGCATTGGGGAAGATGAGTTTGATGAACTCGTCTACCCGGCACACCGTACTCGGGACGGGTACGGGGGTGATGAGGTTTCCGCGTCTCTGCCCCCTGTAGCTCTCGGTATTTTCGATATTGAGGCTGAAGCTGCGGCACACAGGGGTCTTTCCTCGATCGACTTGATCCATTGAAATGTGCTCCTCTTGAACTTTGCACGCTGCTCACATCTCTGCAAGCTAAGGCACGTGTGCAACACCATCTCCCTTTCTCCGCACCATGCGGACTAGCAGGTGACGCTAGGCGCTCTCATTTTAGGCGAATGTCCGGATTGAGTACCGGATCATCATCTTGTTTGATGAACGGCATGAGAAGAATGACATGAAACCGTCGCTTCTACCGGTGCCGTTCAGCAAGAATTCTGCTGTTTGTAAAGATTTCTGGAAGAACGATATATTCCAAAAGGACTGGAAAAGTATGGTGTAAAAAACTGGTAATGTCAAGTGTTGCTCGTTGGCTACAGCCGCAGAGTCAGCCGGCTGCAGCCAATAAGCACTCAGTATTCTCAAAGTGCTACAAAAGGAAACTCTCATAGGCAAAAGTGTCAAAATTTCTCTTAAATCGCCCGTTCACCCCTCCTCCTATAAGCTGCGGGTACGCTGCCTCTTAGTACCAGGCACCAATAAAGGCTCGAAAATCGCCCCTCACAAAAAAGCTCCAAAACGGGGTCTTTTTTCATAGGGGGAGACCCTTGCAAAGATTGGGTTTACCTGTTCGCCAGAAAGCGAGTAAAATCGCGGTACGCTGTGGATCGGTTTCAGATAACAGATGACTATGCTCAGAGATTTCAGTGACATTAATATCGAAGTAGCGGTGGAAAAAAATAGGAACCAGACAGATCGCGGTGATTTATTAGAAAAAATTGCCAAGGAACTTTTGTTATCACAGGATTATAGCGTTGAGGGCGGCACAAGGCGTACCGGTATGGAGTTGGATTTAACGTGTCGACACAACGTCTCTGTAACAAAAAAAATTTTTGTTGAATGCAAGGCCTACAGAGACACAAAGATTGATTCCGAAATCATTTGGAAGCTTTCAGGTATTTTAAAAAATCGTGACTATCAAGAGGCGTGGTTGATTTCAACTTCGCCATTGAACAAAGAGGCTAAGGGGATTGTTGAAGAATTCAATACTGGCAATGATTCGCATCGCTACGCCTTCTATACCCCTGACAAGCTAATACATGCGCTTGTTAATTCAGGTGTTGTACAAAGTCCAGAGATCGTCCAGCTAAGAGCTTTTACTTTTGCTGGTAGTCAAAGCGCAATAGGTAATGCATTCTTGCTCCTAACTCACTACGGTGAATATTGGGCTTTTCAATATAAGAAGAGTGGTACACCTGTCGCCGCCATTCTTTTTAATGCCAGAGATGCTTCATTAGTTAATGATGAAGATCTCCTTAAAAAAATAGCGAGCACCGATACTTCGCTGAGCAATCTTGACTTTCTAAACATTCATTCCATCACATCTCGTAATGAGGCTGATTTAGTTTTTTCGCAAGAGCTGGTGCAGAAACGTGATGCGGGACGACAAATCGCTGTTAGTTGGCCACTGCAACCCGCATATTCTCATGAGATTGATGATTTAGGAGTGAGGTTCATGCACCCGCAGAAAGATCAACTCAGAGCCTCAGACGTTTTTGTCTATCCGGACCTTCAATTTATTGAAGAAAAAGAAAAACCAACAATTAATGCTGAGATCCTAGTTAATCTCGGTGGGGTCTACCAAAAGTGCATTATTTTTGGCGGTCCATTGTCAGGCAAAACCTTATTGGCAAAGAGACTTCAACGCGATATTCATGAAAAAGGCCTAGTACCTATTCATCTTAACGCTGCGGATATTAAATATGCTGACGATCAAAAGTTTTTGACCATCCTTAAAATAGCCTTAAAAAAACAGTATAAACTTGACGAACAGGATTTAGAATCTTGCGCTCAGGGTCTCTTTCTTAAAAACGAAAGGGTTTTGCTTATTGTTGACGACTTTCACCAGCTAGGTATTAGGAATCCTGCTAACAGAGAGTCTCTTTTGGCAATGCTGGATGCGCATTTTAAAAACATATACATCTTTGCAGATGCTTCTATTGAGATGGAAACATTGGCGAGGAACGAGACTAGGAAAACATATGAATCGTATGAACTTTTCCGTATTAAACCGTTTGGTTACGTTCTGCGAGACAAATTGATTGAGAAGTGGGCAATTGCCGGTAATCCAGAAGCAGTAGACGAAGAGGGGTTTTTCAGTAAGAAAGACGAGCTTTCCACAAAATTAGAAGTGGTGATTGGTAAGAATTTTATGACGGCTCACCCGCTGCAAATTCTTACCATCCTCCAACTTTTGGAGACGGGTGGCCAGGATCAATTGCAGGGGAGTTCCTATGCTGAACTGTACCGGTGCTTGATAAACATGGCGCTGGGGCAAGCTAAGGTGAAGCCAGATGAAATTGATTTTTATCATACCTACTTATCTTTTCTCGCGTTCCGGCTTTACTCGGTCGGCCAACGCCACATCGACGTATCCTCGATGCCTAGTCAGTATGAGAGTTACTGCAAGAGCATGGGCTTAAGCAATCAGTTTGATGCGGTGCACGCTCGTTTGGTAAACGCGAAAATTCTAAAAATTGAATTTGATCAGTACTCATTCAATCAAACTTATTATTACTACTTCTTCGTTGCCAAATATCTTTCTGATAATTTTGAAAATCCAGAGACTGCTGAAGAGATAAATAGAATTACGAAGGGGCTATTTAAAAATGATAATGCAAACATCCTGCTATTTCTGATTCACCATACAAAAAATAGCGCAATTATTAGCGGGGTAATAAAAGAAGCGCAAGTACTATTTGAAGATGAAAAGCCGATCTCATTGACTAAGGAGGAGCTTGTTGATTTTAATGACTTGATTCGCGAAGAGCTCAAGATTTTTATTGATGATAAGGATCCGAATGAACATAGACTGAGGACCCTTGAGCTACGTGATCATGCGGAAAATGCAAAACAACCCAGCGAAAATAAAAAAAGTGATCAATATGAGGAGCCGATAGATCTTTTGGGACGAGTAACCCTCTCCTTGAAAGTGATTGAAATACTCGGCCAGATTTCAAAAAATCACTACGGTTCACTTAACGCTGCTCGCAAGATTGAGCTAGTGAGCAACCTGCACACGTTAGGTTTTCGTGCCCTCTCAGCGTTGTTGAGAGATTTTAAGGAATACGAGTTTGCAATCCGCAAGGAGATAGAGAAATTAATCGAAGATGAGGGACTTGTAACAGACTTCGATAAGGGGAATTTGGCAAAAAAAATCGTGTTTGGATCTGCTGAGATCTTGGTGATGGCGCTCGTAAAAAAAATGGGCGACAGTCTTGCTTCAAAGCACCTTTTTATTACAAGTGAAGAAGTGGCTGTCACAATCGACACACCTGCTGCGAAACTAACTAACATCGCAGTAAAGCTCAATTTTCAAAGTCAGTTGGATATAAAGGAAATATTAAAATTTGACAATGATCTCGTTGGCAACCACATGGCAAAGCGTGTCCTCAGGTTTCTTATTGTCGATTACCTCTACAAGTTTAAAATTACCTATTCGGAAAGACAGCGTCTCTGCGACAAGTTAGGCATCAAGATAAATGCGGTGGGTCTGCTTAAGGAGAAGAGCGGGTAGTTGCAATAGACATGCCCCCCCGCTTCACCCACCTCCACACCCACTCCCATTATTCGCTGCTCGAGGCGCTGCCTCAGGTGGATAAGCTGGTTAAGTTTGCCAAGTCGCAGGGGGCGACGGCGTTGGGGCTGACGGACAATGGCAACATGTTCGGGGTGATCGAATTCGTGCAGGAGTGCAACAAGGCGGAGATCAAGCCGATCATCGGCTACGACGCCTTTGTGGCGGTCGAGACGATCGACTTGAAGCGTCATCGCATCGATGACAAGAACTCGCGCCTCGTGCTGCTTGCCGAAACGATGGAAGGCTACAAGAATTTGATGAAGCTCGCCTCGGTCGCGTACTTGGACGGCGTCTACTACCGCCCGCGCATCCACCGCAATTTGCTCCGTCAATACGGAAAAGGTTTGATCGCGCTCGCCGGGCCGCGCAGCGACATTGGCAAGTGGCTCATCGATGGCGACATGGAAAAGGCGCGCGAACGGGCAACCGAGTACCGCGACATTTTGGGCGCGGACAATTTCTTTTTCGAGCTCGTCCACCAGCCCGACAGTCCGACGCAGAAAGAAACCAACGACGCGTTTATCGCGCTTGGCAAAGAGCTTGGCATCGGCGTCGTGGCGTCGAGGAATGTTTATTATTTGAAACCGGAGCAAGCCGAGGCACGTTCGCTCCTGTTGTGCATCAAAGACAACCGCACGCTCGAAGACCGCGAGCGTACCGTCACGGCCGACAACGATCTTTCGATGTCGTCGCCGGAAGAAATCGAAGAAGCCTTCAAAAACATTCCCGAAGCGCTCGAGAACAACGCGCGCATCGTCGAACGCTGCGACGTGAAGCTCGAGCTCGGCAAGTGGAACTTCCCGATCTACGAGATTCCGGACGGTCTGACACCGATCGAATACTTGAGGAAAATTTCTTTCGAGCG
>CAYMBC010000003.1:0-34358 GCA_964388605.1 uncultured Gammaproteobacteria bacterium
TGCACTCTCGTGCCGAATGGTTCAAGCGGCAATGGCGGAATCGAAGCGATAGCCTCGAAAGAATGGTGTGTCCGCGTTGGCAGATTCCGTTCAAGGCTGGAAACTACTTGATCAAAGGATGCTCCCCCGATCGTAACGATGCGCAAATTTGGCGCACCGTAGTATCGTTGATGAAACGCGAGCAGATCTTCCTGCGTAATAGCGTTAAGCACGTCGTTTTCAGGAAGTCCTGTTATCGTGGCACGGCGGTGCGTGCCGTAGTACAGCTGATTCATGACGGGAGACACTTGGAGGCTGCGCGGCGATAAACAATCGTTGCGTTCGGCACGCACGATAGCGCGATCGTGCTCGATGGAGTTGTCAAAACCTGGACGAAACACCAAGTCAGACAGAAATTGAATGAGCGCTTCGGTGTTTCCGACTAACGTACGCGCTTCGTAGCGCGACCAGTATGGTGTTGTCTCTCCGAGAGACGCCAACATTCCGTGCTTTTCGATCCAATCGTCAAGTTCTTCCTTAGACATGGCAGGGAGTCTGCCTATGCTACCGCCAGAAAGATAGTGCTCGAGCACGTGCGCGACGCCTTCTTTACCGACGGGATCGTGCATGCACCCAGCCATGAGGGTGAACGTTGCTCCGATCCAAGGCAGGTCGCTCCTCTCAAGATGAAAGAGCTGAGCGCCGGAAGAAAGCCGGCGCGTTTCGTGTCTGTACGGATCCCCCATGCGTATTCTCCTTTCATGGGTTTGGTCGAACGTACGCTTTTTTTCCGATTTTGTCAATAAGAAAACCCGTCAAGAATGACGGGCTAGGCGACGCGGATCCGAACGGGGCCGCGGCCCTTGCCGAAGACCGCGTGCGGAAACACGGCTTGGATCAGCAGCGTGCCGAATACGAGCCCGACGCCTTCGTCCGTGAATGGCGCCCACGCGCCTCGGAAGAAGAGCAGGTCTTCCTCTTGCAAGGCGATGTTGACAGGAGAATCGACAGAAGACCGATCGGCCTTTCGCCTCTTGCGCGGCAGGACGGAGTCGATGAGCTTCAGGAGTCCTTCGGAAGGAACCCCGTTCTTGTCGATGATGCTGCGCATGACGTTCAAGCTCGGAGATGCATCCAGCGCCGACGGCTCATGACCGTTGGTCGTGAGCATGTCCGCTTCCCGCCGCACCAGCGATTCCGAACCGAGCGGCGAGAAGCCCGCTTGGTACGGCCAGGTTTCGAGCGTGCAGGCGTCGGCGGCGATATCGAATTCGCTCCCGAGCTCGGACATCGCCTCGCGCATCGCGCGCTCGATCGAATCGTTGAAGAACTGCCACGATGGAAGCTCCGGCACGGTCGAGACGCATCTCGCGCCCGGGTTCCGCGCCATCACCGCCTCATGCATCGCGCGCAGCATCCGGAAACCGACGTCGAGGACGCGGTCCTTGTCGTACAGCGGCCCTTCGGCCACGACCATGCCCGGGAAATCCGTGGGGGTGATGAAGCGGATCATCTTCCTTCCTCCCGAAGGCTCTGGTCTTCGCTTTCGAGATATCGGCAGATGCGGATCACGCCCTGCCCTTGTCCGAACGCTTCGTGGGGGAAGCGCAGACCGAAGAACTGCATTCCTGCCCGCTCCCAGCACTCCGCTTGAACGCCTTTGTCCCGAAGGGAACCGAGCATGCGCTCGAGAAACTCCCGATGCCGCCGATCGATTTCGATTTCCGCGCGCTCGCGCATGCGAATGAGCATGATCGGCGTCGGGTCGAGGTCTTCCCAGTTCAACCCGAAGGTCGTCTGGCAATTGTTGACCGGGCCGAAAAGCGCTTCGAAGCCCAACAAGTGCAGATACGCCGCGAACGGACCGAACCCTACGAAGTAGTGGTAGTCGGTCACGTCATATGCTTGACGCCTGGCCTCGCGGAAGCTCGCGGCGATCTCTTGGTAGCCCTCGTCGCCGAACAGGCGCTGTTCCCGCTCATGCACGTTTGCGAACGTCGGCGGCGCGCAGTCCGGAAACCGCATGGCCGACCAGCCAATCAGGTTTCGCACGGTTCCAAGAGCGGTCGTCAACACTTTCTCAAGATCGAATTTCAGGCCGACGGCCCGGACCATGTCCTCGTTGCCGTCCCGGAGCTTGCTGATCATGAGACGCCTCCTTGTCTAAGGTGCTGGCCTCAGCATCGCCTCCGCCGCTTGAAACGTCAAGGGATTACAGGTACTTTATGAAGGTACTAGCCGACTTTCCCCATGTATCTCCAACGCATCGACATGCAGGGCTTCAAGACGTTCGCGAACCGCACGGTCTTGGAATTCCTCCCCCCGAAAGAAGGCAACCGCGGCACGACCGCGATCGTCGGCCCGAACGGCTCGGGCAAGTCCAACATCGCCGACGCCGTCCGTTGGGTCTTGGGCGAGCAATCGCTCAAGCTCCTGCGCGGCAAAAAGTCGGAAGACGTCATCTTCAGCGGCTCCGAAAAGCGCTCGCGCTCCGGCTTCGCCGAAGTTTCGCTGTGCCTGAACAACGAAGCGGGCGGCAACGACATCGAATATCCGGAAGTCGTCATCACGCGCCGCATCTACCGCGACGGCGAATCGGAATACCTCATCAACAAGAACAAGGTGAAGCTGCAGGAAGTCATCCTGCTCCTCGCCCGCGCCAACTTCGGCCAGCGCACCTACTCGGTCATCGGCCAAGGCATGATCGACGCGATCCTCGTCGCTTCGCCGAAAGAACGCAAGGAGTTTTTCGACGAGGCCGCCGGCGTGAAGCAATACCAGCTGAAACGAGAAGCCGCCGTGCGCAAGCTCGACGCCTCGGAAGAGAATTTGAAACAGGCCGAACTCATCCTCGCCGAAATCGAGCCGCGCATGCGCTCGCTCTCGCGCCAGGTCCGCCGCTTGGAAGAGCGCGCTGCTTTGGAAAAAGAGCTCCAGGATCTTTCGATCCTCTACTTCGGCACGCAGTGGAAACAGATCCGCGAAGAGCTCTCCGCCATCGACGCCAAAACGAAGCTTGTCGAAGAAAGCCGCAAGGCGAAAGAGAAGGAAATCGAAATTGTGCGTGCCGAGCTCGCCGGCATGGAAACGGAAGAAGCGAAGTCCGACGGGTTGATCGCGCTCCAGAAGGAATACGAAAAGGAAATGGAGAAGCGCAACGCCCTGCGCGAAAAGGAAATCCAGCTCAAGAACCAGATCCGCATGGAGCAGATGAAGGCCCAGGCAGCCAACGCTCCGGCGCTGCCAATGCCGCTCCCCCGCATCGTCGAAGAGGTTTCGTCCATCTCGAAGCGCCACGACGAACTCGTCGCCGCTATCCTGAGCGCAAAGACCCTCGAGCAGGCCCAACAAGCCGCGCGCGATCTCGAAAGGCTCGGCAAGCAAATCGAAGAGCTTCTCTCGGAACTGCGCGAACCCGGACACAAGGAGAAGCAGGAAAAGAAAGAGCCGGCCGTTCCGGTCGCCATGCAAAAAGAGCTTGAAGAGACGCTCGTCGCCATCTCCGAAATGGGCAAGACGTTGACCGACCTTCAAGACCAGATGCAGCGCTGGGGGCAGGAAGAGGCGAAAAAGCGAGGCGCTTTCTTCGAAATCCAGCGCAAGATGCAGGGTTTCCAGTCGGAACTCTTCGAGCTCGACCGTCATCTCTCCGATCACCGCGTCGAACGCGCGCGCATCGAAACGCGCCGCGAAACGATCGAGCGCGAGGCACGCGAAATGATGGGCGACGAAGCCCAAGCCGCGCTTGCCGCCGAACCGAAAGAGATGGTCGACGCCCAAGCCCTCTCCCCCCGCCTCCACCAGCTGCGCACGCAGGTTGCCGCCATCGGCTCGATCGACCAAGGCGTAGTCGACGAGTATAAGGAAATCAAAGACCGCTTCGACTTCCTCTCCGGCCAGGTCGAAGACCTGCACAAGACGAAAGCGTCCCTGGTCGTCATGATCGAGGAACTCGACGTGCTCATCAAAAAGCAGTCCGACGCCTCGTTCCGCCGCATCAACCAGTACTTCGGAGAATTCTTCAAGCAGCTCTTCGACGGAGGCTCCGCCTCGCTCGAAAAGATCGAGCGCGAAGAGGACGAGGACGAAGTCGCTGAGGCGGAAGCTGCGGCCGCCAAGCAGGCGGCAGGCGTCGAAGAGGAAGAAAAGAAAGGCGCCACCTCCGCGCCGAAGGAAACCTGGCTCGGCCTCGAGATCTACGCGAACCCTCCCGGCAAGCGCGTGAAATCGATCCACTCCCTCTCGGGAGGCGAGCGTGCCATGACGTCGATCGCGCTCATCTGCGCCATCATGACGACGAACCCGTCGCCGTTCGTGGTGCTCGACGAAGTCGACGCGGCGCTCGACGAATCGAACGCCTCGCGCTTCGCCGCGATCATCGACGAGCTCTCCCACAAGACGCAGTTCCTCGTGATCACGCACAATCGCTATACGATGCAGAAGTCGCAGGTGCTCTATGGCGTGACGATGGGCGAAGACTCGACCTCGAGCGTCCTCTCGCTCCAGCTTGAAGACGCCGAACGCATCCGGGGGCAAAAAACCGTTTCCGTGTAAGAAAAAAGACCCCGCGCCGCACGGTGCGGGGTCTTGCGTTAGACAACTGCGCTATAACCGTCCGGTCCATCCGGACCAGCGGCGTCGGGTTCGGAGGCCTGATCGGTTCCAAGCGGGGCCGTCGCGACGACTTCAGGAGCCGCCGCTTCGGGCTTGGTCTTCGGCTTCCGGAGCTCTCTGAAATACTCCAGAACATCGAAGAAGTTGACGCCATCCCCGATCACGGGACCGATAACCCCGACAGGTCTCGTGCTTTCACCTTCTTGAGGCCGATGCCCGCAGTATTCGCATACATTCCCAAGCAAATTCCGGCCTACGGAGCCGACCTTGCCGGGCTGTTCCGGTTCTGCAAAGATCTCGAAAAGAAGGTAAATCGCTCCATCATTGCAGCAAGGGCACGGCTTCTCCGTGGACTCATAATCGATCTTTCCGATGTCAGCGAGGCGCGGACCCCTCGCCTCATCGAGCGTCACGAAACCGGCACCGCCGAGACGATCGAAAAGATCGTAGCCGGAGAGATCCTTCTTTTTGTCCTCGCGATCATCGCCATCTTCATCATTCTCCCGCTCCCGATTCTCCCGCTCGCGACGGAGGATTTCGGACCGCACGAAATCGCGCTGCTCAGCGCGCGTCCATATCCTGACTCGTTCCCCGTGAAGAGTGAACATCCCGAAGAGGACAATTCTCATTCCGAGGGGGCCTTGGCCAGACCCCCAAAACAAGAGCATCAAGCCTACGACAATCAAAAGAGCGATCACCCAGTAGTACATGTCATCTTCTCCTCGCGCGTGCTGCGCGCGCGCAAAGTATAGGACGCGCCCGAAAATGTCAACAGAGACAAAATGCGGCCTTGCGGCCGCATCTGAGGTTGAAGTTAGGCTTTTTTCCCGAGGGAGGCGCAGCTCCCGAGGAAACCCAGCACGAAGACGATGAGAAGCACGGTGCCCGGCCAGTCGATGGTGCTCATTGATCCCTCCTTGGAATGCTGGAAGTATCGCAGAAAAACACCGTTTTGTCAAGAAGCAAGCGCGCCCCAAAGAGGAAAAAGAAAAGCGGCTTGAGAGCCGCCTAGTTGTCGCCGCCGGGCTTATTGTCGAGTATCTCGCACTGTTTCAGCACGGAACTCAACATCATTCGCAACAGGGCTTCCTGTCGCCCCAAGTCAAAGCGGAGTGCCTTTCTGATCCGCTCTCCCTCAGGCGCTCCCTCGAACACCTTTTTGACGGTTTCGATCAGATTTTCACCCTCTGAAACCAGGTGGTGAAACAAACCGGCATCCTGCTTCCCGCTGCAGTCAAAAATCAGACCGCAGTGAGGGCAGACCAGGCACAGCTGATTCAACCCGAGGTGGGCGTGACCGCCTTCATCTTCGAAAAATGCGCTCTCTTCCAGAGAAACTGCAGGCTTCGCGCACGCGGTGCAATATGCCGTTGTGCAACCCGAAATGACATGCACGTGCAGCTCACCGACTCGTTCCTCAATCGGCATTCGGCACTCTCGTGTCACCACATACCCATACCCCGCGAGCGTTTCCTCAAGCAAGCTCGTTTTGCTCATGATCACCTCCGTCATCCTTTTGCCACGCTTTCGCCTTTTCGTCAAGGGAACGGCGCGCCTTGACGTCCATCGAACAATCCCCTATAGTACCCCCGTTCGCGCTGCAGAACCGCGGGAAGCTCTCACCTCGCGTTTCTACCAACGTAATGAATCCCTGCGTTCGCAGGGATGACACAACATCATGCTCTCCATCCGCCTCTCTCGCGTCGGCAAAAAGAAGATGCCGTCCTACCGCCTGATCGTTACCGAAAAGACCCGCGACCCGTGGGGCAAGGTACTCGAACAGCTCGGCACGTACGATCCCCTCGCCAAGCCGAAAAAGATCGCGTTCGATCTCGAACGCGTAAAACACTGGATGTCGAAAGGCGCCCAACCGTCCGCCACCGTCCATAACCTGCTCGTCGATCTCAAGGCGATCGAAAGCGAAAAAACCAAGGCGCACCCGACCCACAAAGTCACCGCCGAGGAAAAGTAAAAAAGAATCCCCCGCAAGGGGGATTCTTTTAACAAAATGTCGTCCCAGCCCTAGGCTACGAGCGTTCTTTCAAAGGAGGATCGCCTGCCGGAAGCATCCCAGATAGCACCTCTGGTATCCATCCAAGAACAGGACATTCCCGAAGCCGGTTCGAAGGAGCTTGCGCGCATCTTAGAGCTGCGAAAAAGACACCAGTTCTTTACTTTAGCCACCGGCGGCCTCTCGCTGCTGTGTGCAGCCATCGCCTGGGTAACACCTGCTCTTATCGCAGGGGTCTCAGCCGCAACAGCGCTGGCCTACGGCCTGCACTCGCTCCGCGAGTTCTACCGCTTGTGCTTCGGCTTGAAGACCTGGAAGCTTTTACCGAAAGGCACGTCCGTGTCTTCCGCGCAAATCGAAGGCGAGACTAGAAACGACGCCATAACCTGGAATACGGAAGCGCTTGCCTGGAACGCGGCATTTGCGGCTTGGTCATCTGATGCCGAAGCAGGGGCCGGACGCAAAGATTCCGCCGCTCTCGACCACCGTCTTCAGGAGAGAATCGACGAGCTCTTTCACGAGCGGAAGGCGCTCGCGCACCGCCGCGAGACGATCGAAATGAAGTCAGCTCTTCTCCGCCGCATGCAAGGCATCAAAGGCACGCCCGCTCGAAGGGCGCGTCCCAGCAAGGACTCTTGAACGGGTTCTTTTTTCTTTGCTATGCTGTGGGTGGAGGCTGATGGAGGTCGGCGGCTTCCGACTGAACCCGTTATATTCACTGCATAAGGTATGGCAAGAGAATTGGACCAGGAATTCGTCGAGTACGTCGTGAAAGGTATCGTTGGTCATCCGGAAGATGTCGAGACCGAGCGCACCATCGACGAGCGCGGCGTGCTGATCACGCTCAAGGTCAATCCGGCCGACATGGGATACGTCATCGGCCGCCAGGGCCAGACGGCGCGCTCGATCCGCACGCTGCTCAAAATCGTCGGCGCGAAAAACAACGCCCGCGTGAACTTGAAGATCTACGAACCGGAAGGTTCCCGCCGCGCCCACGTTTCCGGAAGCCCGGAAGCGGCAGCACATGAGGACATCGATACCTCCGCCGTCGACTTGCAACTTTGAACGAAACGCAAAAAGAGCTCCCTCGACACGCGGTCGAGGGAGTTTTTGTTAAAGTGTCAGGCTCTTGACAGAATTTTAGCGGTTTTGTTAGGACCCTATCGCTGGCAGATGCCAGCGATTCCCAAAGGAGCCTGTCGTGAAGAAGTGCGCAGAAAGAACGTCCCAAGCCTCGCTGTTCGCGTGTGCATACCTCGTTTCCCTCCTCGCCGCGTCGAGCGGGTGCGAAGGCAGCGAAGAACCGATCCCCCAGGAACAAAGCTGGATCGACCTCGATCAAGATCCGGACAACCGCGGCAGCGGCATCGAACCGCGCGCGGAAACGGAGGATCCGAACCCGGGAAGCGCCCTGAAGCAGCCCGGGGAACCGGCAGCCCCGCAGGCGCAAAGCGGGCGCGGGTACGATCGCGCCAAGGCGCTCGACTATGTCCGCCGATATGCCAAATCCCCGAACCGCGAGGTCGCGTATTGCGCGGGGTGGGGACTGTCGAGCGGCAGGCCGGTCAAAATCCCGGCGGATTGCACCAATTTCGCTTCGCAAGTCCTCTGGTACGGAGGGTTGCCCATGAACCCCGCTCACGACGATACGGGGTGGTGGTATACGGACAGCTGCGAGTGGTGGGGCAGCAGCGTGAGTTGGAGAACGGTCAACGGGCTCGCCATCTATCTCACGACGATTTCCGGACGAGCTGTTTTCGCCCGCCGGGCGCGAGACTTGAAAATCGGCGATCTTATCTTCTATCGGCTCCGGCGGCCGGAAACGGGCTACCGTTGCGACATTGGCAGCCTATTCAATCACACGACAATCGTTTCCGGGTTCGACGAGCGCGGCGAACCTCTGGTTTCATACCACTCGAACGAAGCGGAAGACGTGCCATGGAACGCGAAAAGCGGCTCCTTGAAGGCATTGGGCGAAGCTTGCGCCACGGGATTCGTACACCTCCTGGACTGATCGGCACGGCCTCGCGGGGCCGATCAGTCCCTCTTTTACTCCCTTGCCCTCTTTGACAAATGCAAAGAGGATTGATACGACCTTGCTCATATGAAAGACTTCTTTGTTCGTCCGGTTCCGCTGTGGGTCGCCTTGGCGCTCGGTTCCGCCTTGCTCGCCACGGCCTCCTACGCGTCGTGGCAATCTCGATACTACGGCGTGCTTGCTGAGATCATTCGCGTTTCCGAGGAAGGCACGCTCGTAAAACCCTCGCAATCGATCCTGCGAGCGCCAGAGCTCTGCCGTGCGCATTGGTCGTACTGGCCGCGCGCGATCTACCATGACTCGAAAGCCGTTTGTCCGTGACGGGACGGAGGATCCGGTGTCTCTTGACATCCGGGTCTTTTTTTTGAGAGTGTCCGCAGTCATCACCCCCACACGAACAAAGGAGAACGGGATGGCACACGCTCTTTCCAAGACTGAGAGGGACAGGCTTCGTCCCGTTGCTGATGGATGGCATGGCGCGTATCTTCAGCGCCTAACCACGGCCAGGACCGATCCAAGCACAACGTTTGAGCGCTGGATCGAGATTGCTTGGGAACACGGCCTTCTTGATCATGTCTCACCTGCGGATCCGAACGTACGCAGCGCCCGCCAGTTGATGGGTCGCACGCTCTGGCAGGAACGGGGAGATGCCATTCTCTATTGGCGCCTCTTGTACGCGCTGGAGCATGTCCGCACCAGCATGAATCACACCTTCATTCAGGGCCCGGTCGCCCAGGCGCTGGTGATGCTCTTATGTCAAATGACGGTAGATTCTGGTCACCGATCCTATTTCCAACCGGAAGATAGGTGGGAAGAGCAGGTTTGCGAGCTCTTGATGAAGTGGGCGCGGGAAGCGCTCGTCGACAAGGGCGTGAATCCGCCCGCCTCCCTTTTGCAACGCGGGTTCAGAGGAAATTTTCGGGATATCCCAGTCAAGATCGACCGAATTTGTGCGGATGGAACCATCTGGTTGCATCCAGCGCCTTTAGGTGAGGGCAATAAAAACGCCCTCGAACTCTGCTAGCTGATGTCAGGGGACAAACAGCTCAACGATGGTGATGGCATCTGTCCCAGCCTGATCGAACACCATCTCTTCTATCCACCCCAGGATAGGAGGAAATGAAGGGTTTTCCCTTCTTTTTTATTTCGAGCTCGCATTCTTGACGCGCGCAATGCTGCGCGCTACAGTGTTCTCTTATCCCGAATATCGCGGCATGGCGCTAACCGAGCGACAACAGGTCATTGAGCAGCTTCGAACTGCCGAACGCCCCTTGATCGTCTTCCGCAAGGATTGGAACCCGGACACCGTCGCCTCGGCCGTCGCGCTCGCGGAGGGCTTGGAGAGCGCGGGCAAGAAGTGCGAGATCGTCTGCGACGGATTTTCCGCGCCGGAACATCTCGCCTTTCTCCCCCAACTCAAGCGGGTGCGTCCGGAAATCACGGCCTTGCGCACGTTCGTCATTTCCGTTGACGCGCAAAAAAGCCGCATCGGCGAACTTTCTTACGAAACGAAAGACGGGTTTTTGCGCATCTATCTTACGCCGAAGAACGGCACGCTCGAAGCCGAGCACGTGCGCACCGGTACGACCGAGTACCGTCACGATCTCATCATCTCGATCGACACGCCCGATCTCGCTTCTCTCGGAACGGTGCGAGATGCCGCCGCCGACTTCTTCTTCCGAACGCCGATCTTGAACATCGACCACTCGATCGCTAACGAGCGCTACGGTCAAATCAATAGCGTCGAATCGACGGCGGCATCGACCAGCGAAGTCGTCTACCGCCTTCTGCGGGAGCTGGAACGCCCGATCGACGCCGGTCTAGCCACTGCGCTTCTGACCGGCATCGTTTCCAAAACCCGCAGTTTCAAGTCCGGCGCGATCACGCCGCAAACGCTTTCTGCCGCTTCCGAACTCGTTGCCGCCGGCGCCAAGCGCGACACGATCGTCTCAAGCCTTTACCGCACGAAGACGATTCCCGTCCTGAGGCTCTGGGGCCGCGCGCTCGCCCGCCTGAAATTCGATTCGACGCTCAAGCTTGTTTCAAGCGTGCTGACACGCCAAGACTTCGCCCTTTCCGGCGCCAGCGAGACGGCGCTGCCCGACGTCATCGATGATCTGATTCTTTCTTCGCCCGATGCCGAAACAGTCGTGCTCATCCACGAGCGCGAAGACGGGCACATCTGCTGCCTGATCCGAAGCGACATTCGCCGCGATGCCGACGCGCTGACGGCGCGCTGGGATGGCGAGGGCGGACACACGCAATCTCGCTGCTTCATCAAAGGAAAGACGGCCGCCGAAGCCGAACAAGAGATCCTGATGCATATCAGGAATGAGCTGCAAAAAACACGGGCGTTATAGCCCGTGTTTTTCCGCGAGTCGCGGTTCTAAGAGCGTCTATCTATTGAGCGTCTCGGCATTTACGCCGGCTCTCGTGCGGCCCGGCAAACGGCTGCCGCGACCGCGGCAGTCGCGCTCTTCTCGAGCGCATCCGGAATGATCCGCTCGGCTGACGGCTCGGGTACGAGGTTCGCGAGCGCCCGGGCGGCGGCTACTTTCATGCGCTCGGTAATCTTCACCGCCCCGGCATCGAACACGCCCCGAAACACGCCCGGAAAGGCCAGCAGATTATTGATTTGGTTCGGAAAATCGGATCGACCCGTCGCGACGACTCCGGCTCCGGCCGCCTTGGCCTCTTCCGGCATGATCTCGGGGATCGGATTCGCCATCGCGAACACGATGGGCCGTTCCGACATGCCACGGACCATTTCGCGCGTCACGATTCCGCCTTTCGAGAGCCCGATGAAAACATCCGCTCCAAAAAGCGCCTCTGTCAGGCCGCCCGAGAGCGACCGGGGATTCGACCATGCAAGCAAGGCTTTCTTCGATGCGTCCAAGTCCTCGCGATCCTTGCCGATGATGCCTTTGGAATCGCATAGCGTGATATCGGCCGCGCCGTACGCGCGCAACAGCTTGGCGACCGCGACGCCGGCGGCGCCCGCGCCCGAGAAGACGATCTTCGAGCTCGGCAAATCCCGTCCGAGGGACTTGCACGCATTGATCAATCCGGCCAAGACGACGATTGCCGTTCCGTGCTGGTCGTCATGAAACACCGGGATATCGAGTTCTTCCGTCAAGCGGCGTTCGATTTCAAAACAGCGCGGCGCCGAGATATCTTCCAAGTTGATGCCGCCGAATGTCGGCGCGATCCGTTTCACCGTCTCGACGATCTCTTCGACGTCCTTTGTGGCAAGCGCGATCGGAAACGCGTTCAAACCGGCGAATTCCTTGAAAAGGATCGCTTTGCCTTCCATGACGGGCAGCGATGCGAGCGGACCGATGTCGCCGAGGCCGAGCACGGCCGTGCCGTCCGTCACGACCGCGACGGTTCTGCCTTTCACCGTGAGCGTTTTCGCGAGCGACGGATCTTTAGCAATCGCGAGGCACGGCGCGGCCACGCCCGGCGTATAGACGGTCGACAGCGTTTCTCTGTCCGCCACGGGCACGACGCTCACGACGTCCAATTTGCCCTGATACGTTTCGTGGAGTTCAAGCGAAGCGGCGTTGTACTCTTTCATAGGTTTGGGAGTTTGATGATCGCTTCAAATTCTTTTTCCGTCACCGGCTGGACCGACAAGCGCGAGCCGCGCTCGAGCAACGCCATGTCTTTCAGCGCTTCGACCCCGCGCAGCTCTTCAAGCGGAATGAGACGAGAAAACTTTTTTACGAATCCGACGTCGACGCAGTGCCAGATCGGTTTCGCTCTCGCGGCTTTCGGTTCGAAGTACGGGCTCTTCTTTTCGAACTGCGTCTCGTCCGGATGCGCTTCAGCGACGATCTTGGCAAGTCCGCCCACGCCTGGCGGCGTCGTGCTTGAATGATAAAAAAGCACCCTGTCTCCAACCCTCATCTCCCTCATGAAGTTGCGCGCCTGATAGTTGCGTACCCCGCTCCACGCGTCCCTTTTCAGGCGTTTTAGATCGTCGATCGAGAAGCTCTCAGCTTCGGTTTTCATCAGCCAACCGCGCATAACAGCGGCAGTATACCACGCTGCCCGAAGCGAGACGCCTAGAACGGTCAGCGAGCGCCCGAACGGCTTTTGACCCCTTCGCGGATGCATTGAAACAGCGCCGGAAGGCCCGGAAGGACAATCATTGCGACAATCACGATTTCAAAATTTTGCTTGACAACCGGTACGTTTCCGAAAAAATAGCCTCCGAAGGTAAAGACGGAAACCCAGAGGACGGCGCCTAAAACGTTGTAGAACGAGAACACGGAGGCCTTCATGCCGCCAACGCCCGCAACGAATGGCGCGAATGTGCGAATGATCGGCAGGAACCGGGCGAGCACGATCGTCTTTGCGCCGTAGCGTTCGTAGTACCAACGGGTTTTCTCTAAATAGTCTTTTTTAATCGGCAGCCCGGCAAAAGATCCTGTGTCCAGCGCGCGCGAGCCAACCTTAAAACCGATGCGGTAATTCACGCCGTCTCCCAAAACCGCCGCGACAAGCAGGAGCGCCCAGACTGCCCAAATGTTCAAAACGCCCGTTGCCGAAAAAGCGCCCGCCGCGAAGAGCAGAGAATCCCCCGGAAGAAACGGCGTCACGACAAGACCCGTTTCGCAAAAGACGATCAGGAACAGCGCGCCGTAGATCCAGACGCCGTACGTCGCGATTGCCGCTCCTAATGCGGTATCCAGGTGCAAAAGAAGTTCGAGAACCTTCATAGTCGCTTCATTCTACGCCATTCCGGCAAAACGGTCATTCCGGGACGCGTCCGCGGCGCTTGTCGCCGAATCGGCGTTGACATCTTCTTCGGAAGTTGGTATTCTCCCCCCGTTCGCCTTCTCGGTCCACAAGGAATCCTGCATGTCTCCGTAGCTCAATTGGATAGAGCGGCGGGCTTCTATCCCGAAGGTTGCAGGTTCGACTCCTGCCGGGGACACCAGCATGGCGGCCATCGTTCAGTGGCAGGACAGTGGATTGTGGTTCCACGAATGAGGGTTCGATTCCCTCTGGCCGCCCCAGGAAAAACGCTCTTCAAAGGAGCGTTTTTCCTTTGTTCAAAAAACTTGTTTTACCGGCAGCGCGACGGTCACTGTCGTCCCCTTTCCTTCGCCCTCGCTTTCGACCCAAACCCTGCCTCCGTGCGCCTCGGTGAAATGCTTGACGATGAACAGTCCGAGGCCGGTTCCGTCCGGCGAACGCAGCACCGCGGCTTGCGAACGGAAAAACTTTTCAAAAACGCGATCAGCATCCTGTTTTGAAAGACCGATGCCTTCGTCTGAAACCGAACAGGCCTGGTACGCCTCACCGTCCATCGAGGTGTCGAAGACGCGCACGGTGATCGTGCCTCCTTCCTTGCCATACGTAATCGCGTTATCCGCGATGATGGCGAGCGCGAAAGAAATTTTCGCCTTGTCGAAAGGGATTTCCTTGAGCTGGCTTTTCGCGCGTTCAAAATTCCATTTAAGGTGGCGGCGCGCCAGCGCCTTTTCGGAACGGTCTCCGATGTCTTGCATCAGTTCCCACAAGAAGGCGGGCTTGGCATCAATCGCGAGTTTTCCTGTTTCGATATCAAGCGTCGCGAAGACGCGCTCGAGCGTTTCGATCAAGTAGACGCTGCGCTGGCGAACCGTCTCGACCGCTTCGCGGAGTTCGGGTCCCAGTTTTTTTTCGGCCATCGCATCGGCAAGAAGTTCGCCGCTCCAGCGAATTGTCGACAACGGCGTGCGGAATTGATGAGAAACAACGTCGATGAATTCCGACTTCGCGCGGCTCGTCGCTTCCAGGCGGTCGCGCGTGTCTTCCAGTTCGCGAACGGTCTCTTCCAGATTCCGGGCCTGACGCTTCAAATCGTGATCGGCGGTCAACAGCCCCTTGGCTTGCACTGACGTCTCGTGCTCAAACTCGTGAAGCAAAGACGCTTTTGCCTCCCAAAGCACGTCGGCCGGCGTCAGGATGAGGAGATTTTTCAATGCGGGCATTGGGCTATAAGCCGACTCGACGTCTTGATACGCCCGTTCGAGAAGCGCGCGGGCCAATGGCTTCCCGAGCAAAAAGCGGACGCCGTCGTACCAGGACCGAAGCAGCATCGACGTCAATTTTCCGCACTCCTCCATCGATCGCATGCGCGCAGGCAGATACGGGATGCCGCGCGCAAGATCGACATTCAAGGTTCGCCACGGCGTTTCCCTGAGCGCGTCGGCAACGAAACGCTCGAGAACGGAATATCCGAAAAAACCAAGGCTTCGTTTGGCGCAGGCCGCAAAAAATGCGGAAGCCAGAGCCAGCAGTTGCGGTTCGGGGGGTAGAAGGAATGCACGAAAAACAGGGAAAGTTCCTTCGGGCAGAAGCGCGAGTGCCTGCTGGCGCAACGCGTCCGACGAGAAAGAGCCTTTCGAAACGCGTAACGCTTCGTTCTCAGCTTCGCGATACAACGAAACGATCCGCTGCTCGTTTCCGCCTTTTTCGGCGGAAAGCGCCTGGCTCACGATCCCGTCCACTCGTTCGGAAAACGCGCGGTCGTCTGACAGGCGGCCGAGCAGGGCAAAGACGTCGTGCAGCGCGTCACCCATACGTTACTTCAGGAGTTTCCGGTACAGCGAGCGCGCGTGCACGGCTCCCGAAAAAAGGCAGGCAGCGCCAACCGCTTGCGCCGCAGCCGACCACTCGAGAAAAAGGCCGGCAAATTCAAACAGGCCCGAGACGCCGAATGCCGCGGCACCAATCGCCAGAAGCGCCCACGTCACGTTCACTTTCGCCCCTTTGTTGAGCGCGATCAGCGCGAGCGCGACGCCCGACGCGCAGAAGCAAAGCAGCGCGGTTATTGCCGGAAAAACTGGTTTGACCGTTGCCATGTCCATCATACGAATAGGTTTCCCCAACAGTCTATCACGACGAGCGATTTTTCCGCTTGTCGTGATAGGCCTTATAGACTTCCTGCAGGTGCGAGTCGGTAATGTGCGTGTAAATCTGCGTCGTCGTAACGGAGGCATGGCCGAGAAGCGATTGGACGCTGCGCAGATCCGCGCCGTTCATGAGAAGATCGGTGGCAAACGAGTGGCGCAGCGTATGCGGGGAAATGCTTTTGGCGATGCCTGCGATCTTCCGGTAGTGCTCGACGATGCGCTGCACCGTTCGCGGCGTCAAGCCCGACAGCTCGTCGCGCCCCCGCGAGGCGCGATCATGGCTCACGAACAGCATGGGACTCATGTCTCTCCGGGCATCCAAGTATTTCTTAAGCCAAGTTTTTGCCTCATCGGAAAAAAATACGACGCGCCATTTCGAACCTTTTCCTTTTACCGAAAATTCGTTGCGGTTGAAATTGATGTCTTCGAGCTTCAAGCTGCACAATTCGGAAACGCGCAGGCCGGTTGACCACAACAACTCCAAAATCGCGCGGTCGCGCAAGCGCACCATGTCCGGTCCCTTCGACTTGAGGGGCGCCTCAAGCAGTTTTTCGATTTCTTTTGGTTCCAAAAACTCGACGTGGCGGTCGGGCTGCTTGGCCAGCTCGATCTTCTCCGCTGCCATCGTCTCGATATCGCGCTTTGACAAGTACTTTAAAAAGGCGCGCAAGGCGATCAGGTGGTAGTTTTGGGTATTCTTTTTGAGCGGTATCCCGCGATGGTCTTCCAGGCGGTTCAGCCAGAGTCGGAACTGGCGTACGGAATCAAGGGTCACCTTGTTCGCATGATCGATACCCCTTTCAAGGGCCCAGTCAGCAAACCTCCCCAAATAAAAACCGTAATTCTCGCGGGTTCTCTTGGAGCGGTTTTTTTCGATCTCCAAGTAATCGCCGAAATCCCGGATTAGGCCGTGAATGCCGCTTTTTTTAGCTCGTTCATCCTCTTTTTCTTTCAGCGCCATAGTTGTCAGGAGATATTGACAAGAATCATTTTTTCTGTTAATGTACCCCGGTTCCGGATGGCCGCAAATAGCAGCCTCTGGGAACATCGGCACCAAACGAAAAACCAGCCAAGGAGGCGGAAACGATGTTGAACTGGATCAATGCCTTCACGCTTTGCATCCTCGGATGCATTACCGTCTCTCACCTCAAGGAGGAGGGTTCTGAGCGGCAAAGTGCGGCGACCCGGTCTGTCTCGACCAACGTCGAGGTATCCCGCCCCGCCCCGTCGAAGCAAAGCGCCGTCTGCGAGGAGTACGATGTCGTTGAGCGTCCGGAAAAACTCCTGGACGCAATGACTCTCGCGGGCCAAATGAGCTGTCGCATGGTCGGGGGCAGGAAAGTCTGCACCCCCGTCGAAATTCTTTACGCCATCTGGCGCATCGAAACAGGCCACGTTGACGGCAACGGATCGGCCTCCGGCCGATGCTCCGTCATGCAGGAGCTGGCAAGACGCGATGAAGCCGCGGGCACCCAGCATGCTATGAGCATGAAGCGCATGTCGGAAGTGTTCGGCTGGTATCGCTCCTACGGTGAAAACCTCGAACGTCTGACCTGTTCGTGTCCCAAGATCGTCGACGACGTCGACCCGGCCACCGGCGAGGTGATCGGAAAAAAGACGTATGGATACGGAGGGTGCTGCGGGCCATTCCAATTTTCCGGTGCCGAGATCGTCGATGCGGCGATCGAGCAACGCCTCGATCCCCTCACGTTCTGCGGCGGCGCAATTCTTGCCGCGCAAGACCTCGTCTTGCGCTATGAACGTGCCCTTAAGAAAGGCTACGCGCACGGCATTCCTGCCTGGCGGCGCGCGATCAGCAGCTATTACGGCAGAGACCCGGGAGGTCTCTACTACAGCAAAGGGCTGAGTCGCTGGAAAACATTCTTCGACTGGCAGTCGTGCGAGATCTCTTCTCAGGGAACCTGGATCCGTAAGGATACCGGGGTCCCCTGCGATGAGGAGACGCTCATACGCCAATGGGAGTTCGTCCGTTCCCAGATCGTAGCCCAATCCCGAAGCAGCATTCGGTATCACCGGTCGCTGCGTCAGTAACAGGTTCCTTTCTCTTCCTTTTCTGCAGAGGCCTTCAAGGCCTCTTTTTTATTGTACGACACTTCTTCGATTTGACCGAGCTCTGCGCGATTGGTAGCGTAAAAGCAGGCATATCGCCGCAACCGGACAAGGAGGTTCGCGTGTCCGAGCGAGAACACGGCAAGTTTTCTGTTCATTTCATCGGTTTCGCGCTCGTTGTGCTCGTCGCGGCTATCGCCATGACGACGCTGACCGCCTTATTAGTGCTGTACGACAAGGATCTACAGGTGTCGTCGGCGACGCCGGCGACACCGGTAAAACTCGTGAAAAGAAGCGTCGAAGAGCAGTTCGATACCGCAGTGCATGAGGCCGGGCACGCGCTGCTGTGCGTGGCTCTGCTGCCAGGACGTCAGCTCGTAGACATTCTTGTTTATGAAAAATACGACGAGGCTGACGGCAAATTCGGGTTGACCCATGATAACAGGCCCCAGGACACGGAGGGCGCAGCAGCCTACCAAGAAAAGAGAGCGGAAGTGCTGTACTACCTCGGTGGGGCTGCCGCAGAAGAAGCGGTATTCACCGCCAAGCCCAAGGAGGACGGGGCTGACCAAGATGCGGTCGGGGATCTGCTTCTCGCATACTGCAGCGCCGAAGATGGAAGTCAATGCGGCACGTGCAGCGAATCCGACTTAATCGGAAACGCCTGCATGGTCAAAAACCGCATTGCAGGCGCGCGTACCTCTCTCTATGCAGAGGCGCTCGCGATTGCCAAGCTCAACCGGGAGCTGCTGGTCGAGCTTGCGAACGAGCTGATGCGGCAGCCGGTGCATAACGGCCAGCGCCTGTTGTCCGGGGCACAGCTCCAGGCATTCTTTCTCAAGCATCCTGTCCAGATGCCGGAACCCCCTCCGGCATCAAAAACCCCGTAATATCGGGGTTTTTTCTCTTCAAAAGCCGCCGTCGCGAGCGTCAGATAGCTTAAAATACTCCCAACCTGACACGACACGGGGTCGTTTCCGCAAACTTGACGCATCCGTCGCATTTTGTTACGCTTTCCGCGTTCTTAATTCCTGCCACGCGACTCGGTTTTAGCCCTCGAGCGGGCTCTGACTTGGCGCGAAGGCTTATAAAAGACGTATGCTCGACAAGAAGGCGAAAGAAAAAATCATCGAGAAGTTCAAGACGCACGACCAGGACACCGGTTCCGCTCAGGTCCAAATCGCCATTCTCACGGCTGAAATCAAGGACTTGACGGATCACCTGAAAATGCACAAGAAAGACTTCTCTTCCCGCCGCGGCTTGCTGCGCAAGGTCAACGAACGCCGCAAATTGCTCCGCTATCTCCAGCGCGAAATGCCGAAGGAGTACGCGAAGCTGACGGAAAAGCTCAAAGTGTAAACACCAGCGCGTGGCGCGGCTTTGGCCGTTCCACGCGCTTCCGGTTTTTGTTCTATTTTCAAAACGTTTCATTTTTTTCACGTATGGCCGTCATCAAGCAAAGAAGCCAGCGCGTCGGGGTTTTCATCGACGTGCAAAACATGTATTATTCGGCAAAAAATCTCTATAATTGCCGGGTAAATTTCGGCAACATCGTCGAAACCGCCGTCGCCGACCGCGCGCTCGTGCGCGCCATCGCATACGTCGTGCGCGCCGGGGTTCCGGAAGAGCAGACGTTTTTCGACGCTTTGACCAAGCTTGGCATCGAAACGAAGGAACGCGAAGTGCAAGTATTCTTTGGCGGCGCTAAAAAGGCCGACTGGGACGTTGGCATGGTCGTTGACGCGATCCGCCTCTCTCCGAAACTCGACGTCGTCGTGCTCGTTTCAGGCGACGGGGACTTCATTCCTCTGGTCGAATATCTCCAAAATATGGGCGTGCAAACGGAAGTCATGGCCTTCCGTGAAACGTCATCTTCGAAGCTTGTCGAAGAGGTTGACGATTTTACCGACTTGTCGCGCGACCAAGGTCGCTACCTGATCCCTTCTCGCCACGTCGGACGCGTACCGGGAGCCCGAGGAACCAAAACGGCGTCGGACGATGTTGATCCGAATATCAGCAAAATGCTGCAGGACGACCAAGAATAGCGGCCTTCCCCGCAGGTGCGGGGAGGCAGCCGTCCGAACATCGGGCGCCTGCCTCCTCCCGTCTCGGGTGGATTAACTCTCTAGCACGTTTCGAACGCGCGAGGAGACAGTTCGCAGTCCCGTCTTGCCAAGCCGTTGGCCGTACGGGACTGAGTGCTGGCCTCGCGACGCTTTGGAACGACACCTATGAGCAAGCAGTTCTCGCTTGAATGGGGCGGTAAAACGCTCTCTGTTGAGGTCGGCAAAATCGCCAAACAGGCCAACGGTTCGTGCACGGTTCGTTATGGCGACACCGTCGTCCTCGTCACGGCCGCCATGAGCTCGTCTTCGCGCGACGGCATCGACTTCCTTCCGCTCTCGGTCGAGTGCGAGGAGCGCCTGTACGCCGCCGGGAAAATCAAATCGTCGCGCTTCCTGAAGCGCGAAGGACGTCCGACCGACGACGCCATCGTGGTCGGACGCATGGTTGATCGCTCGATCCGCCCGCTCTTCGAGCAGAAAATCCGAAATGAGATCCAAGTCGTCTTCACGACGCTCGCGTTCGACAAGGAAAACGATTATGACATTCCGGCGATGATCGGCGCGTCGATTGCGCTCGGCATTTCGGATATTCCGTGGAACGGTCCCGTCTCCGGCATCCGTGTCGGGCGCGTCGGCGGCGAGTGGGTGATGAACCCTTCGTATGAAGCCCGCGACAAGAGCGATATCGATCTCGTCATCGTCGGAACCCCCTCGTTCACCACCATGGTCGAAGCGGAAAGCAGCGAGGCCGGAGAAGGAGACATGATGGAGGCCATGCGTTTCGGCGCAAAACATCTTTCCGAAATCCAGGCATTTGTCGAAAAAATCATCGCGGATATCGGAAAGCCAAAACGTTCGGTCAACGAGCTGATCGGCCTCGACGAAGAAACCGCGAAAGAAAAAGAAGCGCTGATCTCCAAATCCCGCGAGTTCATCTTCCCGAAAATTCGCGACTACCTTTTTGCCACGCCTAAAGCAACGAAGGGCGAGCGTCGTGACGCCAAAGTCGCGCTCGCGCGAACGCTTGACGACTACTTGAAATCTGAACAGGTCGGAAAGGACAAGCGCAAATGGGCCCTCGACGCGATGCAAAAATGGGTCGAAGAGGTCGTCTCCCGGATCATCTTGGAAGAAGGCAAGCGCTGCGACGGTCGCGCGCTCGACGAAATCCGCGAACTGACCGCCGAAGTCGCCTTGCTGCCGCGCGTGCACGGCTCCGGACTGTTTTCTCGAGGTGAAACGCAGATTCTTTCCACTGTCACGCTGGGCGCCCCGTCCGATGTTCAGCTGGTCGACAGCATGGAGTTTTCGGAAAAGCGACGTTACTTCCACCATTACAACTTCCCCCCGTACTCCGTGGGAGAAACCGGGCGCTTCGGCGGCGGCGGTCGCCGCGAGGTCGGGCATGGCGGTTTGGCTGAACGCGCGCTGATCCCCATACTTCCTTCCAAAGAGGATTTCCCCTACACGATCCGCGTCGTTTCAGAAACGCTCGGATCGAACGGCTCCTCTTCCCAAGGATCGATCTGCGGTTCGACGCTCGCTCTCATGGACGCCGGCGTACCGATCAAGAAACCGGTTGCCGGAATCGCCATGGGCATCGCCACCGATCCGAACGATCCGAACCGCTATAAGATCATTACCGACCTCCAAGACTTGGAAGACGGCATCGGCGGCATGGACTTCAAGATCGGAGGCACCCGCGACGGCATTACGTCGATCCAGATGGACACGAAAACCAAAGGCCTCTCCTGGCAAATCGTCGAGGAGACGCTGACGAAGGCGAAAACCGCGCGCCTGCAGATTCTCGATGTCATGGCCAAGGCGATCGCCGAACCGCGCGCCGAGCTTTCGCCCTATGCGCCGCGCATCGTCGTTCTCAAGATCAATCCCGAGCTTATCCGCAACGTCATCGGTCCCGGCGGAAAAACGATCAACGCAATCATCGAAAAGACCGGCGTGCAGATGGATGTCGAGAACGACGGCACGGTTACGATCACGTCCGTCAACCTCGAACAGCTCCAGGCCGCCAAGAAGTGGGTCGAAGACCTTACGCGCGAACTTAAAGTCGGAGAGTTCTTCGAGAGCGGAAAAGTGACGCGCATTCTCGATTTCGGCGCCTTCGTCGAAGTGCTTCCGGGACAAGAAGGTATGGTTCATATCAGCGAGCTCGCTCCGCAGCGCGTCGACAAGGTTACGGATGTCGTGAAAGTCGGCGATGTCATTCCGGTCGTCGTCATCAAGATTGACGAACTGGGCCGCGTCAACTTAAGCTTGAAGCGCGCTAAGGAGAAATTGCAAAATGGTGGAACCCCGGCTTCCAAAACCGCCTAGACCCTCCGGGCTCTCAAGGCTCCAAGCGCTCCTCCTTCTGGGAGGAGCGCTTGTTTTCGGTTCCTACGCCTTTTTTCGCACCTACAGGCTCGCGCTTGACGCGAGTTCGGCGGCTCCGCAAGAGGCCGAAATCACCCTCTCCGTGTTAAGGGATGGAGACGTCTTTTTTTCGGAACCGGCCTGGACACGGTTCTCAACGGCGGTTTTTGGAGAAGGCGCTACGCCGGTCGGAGCGGCACAGAACATCCGTCCGATCCTGCTGTATGCCGTGCGCGACAACGACGGCATTCTACGCTGGACATCCGTCGACCGTTCCCGTCTCTCGGAGAACCAAGCCCTCAAACCCAAAATCCGCTTTGTTCGACGGGACGTGGATGCTATCGGCAACCTTAGAATCGCCGGCACGACACAGCCGGTGCATGCGTTTTTCAGGCCGGATTCGGTACGTTTGGTCATTGGCAGAGATTATCGAGGGCTCACGTTCCGTCCCGAGCCGTTTTCGAGAGGCAGAAGGCTTAATCAGCCCATCAAAGAGGAGTCTGCGCGCCTGGAAAAGCCGTCCTCCGTTTCCTGGGGCAGCTTTCCGAACGTTTTTCAAAACCACCTGCAACGCTTCACCCCCCTTGTCGAGCCTTGGCAGTGGCCGGGCAGGGTCGAGTTGGCCGTGAGTGCCTCCTCAACCAAGGAAGTCCTCTCGCCATTTGTTTTGTACTATAAACCATCCGTTGGCGAGAAGAATGTTGCCAAAAAGGTTGAAGATTTTGCCAAAAACCTGTTATCTCAAGCCTCTCCGCAAACGCTCCTCGTACAACTCCCTGACGCTACGAAAATGTCGGAGCTCCGAGACGATCCGGGGGCTCTTCACAAAGAAGAAACACCTACGCGTTTTGGAACACTGGCGCGTTATTCATCTCGTGGAAACCTGGAGCGCTTGGCGGTGTTTTACGCAAATGAAGGCGAGTTTTGGATCAGCACTGACGTCGCGCTGATACAAGAAGCGCTTCTTGCCAATGTACAAGCGACACCCTCGACTGATGCCTGTCTGCAGGATCGAGGAGAAGGTTTTGCCTCTTTTTCTGCCTGGAAATCTTCCGAATTCGGGGCTTTTTCAACCTATAGCGTATCTCTCAAACACGTTGTCCCTGGGTTATTCACACTCTGTGGATACTATTAACGTAATAGTGGATAACTTTATCCCCTTCACTCCACAAAGAATCCACAGTTTTATACACAGTTGCTCTACGCTCAAAAAATAAGGCTAAATAGCCTTATTTTTCTCTAAAATCCATCCACAACGCACGCGTTGACTTAAGCGATATTTTCAGGTATAGTGATTGCAAGAGAACGTTGACAACCGAATCGCGGAAAGACCACAGAGAGATGCTGATCGAAGCACGGCTTGGATATGCATCCCTCTCCCTTACTTTTCTCTTGCAAAAAAACAAAAAACAAAAGCATTTGGCTCCGCCTCATTATGTCGTGCTTCGGCACTGACCCGAGGAGTGGAACCGTTGAAAGGTTGGGGAGGTTGTTCTTTCGGCCCTACGTTGGCTAGTCCTTCAATCGCTGCGGCGAACAGAAGGCTCAACGAGCGGCACTCTGGAGCTCGAGAGTAGTGCGGATTTGTCCTAGCACGTCTTCCTAAAGACGTTTTGAGACAAATCCGCATGCGCACTCTCGAGCTTTTTCTTTGGTGACTATCCCTTGACCTCAAGTTCGAGATCTGTAAGGGTATGCGATTCTCTATGAAGTATACCCTTTTTTCGTTCCTGAATCAATTCAAAAACGAGGCTGACTGCCTCGATTTTTTGTTCGCCTTAAGGTCCGAAAAAGCGTGCCTGAAGTGCGGAGGGGAGGATTTCTATCCGGTGCGCGGGCGGAAGACGTATGCCTGCAAGAAAGGCCATCAAGTCAGTCCCACGGCCGGCACGATCTTCCATAAGAGCTCGACCCCTCTTCTCGCCTGGTTCCACGCCATCTATCTCATGAGCGTCTCGAAGAATGGAGTTAGCGCGAAGGAGCTTCAACGCCACCTGGGCGTGACGTACAAGACCGCGTGGAGGATGGGGCACCAGATCCGTAAGTCGATGGCCGGTCTCGAATGGTGGGGAGGCGGAACGGTCGAGGCGGACGAGACCTACATCGGAGGCCGGCGTCGCGGCCGCCGCGGCCGCGGGGCGTTCGGCAAGACACCGGTCTTCGGCTTCAAGCTGCGCGAGACCGGTTTCGTGCAGGCATGGATGGTCCCGAACGTGAAGCGCGATACGCTCATGCCCTTCCTCACCGAGTACGTCGGAAAAGGTTCCCTGCTGATGACCGACGAGATGAACAGCTACAAGAACGTCAAGAAGCTCGGCTACCGCCACCGCACGGTCGAGCACGGCGCCCACGAGTACGTCCGGGGCAAGACCCACACCAATTCCATCGAGGGCTTCTGGTCCCAGCTCAAGCGCTCCATCGACGGGACCCACCATTCCGTCAGCCGGAAGCACCTCCAGGCCTATGTCGACGAGCGGGTCTGGATATGGAACAGGAGGGGGAACCAGGGCGGGATCGTGGAGCTGCTGCTGAGGAGGGCGGCACGGTTGAGGTTATGACTTTTCCACAAGCTGTCTCTTCCTCGGCAGACGTCAATGAGGTATGCTGCAGATACAACCTGATTCCCGCTTGGAACCCGGGATGGACGACGGCCTTGAAAGCTCTGATTTCATGGACGGCAACCTTCGTGGATACTGAAAGGTATCCCGGCGGTTCCACCACGGTCGGGACCTCGCGTCGCAAGGCGCACAGTCCCGAAGGTGTCGTCCAGGCAATCGGAGCTGTTTCTTTATAGATTCGGGTTGAGTGTCACGAAAAAACCACCAAAATTGGCGGTTTTCTCGGGGCGTAGCAATGCGTCCTAAGTCTTCCCTGTTGAGGGGAGCGATCTAATGAACTGCTAATCTTTACAAGATGACCCAGTTTTTGTTCGCTTCCACCTTGGTAGCGCGAACCTGATACCACGATACACCTCTTTCAAGGCCGTGTCGACATCAGGCGAGCCTGATCTTCTCTCTGGAAGCAGCCCGATACAGAAAGCGCTGGAAGTTCGCGAAGCATGCAAACAGGATTCGTAATCCTCGCTTGGGGCGTCAGGATTGAAAGCCTTTCGCGCTTGAGACATGCCCGCTTCCAAGGAGCGCAGACTGGGATGCCGCGTGTAGGTACAACCTTGCGCGGTGTTTTTTATTGACTGAAACGCCCTTTTCCTCTATCCTTCCATCGTCTAACCCCAACCCGACCAGGGCTTCTTTTTGCCCGTACCGGAACGCGCCGTGAAAGCGGCATCCGGCAACCGATCCTCGCACGTTCCGTGCTTGGGTTGGGGTTAGACACCAGCCGGGTGTCGCTTTTAATTTCGCCCGGATAACGCATCATTGGTATGTCCATGGCTTCCAAACCCATCAAGGCGCGTTACCTAATTATCGGCGGTGTAGCGGCCAGTCTGATCCCGAACCTGTTTTCTGACAACGTGTTCTTCATGGTCATGGGGGTCGTCGGAAACATCTGCCTGCTGATCGGGATCGTTAACGGGATCGTCTCACTCTTCAAAAAGAAACCGACCGAGCCCAAGCAGTAAAAAGAAAGACCGCCGTGAATGGCGGTCTTTTTTCATCTACTTGAGGTCAAGGGATAGTCACCTTTTCTTTTCCTGAAAGAGGCCTGGCACTTGTCAGGACCGTGGCCATGCCCTATACTTCTACCAAGGCTGAAGCCCGTTTTTTTAGCGAAGTATGGATAAAAGCATCCTGAAAACCCTCGAAGACAAGCTGGTCGCGGAACAGGCAAAGTTAGAAGTAGAGCTGGGTGGCTTCGCACAACGGAATCCTCGGAATGCCGATGATTTCAACGCGGATTTCCCGCAACTCGGCGATAAGGAAGACGAAAATGCTTCCGAAGTCGCTGAATATTCAAAGGACTTGACCGTGGAGCGTACATTGGAGGCCTCGCTTCGAGACGTAAAAAAAGCGCTTGAGAGGCTCCATGAAGGAACGTACGGAACCTGCAAGTATTGCGGAAAGGTGATCGACGAAAAGCGCCTTATGGCGCGTCCGACGTCCACTTCCTGTATTGATTGCAAGAAGCTGTTTACGGAATAAGGCGACACCCCCCGACATCCGTCGGGGGGTTTGTTATACTGGTTTCCATGAAACCGCAATTTCGCTGGATACTCCTCGCCATCTCCGCTTTTTTTCTTGACCGCCTTCTCAAACACATCGCTTTCGCCGGCGTGACTGCCGGCAAGGAAAGCGGCCTTCTGCAGTTTGCTCTTTTCCGCAACAGCGGCATCGCGTTTAGCCTTCCGCTTTCGGGGCCATTGGTATGGCTCTTGAGCTTCGGCATCCTCGTGCAAATCGCCCGGCTGGCATATAAGGATTTTAAGACGAAGCACGATAAGCGTGCCGAGGCTTACCTGTTTTTCGCTCTTGGCGCATGCAGTAACTTGTTTGACCGCATTGTTTATGGTTTCACGATCGATTATGCCATTTTTTTTCGCCTTTCCGCGGTGAACATCGCCGACGTGATGATCGTTGCCGGAGCGGCTTGGCTCGTTCTTAAAACGCCTCAACAACGCTAGTATGCCGAATCTCTTTCTTGAAAAATCCATCACCATCGCGGCAAAATCTTCTGTCGTATGGAACAGCTTGGTGAAGCCGTACGTCTCGGATTGGGAAGTCGGTTCTTCCGTTCGCGGAAATGACATGGAAGGAAAAATTTTGAAAATTGAACCGCAAAAACTGTTAAAGCACAATGTCCTGCATACGGGCCGGGACGGCGTCTCGACGCTTTCCTCAGTCGTTACGTTTGAGCTTCGCGAACGCGACGGATCAACCACGCTAATCGTTCGCGAGAGCTTCGCGGAGGCGCAGGACGACGCGCATTTTGCGAAAGCGTTGGCTGGCTGGGAAGCAACCCTGGGTTCAATAAAAACCTCGACCGAGGCCTGATCGAATCAGGCTTGCCTCGCAACCCCTTGCGTCCCGCAAGGGGTTTTTGGTAGTGCGACGCATATGCCTGCCACCATTCTTTCAGCGACCCTGATCGGCGTAGACGCGGCGCCCGTCGAAATCGAATCGGATATCGCCAACGGGCTCCCGGCCTTCGTAATCGTCGGCTTGCCGGACGCGGCCGTGCAGGAGGCGCGCGAGCGCGTGAAAACCGCCTTAAAAAACAGCGGATTCCCCTTCCCAAAAACGCGTTTGACCGTGAATCTTGCCCCGGCGGATCTTCGAAAAGCCGGTCCGTCATTCGATCTGCCCATCGCCGTCTCGATCATGGTCGGATCAGGAGAACTGCATCGCGAGCGCGTTCAAGACGCCTTCTTCCTAGGAGAGCTTGCGCTCGATGGCTCGCTTCGTCCCGTCGCAGGCGTTTTAGCTGCCGCTCTTCTCGCGAAAAGCAGGAATGCGGCCCGCATTTTTGTCCCGAAAGAGAACGCCAACGAGGCCGCCCTTGTCCCCGGCCTCGAGGTTTTCGGCGTGCCAAATCTTGCAGCACTTGCCGAACATTTACGCGGGGTGAATCTTCTTGAATCGCAAGAAGTAACGATGCCCGCATCGTTCGCGGAACACGGGGGCAAGCACGATTTCGCGTCGATCGCCGGATTGGAGCAAGCGAAACGCGCGCTGGAAATCGCCGCGGCGGGCGGACACAACATTCTTCTTTCTGGCAGCCCCGGTGCGGGAAAAACGCTGCTCGCGCGATCCATTTCTTCCATCTTGCCGCGCATGACATACGAAGAAGCGCTGGAAGCGACTCGTATTCACAGCGTAGCCCGCCTGCTTCCGCGATCATCTCCCCTTTTGCGCGAACGTCCTTGGCGGGCGCCTCACCACACGGCGAGTCCGGCAGCGATAATCGGGGGCGGTACGAATCCGCATCCTGGCGAGGTCACGCTTGCGCATCGCGGCGTCCTTTTCCTTGACGAGTTTCCCGAATTTCCGAGATCGGTGCTTGAGGGCTTGCGGCAGCCGTTAGAGGATCGCTGCGTAACAGTCAGCAGGGCTTCGGGGAGTTTGGAGTTCCCCGCTTCCTTCATGCTCGTTGCCGCAAGAAATCCCTGCCCGTGCGGTTTTTTTGGAGATCCCGAGCGCGCATGCGTCTGCACGCCAGCTTCCCTTGAACGTTACAGGAAAAAACTTTCAGGCCCTCTTCTTGATCGCATCGATCTGTACATCGAGGTGCCTCGTACTCCGTATGAAAAACTTGCTGCCGCCGGGGATGCGGAACCGTCGTCTACCATACGGGGGCGCGTCCAGGCCGCACGAGCGGCGCAAGCCGAGAGGAATTCGGCGTTTGGAGCGATCACTAATGCCGACATCCGCGGCCACGACCTGAAACGCGCTTGCTCAATCCCGAGCGAAGCCGAACACCTGCTGCTCGCGGCCTCGAGGTCATTGCGCCTTTCGCCTCGCGCCATTCATCGCTGCCTCAAGGTTGCGCGCACGATCGCCGATCTCGCGGCGCGCACGCACATAGAAACACCCGACGTCGCCGAAGCGCTCCAGTATCGTCCGAAGCAGGAATAAAAAAGCGGCCGGGCGGCCGCGCGCGATCAAGCTTAGTACTTGAGCCCAAGAAAAAAGAACGTATCCGCGACGAAGATCGATATCGTCATGGCAAGAACTGCCGTTCCGTAGAATAAAATCTGGAGCGCTCCAAAAAGGAAAAAGAGCAAAAGGAATACCGCCCTGAGAATCACCCAGAGGTACAAAAGTCCGATGGCGCCGCTGCCGGCAGAACGCGGGACACCGAAACGATCGGTAATTCTGAGCGTCAAAAGACCCGTACCGAACCAGACTCCCAACATGGCCGGCGGAAAGGCAAAAATCAAATCCTCGCGTGGGAGAAAATAGGAACAGGACAATCCCAGACCGGTGACAGCAAGCTGAATGACGGTAGAAATGAACTTTTTCACGTTTTCCCCTTTTTCGTTCCAGAACAAATTACGCTTTATTTCGGAAAAAAGTCAAGGCTCTGCGTCGCCAGATATCATCCGTGATGAGAGTTTCGTGTTCGAGCGCGCCGGGCTTCGTGATTATCATGGGATCTTGGTAAATTTTACCTGCACAAAAAAAACGGCCGAGCGGCCGCCATAGTGATTCCTCAAGGAAGGTTGTAGAAAAAGACATCCACAAGAGTAACCAACGCCGCCATCTTGAGAATCGCCGAACCGTACGAAAGAGCTTGAAACGCTCCCGCCAATAGAAAGAGCGCCAAAAGAGCGACACGCAAGGCGATCCAAGGATAGAACATCGTGAACGCTCCGAAACCCTGGGCAGCCAACAGCCACCGATGGCACAAATAAACCAGTACCGCCGTGGCACACCATGCCGCAAGTATGGCTGGCATGAAAGCGTGAGCGGCGTTGTCTCTCGACAAAAAGTACGGGCCCGAAAAAGCGAGGCCAAGAACAACGAGCAAGCCGAAAACAAGCAGAACCTTACTCATAATAGTCTTCTCCTTGCAATGAACTACCGCAAGTATTGTCAGAATCAGCCACGCTGTCAATATGTGAACTCGGCCGCACGAAATGAAAAACCCCGCTTAGGCGGGGTTTTTCGGTTGAGGTTCGTCTTTGGTTCCATACGCGAGATACGCGTAAAGAATGAGGTTAAACGGCGACAAGATCGCTACGAGGCCCCACCACTTTTCGATACCGAAGCGCTGGCACAAAGCCATCGTGGTCATGATCAAAGCGACGATGTTCACGATCGGGAAAAAGAACAAGATTAACCACCACAACGGCTTCTTCGCAATCTTGAGCAGCAGAATAATGTTGAGAAGAGGCAATACCGCAAACCATCTCGGTTCTTCCTTGACGCGATCGGCCATCTTCCAAAGCGAGAACGCCATCACGACGTGAAAAAAACTGAAAGCGATCCACGGCGATATTCCGAACGGCTGGGTATCAAGCATATCCATTACTTGTAGTAAGTGAGCGGGTTCACGCGCTTTCCGTTCACGTAAATCTCGAAGTGCAAGTGCGGCCCCGTCGAACGACCCGTCGATCCGACCATGCCGATTGTTTGGCCTTTCAAGACCTGATCACCGGCTTTCACGTAGAGTTTGCTGTGATGCGCGTAGCGGGTGACCATGCCGTTGCCGTGATCGATCAGGATCATGTTTCCGTAACCGCCTGAGTTCCAGCCGGAAAACGTTACGATACCGGCATCAACAGCGTACGTCGCATTCGTAAGATTGCCGTTGATATCGAGTCCTGCGTGGCGGACTTTGAAGTACTGGTTGATGCGTTTTTGATCCGTCGGCCACACAAGGTCGGCTCCGTCGGCAGCCTGTCCCGGCGGGGCTTCTGCCGGCGGCTTGAACACGTCGCGCACGTCGCCTAAGCGCGGCGGGGCGGCGGGGGCTGGCGTGCGCGTCACGACCGGCGGACGCCCTTCCGGAATAACGAGATCTTCCCCGATTTGAATTTGAGAAGCGGAAGCAACGCGGTTTGCCGCCAAGATTTTTTCTACGTCGGATCCGTATTTCTTCGCGATCGCCCCGAGCGTTTCTCCGCGCTTTACGGTATGCAGGACGCCGCTTACCGGAAGAATCGTCAGTTTTTGACCGAGTCGCAACACCGATCTCGCCGTCAGGTCGTTGGCCCAGAGCACGGTATTAATGCTGATTCCGTATTTTTTCGCGATGCTGCTCACCGTGTCTCCTTGCTGTACTTCGTACAGGCTCGGTTTCGCGATCACGATCGCTTCGTGCTCTTCGGGAACGGGTTCATCCGTGCCGTCGACGATGCCCGGCACCGCTACGCCGCTTTGATCGTAGTTGAGCGGGACTTCATTCAAGGACGAAAACGCGGTTTGCTTCGTTTCCGTCGCTGAGGCGTCCGGAACCGTGTTCAGCTGAGATTCGGCGTAAACGTCGCCGGAGTCCGGGCTGACGTATTCGTCCGTGGATACGTTAAAAAGCTCGAAGAACATCGCTTGCTTTACTTCTTGTCCGGCATCCGTCCCCGCTCCGTGCGCATACAAGTTGCTCGTTGCCGCGAAGATGGTAATACACCCGATGACGGCGTGGACGACGTACCGATGGCCGAAAATCGCAAAAAACGTCCGCCGCATGGGCGGTAAAAATGTTGTTGCCGAAATTTTCAAGCGCAACAAGGCTTGATAAAGGAAAAACGCCGTGCGACGCAAAAAAAGCTTCCAAAAGAGAACAAACGGGACGGAAAGGATGTTCAAAAAAATGAAAAGGGCTCGGCCGCTTGCCTTCGTTGCTAAGAGCAAAAACAAGAGGCCTTTTACGAGGTATTTTTTGAAAGGGGTCGCCATTAAAAAGCTTTTTTCTCTAAAATTAGCCTTTTCTTATAAAGCGCGACGGCAAACACTGCCTTCAGGGTAGGCTTTCATCCCGTGCCCGTCAAGGACGTTTTGAGGTGGTTCACTAGTGTTTCGAGTGTTTACGCCTTGTTTGAAAACATGGAGCGAATGGGGGCATAGCTGTAGCGGTGGATCGGGGTGGTGCCAAGTTTTCTCAGGGCAGCTCGGTGTTCACGCGTTCCATACCCTTTGTGGCGCGCGAATCCATAACCGGGGTAGCAGGCATCGAGCCGCTCCATCTCTGCATCCCGTTCAACTTTGGCGATGATCGAGGCTGCGGCAACAGATACGATCAAAAGGTCGCCGCGCACGACGGCTTTTTGCGGCAGCGGCAGGTTCGGAATGGGGAATGCGTCGGTGATCACGAATTCAGGTCTCGTTCCAAGGGTGTCAACCGCTCGGCGCATCGCCAGCGCGCCGGCGACGCGAATATTCAGCAAATCCACTTCATTCGAGGTTGCGACCCCCACCGACCAAGCCATGGCTGATTCCTTGATAACGGCTGCGGCACGAACACGCTGGGCGTGCGACAACGTTTTTGAGTCTCGAATCAACCCAATCCGGAAACGCGGCGGCAGGATGACGGCGGCGGCATACACGGGTCCCGCCCAGCAACCACAACCCGCCTCATCGACCCCCGCAACAACCGTAAAGCCGCGTGCCAAAAGGGCGCGTTCCTCTTTGAAAGTGGGCGTGCGTACGATAGTCATGGCAGAATCATCTTGACAGATAGGAAAATTCTTGTTAACTTCGGCTTCAAGCAAAAGCCGCTCATTGTACACGTACACGCAAAAAGGAGCCTCTATGTGTTCTGCTGCTGCCGTCCTCATAACAACGATCTGCGAAATTCGCGGCGATCGTCAGACACATCCGCCGGACAAGGATACCAGCGGCGATGAAGATACCTATATGCCGTCCCAGGGCTCGCGGGCCCTGTGGGGACCGAGGTATGTGGGTTTGTCAACGCGACGTTTCGAGGGGCTGTGGCACGATGACCTCCCGGGGTGGGGTGGTGCTCGTGTCCCCGAAGACGAACCGTCTACACAGGGTTTTGTGTATAGCTTCCGGAAAGCGCTTCTCGCAAAGAAGCTTTTCCCATAGAACTAAGCTGAACCGCGTGTTCAGCCTTTTTTATTGACAATTTCAGCTTATTTTCTTACAGTAAGCCTGTTATTTTATTCATAGTTTTCGGGACTCGGTATGTCCAATGTTCTCATGTTCGCCTTGGCGGCGGGCCTCGTAGCCGTGGGTTACGGCCTGTTTCTTGCCAAGTGGATCCTGAAGCGCCCGGCTGGTGACGCCAAAATGCAGGCGATCGCCGAAGCAATTCAGGAAGGCGCGAAAGCCTATCTCGGTCGCCAGACTAAGAGTATGGCCTACGTCGCCGCTGCGCTTACTCTGGTGATCTGGTGGGGCTTGGGTCCGACTTCTGCCGCCGGTTTCCTTTTGGGAGCAGTCCTATCTGCCGCAGCCGGATACATCGGCATGATGATTTCGGTCAAAGCGAACGTGCGCACGACCGAAGCTGCCAAAAGCGGCATGGCCGCCGCGCTCGACATGGCCGTTAAGGGAGGAACCGTGACGGGTCTTCTCGTTGTCGGCCTCGCGATCATCGGCGTTGCCGGATTTTACGCCGTCACGAAAGACGTCGCCGCGCTCGTTTCGCTCGGTTTCGGCGGTTCGCTGATTTCCGTCTTCGCCCGCTTGGGCGGCGGCATCTTTACGAAAGCCGCAGACGTCGGTGCCGACTTGGTCGGCAAAGTCGAAGCAGGCATTCCAGAAGACGACCCGCGCAATCCGGCCGTCATTGCCGATAACGTCGGTGATAACGTCGGTGACTGCGCCGGCATGGCCGCCGACCTCTTCGAGACCTACGCCGTCACGGCGATTGCCGCAATGTTGCTCGGCTCGCTCGTCTTCGGCGACGTTCCGTCCGCGATTCTCTACCCGCTGGCGATCGGCGCTATTTCGATCATCACGAGCATCGTCGGCACGTTCTTCATCAAGCTGGGCGCCAAGCAGAACATTATGGGCGCCTTGTATAAAGGCCTCATCGTTTCCGGAGCGCTCTCGGCCGTCGCCTTCTATCCGCTCACGAAGTGGATGTTTGCCGAAACGAACATTGCGCCGATGCGCTTGTTTCTCTCGTCGCTTGTCGGCATCGCCGTCACGGGCCTCATGATTTGGATTACGGAATACTACACGGGCACCCAGTTCAAGCCGGTGCAGGAGATCGCCAAGGCTTCTGAAACCGGCCACGGAACCAACATCATCGCCGGCCTCGCGGTTTCGATGAAGTCGACCGCCTATCCGATCCTCGTTATCGGCGCGGGCATCTTGCTCTCGTACGGCTGGGCGGGCGTCTATGGCGTCGCCGTCGCTTCGATGGCCATGCTTTCGTTCGCGGGCATCGTCGTCACGATCGACGCGTTCGGACCGATCACGGACAACGCGGGCGGCATCGCCGAAATGGCCGGCCTTCCGAAAGAAGTCCGCGATGTGACCGATCCGCTCGACGCGGTCGGCAACACCACCAAGGCCGTCACCAAAGGCTATGCCATCGCCTCCGCAGGCTTGGCTGCCGTCGTGCTGTTCTCGTCGTTCCTCGAAGACTTCAAGCGCTTCTACGGGCTTGATGCGGTTGCATTCGATCTCGCCGACGTGCGCGTCCTGGTCGGCCTCCTGATCGGCGGCATGATCCCCTACCTCTTCGGTTCCATGGGCATGCAGGCCGTCGGCCGCGCGGCTGGCGCCGTCGTTGAAGAAGTGCGCCGCCAGTTCCGCGAAATCAAAGGCATCATGGATGGTTCGGGCAAGCCCGATTACGGCGCGGCCGTCGATATCGTTACGAAGTCAGCGCTCGGCGAGATGGTCAAGCCGGCGCTTCTGCCCGTCTTGGTTCCGGTCGCGGTCGGCCTCATCCTCGGCCCGATGGCCCTCGGCGGCCTCTTGGTCGGT
>CAYMBC010000004.1:0-30946 GCA_964388605.1 uncultured Gammaproteobacteria bacterium
GCGCCCCAGAGCAGGAAGACGAGTCCGGAACGGCATTCGTTCAATTGCCTGACGATCGCATCGGTGAATTCTTCCCAACCCTTTCCCTGATGCGAGCCTGCGTGTCCGGCCTCGACGGTAAGCGTGGCGTTCAAGAGGAGCACGCCTTGCTCGGCCCAATGCTGAAGATTCCCGTCTTCGGGAACCGGCAGTTCGAGATCGCTCTTGATTTCCTTGAAAATATTCTGAAGCGACGGCGGTTTCGGCATTCCGCGAGGCACAGAGAACGAAAGGCCGTGCGCCTGTCCTGGTCCGTGATACGGATCCTGCCCGAGCACGACTACTCGCACCCTTTCGAACGGCACCGCGTCCATCGCCGCAAAGAGGTGCTTCGGCGATGGGTACACGGTCTTGGTTTCATATTCCCTGCGCACGAAATCAGCGAGGCGCTTGAAGTACGGCTTCTCAAACTCCCTTCCCAAGCGCACTTTCCACGATATCTCGAGCCGCACGTCCATACGACCTTATTAGAAAGGAGAAAGCCCTCTCGCGTCAAGCGCGAACACTGAGTGCGTCGTCGTTGCCAAAAAAACGGGAAAATGATAGCCTGACGTTGATCAAAAACCACGGGGGCGTGGTGAAATGGTATCACAAGGGTCTCCAAAACCCTTGTCGTGGGTTCGATTCCTACCGCCCCTGCCACGAGCTGATGTGTGCGGATAACCGCTTAACCTAGGGAGGTTGAGCGACGGTCGAGAGACCGACATCCCTGCACGTCGGCTGATGAAAGCCGCTCCTTTCGAGGGCGGCTTTCATCAGCAAGCACTTCCCATGCAACTGATATCGATCGAGTTCGAAAATCATGCGGTGCTAAAAAACCTCTTTTTCGATTTCCGTGACGCGGATGTATTTCCCTTGGTGAACGTCCTCGTCGGTGACGAACGGTTGTGGAAAAACAACTCTCCTGAATGAGCTACATTTGCTGACGACGCAGGGAATCAAACCCTGTCAACAAAGAGTACGGTAGAAAAAAATAGGCTTAAGTTCACCGCTGCAGAAGTTGAACGATTCAGTCTACCGTCGGATGAGCTCTTGTTTCATATCCCGGCGATCGCACGTGCTGCGAGCTGGGGTCATGATGGGCGAAACGAGAAGCGGTGTCTAACGAGAGAGGGACATTCCACTTTCATTCTTCCAGACTTGCGGGCGAGGGAGGGGTTCGTGAAGACAAGGCGTAGCTTGGCGCATTCAACACCTTGTAGCATAACGGCTCGTCACGCTCTCAAAGAACCCACTTTTTAAATCGATCGGTCCCCATCAGACTCAAGTTCGAAGCTGTCCCAGACGACGACGTGCTGACTCTCATCGGAATAGAAAGATGTCATGATCTCGAAAACATATTTGTCGGTGACAAGATAGGCCCGTTTCTCGTTTGGAAACGCTTCTTCGCCCCCACGCAAATGTGCGACGAAAGCTTCTTTTCCAGAGATGGTGCGCCCACCTTCCTGCTGAAGGCGATCTTGCTGCGATCTTAACCACTCCAAGAGACTGAAGTTCTCGGGAAGAGAATATGTCTTCACTCCCATGACACCTGGTCCGACGTCCGTAAAGATGACACCTTCTATCATTTGCAGTCCCGGAGCCAGTCTCGGATTCGCCTCGGTGGGATCAAGAATTACCGGCTTGAGTCTGCTTGGATACGCTATACGAAATCCGAAACTTTCGTCACGATACCAGGTCCACTCCGCATCAGCAGCCTTGTTCTCGACAACCTGATAGCCGTCCGCTATACCCTTGTGACCGACGAACAGGTATACGGCTATGGCCCCAAACGCAAGAACGGAAATCGCCACAGCATATCGATACGATTTTCGCATAGTTTTACCTGGTTTAAAAAAGGCAGAGCGCGATGGCCTGCCGTGACGCGGATAGCGCCAGACGAGCTACAACACCTTGTAGATAGTATAGCAGCTCGTCATGCTCTCGAATTGCGAAAGCGTCAACCAGCGGAATCCGACTTTCTCTTGGTATGCCGGAGACCAGTTGCTCTCAGCAACGTAGATGTAGCCTCCGCCGATCGCGAGAACGATCAACGTATGAGGCCCCCCGCCGGAAAGCCTCATCTGTACGATCTCGCCCGGCAGGGCGCTTGAGATGCTTTGCGAGCGGCCTTGCACGTACTGGCCGTAGTTCCAGTAGCAGACATCGGAGCTGTTCGTCGGAATGAGCCCACTGAGCCCCGAAGCGTTCGGAACGACGTTCAACTGTACCCATGTCTTGCACTGGCCGCCATCATCGCCCGTGGACCAATTGGCCACCTCGTCGACGATGGCCTGATTGCGGGCATTCTGGCTCAGACTGTGCCAATTGGAGACGGCCTGCGTGACCGTGCCGATTTCCGCACCTTCGTCAGCGACCTCCACCGCGCAACTCATAAGCACCTCACCCAGCATGACCGCAAACATCAAAAGGACAATCTTCCTCATCTCTGCCTCCTGTCCCGATTGGTTGTTGTGGAACCCGCGCACGGTAGCACCCCCCCCATGCTGTCTGTCAACCCATGTGCCTCAAACGTCCCTGTTGGAGAGACTTATGAAATCGCCCTGACACATACGAGTTCTGGTGGTACTGAACCGACGTGCCCTGCCAAGAGCTGTCATGATGCGAAATACCTGAATGCCTAGGGCAACGCTGAATATTCCTTACGGATATCTGCGTCTCTCAAGGCTCTCAGGCGCACCATGACAGCAGTTGAAAAACCACCAGTCAAAGCTGGTGTTTTTTCATGCGAAGCAACGGCCAAATCTACCTATGCGTACCGCAATGTTTCTCCAATTCGCGCTTGTTTTTCGACTCCCCCATAGCCGGGGTTCCAAACGAAATACCTCAATAAAGTTCCGCGCCATCTGCTCTTAAAGGCCGAACCAGAACCGTATCGTTCCACCGCGAAAGAACCACGCGCTGAACCCGACAAGAGCGTTTTTGACGCGCGCGCGTTTTTAGCGCAGAATACATCAATCAAGATATGCCTTTTCGATTTCTCTCTCAACTCCCGCACGCGTTCAAAACGCGAAGCGCCCGCATTGCGGCGATCTTCTTCGGATACTTCTTCCTGACAAGTCTCCTCTTGACCCTCACCTCTTGGCAGCTGTTCCCTTGCCTGACGTTCGTTTGGGATTCCGACCGGGCCGTGCAACACACCTTCTGCGCGCTCTTTGACGGACACGGCCGTTTCCTCTTGCACGACAGGCACAGCATCTATTATTTGCGGCCTTCGGCATGGACATGGGCCGCCTCCGCCGTTTTCTTCCTTGTGCTCCCTTTCATTGCAGCGTTCTTGACCCATCAAGCCGTTTTTAACCGCGTGGCCAAAGACGCGAAACTGTCTCGGGATAACGCCCTGTAACGGCTGTTGAAACTCGGGTCCGGCAACATGGCCTGCGTTTCCCGAGTCGTGTCTTATTTCGTATGCCGGCACCATGCGTATCCTCCCCGCTACAATCACTTCGATTCTCCTGCTCCTGCTTGCTGCGCCTCCGCTTTCTACCGTCGTCGCGGCGAAAAAATCCGCGATTGATGCGCTCGAAAGCGCTCCGCGCGTCCCGGTCGCCATCGTTTTCGGGGCCGGCCTCCGGAACGACGGGCGCCCATCCGACGTGCTTCGGGATCGGTTGTCGGTTGCCGCAAAATTGTACCGAGCGGGCGCGGTGAAGCGCATCCTCGTCTCCGGAGACAACCGTTTCGAAACGTACAACGAACCGCAAGCAATGCGCGACGCGCTCGTCGAGGATTTCGGCATCGATCCGTCCGCACTCGCGATCGATTTTGCGGGTCGGCGAACGTATGACACGTGCGCGCGCGCCGCAGCCTATTGGAATGTCGATCGCGCGATTTTAGTCAGCCAATCCTTCCATCTGCCTCGCGCCGTCTGGACGTGCCGGCACCTTGGTATCGAGGCTTTCGGCGCCAGCGCCAGCTTGCGGCCATATGCAAAAGCGAGGCATTTTACGCTGCGAGAGATCCCCGCCATTTGGCGCGCCTGGTGGGACACGTACGTCCAAGCTCCGAACTTCGTCCAAGGAGAATTCATTGAGGATCTTTCGAGTCCGGCCTTGATTCCAGATCCCACTTCTCCTCAAACAGCTTCGTAACATCTCCTTCGCCCAGGCCAAAATGATGACCGATCTCGTGGATGAGCGTCTGCCGGATGACCACGAACGGTTCGAGGCCGGAAAACTCCGCTTCCTCTTCGAGAGGCTTTTGAAACAAAGTGATCACGCCAGGAAGCGTGCCGCTCGGATCGCTCGGCAAGTCGGTAAGCGGCGTTCCTTCATAGAGACCGAGGATATCAAGAGTATCCTCTCCCTCGTGCGCACCAATCGCATTCTGTTCCGCCGTCGGTCGGTCTTCAACAAGAATGACGGCGTTGCCGATCCGTCTTAAAAAACGCTCTGGGATCGAGTGGTAGGCCTGAGCGACCAGCTGTTCAAAGACAATGCGTTCCATGGGGAAGAGATGCGATAGCCTATAAAAAACGCCCCTTTTGGGGGGACATCTTTTATTTGGTCTCCTTGTGGACCGTGTGCTTTTTGCACCACTCGCAATGCTTCTTGAGCTCGATACGAGCCTTGAGCTTCTTCTTATTCTTGTGGGAGTGGTAATTTGCCCGTTTGCATTCGGTGCACTCGAGCTTGATAAGATTGTCCTGAGACATAGCGGCTGCTGTGAATATGGAGAAAGAATACGCGTAAACCGTTCAGGCGTCAAGGATGGAGCCACCTCTGGGATTCGAACCCAGGACCGCCAGTTTACAAAACTGGTGCTCTACCGGCTGAGCTAAGGTGGCGCAGCCTCTTCGCCGTTGTTCGTGCAGGACGCAGCGCTCCACTCCCGTGAAACGCTCTGCCCTGGTGGGCAGTCAAGGATTCGAACCTTGGAAGGCACAAGGCCAGCAGATTTACAGTCTGCCCTCGTTGACCGCTTGAGTAACTGCCCACGCCGTTTGCCGAACTCGCTCCTGGTCGGACGCGTCGGAGCCGTCTCCCTTTCGCGTGCCGCCCACCCTTTCTTCATGGCTGGGCGGATCCCAGCCTTGAGGCGGTTTGACGTCTCCTGTACGGCCGCGCGCAGGAGGTATTTTGAATGGAGCCGACGACCGGGATTGAACCGGTGACCTTGTCCTTACCATGGACACGCTCTACCAACTGAGCTACGTCGGCGCTGAATTTTCAGGTTTTTCCGGACATGCCGAAGATTCGAACTCGGAACTCCTCAAGTTTCGCGTTTTCGGGGTTAACCTCTTCCAAGGCTGAAAGCGCTTCTCGAGCCGCATCCGTGTCGCCTACGAGTATACTCGCTTCCAAAAAATAATCAAGGTACTTGGGATTATGGGGTTCCGCCTGAAGAGCCGAGCGGAATTGCTCAGCTGCCTTGACCCCTTCCCCCTGGGTAAGATACACCCTCCCTAATTCGGCTCGATATGCGGTCTCCCCGGACGAAAGTTCGATCGAGCGAAGATAGCGAACTTCGGCTTCCTGGAAATTTCCGCGGCTCGCCTCGATCTGGCCCAAGCGACCAAGAGCGCGGTCGTCATCCCCCTGCAAGCGCAGCAAAAACTCGAGAATCTCCGCGGCCTGATCAGGCTGCTTTTGCGCCAAATACAGCTCTGCCAATCCCCGGTAGGCCTCGACATTTTTCGCATCAGACTTCAAAGCTTCGATATAGAGCCGCTCTGCTTCCTCGTAGCGCTCCTCGAACCTCGCGCTTTCCGCTTGCTCCAAAAGTCCGGGAACGCGCTCCGCAGCTTTTGCTTGCTCGAGAGCCGATACGGGACGCCTGGGACGGCCGTCCATCCGAGCTTCCATGCCCTTGAGCTTGCCTTGCGCCCGATCGAACCACTCCTTGACGCGCGAAGAGGCGGCTCCGACCGCTTCGTTGGTCTTGCCCTGAATCCGGCCCAAAGACCTCTCGAACCGATCCTGCATGATGCGTTTTTTGACCGCTTCATGACGCTCCTTGGCGAGCGTCGAGAGGTCGATCAGCTTAAGCTGCGGGAACTTTTTCACGAGCACGCCGTAAATCAAGGCGAGCCCCGAAAACACGAGCGCGATACCGAAAATGGTCCACATAGCTCAGCGAGTGAGGAGGTCGAACAGCGCGCGAACATCGGCCGGGTTCGCGCTCGCGCTGCCGACGAGCACGCCATCTACCGCGGGAAGGCTGAAAAAAGTTTCGGCATTTGACGCATCGACGGAGCCGCCGTAGAGCACGCGTGTATGCGCAAGCGCCTCCCCGTCCAAGAGGGCATCGATGACGGAACGAATATGGCCGTGCATGACCGTCACGTCTTCGGGACGGCAGGAAACGCCCGTACCGATCGCCCAGCGCGGCTCGTACGCGACGACGATCGGATGCTCGGGAGAAACCCGGGTCCTCGCCAACGCGCTCTCGAGCTGTTCTCCTACGATCTTTTCCTGGCGTCCCGCGTCGCGATCTTCTTTCGTTTCACCGACGCACAAGACGGGAACCAAGCCCGATTCCATGGCCGCATGCGTTTTTTTTGCGATCATCTCATCGGACTCGCCGAGATACGCACGCCGCTCCGAGTGCCCGAGAATCACGTAGCGAGCCCCGAGTGCCGTCAGCTGATGCGGAGAAACTTCCCCGGTATAGGCGCCTCCATCCATCCAAAACATGTCCTGCGCCGCGAGCGAAACGGGAGAGCCGCGCAGCACGCGCGCGACGCGGTCAAGCGCTGTGAAGCCCGGAGCGACCGCGACATCGACCCGCGTCGACAAGGCCGCATCCAAAAACTGCCGCGCGAGCGCCTCGGCATCGGCGTCGCTCAAGTACATTTTCCAATTGGCGAAAAACAGCTTGCGCATACTCATCGCGTCGGAATTTTAAGAAGTTTCATGAAACGCGCCTTGTCCTTGAACGGACCGATCAGCGAGACGGAAAGGCTGGACGTTCGGAACGTTTTTTTGGCAACCGCGAGCACGTCCTCTCGCGTGACTCGATCGATGCGTTCGAGCCGTATTTCCGGGGTTTGGATGTTTTTCTGCAACAGATCCTGTTTGGCGAAAAACTCCGCGAGCGCGCTCGACTCCTCGAGGCCGAGAACCGTTTTTCCTTTGATGTATTCTTTCGCCCGCTTCAATTCTTCCGCCGTCACGCCTTTTTGCGCGAGCTTGCCGAATTCCTTCATCATCACGGAAATGCCTTCATCCAGCTTGGCTTTCATGAGCCCGGCTTGGATCGCGAAGTTGCCGACATCCTGGTACGGGCTCAAGCTGGCGTGCACGGAATATGCCAAGCCTCTCCGCTCGCGCACCTCCGTAAAGAGACGCGAGGACATGCCTCCGCCCAAAACCGTCGTCAAAACGGACAACGCCGCCGCATCCTTGTGACCGTACGGCAACCCCGGGAAACCCAAAGCGCATTGAACTTGCTCCGTTTCCTTGTATTGCAGTGCAAGACGGGCGCCCCCTCGGCGAAGGCGAGAAGGCGGGAAAGCCCCCAATTTCTTTTTCGGCTCTTTTACCGCGCCGAAGGTCTTCTCAAGCAGGCTGATAACCGTCGGCTCGAACCTTCCGGCCACCGCGATGACCATGCGGGAAGGAGCGTATGCCGCGTCTCGCCAACGCACGAGCTCCTCGCGCCCGATTCCGTCCATGGTGTCATGCGACCCGGCAATCGGGCGAGCAAGCGTTCCCTCGTAGACCAGCTCTTCAAGCAGCTCTTCGGCGCGCATGATCGGGTTGTCATCGTACATGTTGATCTCCTCCTTGATGACTCCGCGCTCGCGCTCGACTTCCTCGACGCGATAGGTCGAATGGAAAAGCATGTCGTGGAGCATATCGATGGCCAGCCCGATATGCGAAGCGTTGAGCTTCACGTAATAGCCGGTATGATCTTTGCCGGTGAACGCGTTGTAGTCCGCGCCGACCGAATCGAGATCACGGCTGATATCCATCGTGGTCGGGCGGCGCTCGGTCCCCTTGAACATCATGTGCTCCACGAAATGCGAAGCGCCCGCGAGCTTTCCGTTTTCGTAACGGCTTCCGACCTCGAAGAGCACGAGCACCGTGGCGGCCTGCGTATCGCGCGAAGGCACGAGAATGACTCGCGCGCCATTTTTGAGTTTCGCCGTTTGAAACAACGACATGCTAAAAACCAAGCTTGTTTGCAATATACCCTTCGAGATCCCCGATCTTCACGCGCTCCTGCCGCATCGTGTCGCGGTCTCGGACAGTGACCGACTGATCCTTTAAAGAGTCAAAATCGTACGTCACGCAGTACGGCGTGCCGATCTCGTCTTGGCGCCGGTAGCGCTTGCCGATCGATTGCGTTTCGTCGTAATCGGTCGCCCAGCGCTGACGCAGCTTGGCCGCCAAGGCGCGCGCCGGGACGGAAAGCTCCTCTTTCTTGGAAAGCGGCAGCAAGGCGACCTTGAACGGAGCAAGCGCCTTCGGAAAACGCAGAACGACGCGCAAGTCCGTCTCGCCCTCCTCGGCGGTACGTGCCTGTTCCTCATGATACGCCTCGAGCATGACCACAAGGAGCGTCCGATCGACGCCGAGCGACGGTTCGATGACGTGCGGCAGGTATTTTTCATGGGTTTCCGGGTCGGTGTACCGCAAATCCGCGCCGCTCTTTTCCTGGTGGCAGGCCAGATCGTAATCGCCTCGATACGCAAGGCCGTAAAGCTCTTTCAAACCGAACGGATAGTGGTATTCGATATCAACCGTGCGCTTCGAGTAATGCGCGCGCTCGCCATCTTCGATCTCGTGGAAATTGAGATGTTTCGGATCAACGCCGCAAAAATCGAGCCACGCCTTCATGTCAGCAAGCCATAATTCGAAATGCTTTTCCCACTCCGATTCCTTGACGAAATATTCGACTTCCATCTGCTCGAACTCTCGCGTCCGGAAGATGAAATTACCTGGCGTGATTTCGTTGCGGAACGCCTTGCCGACCTGGGCGATGCCGAACGGCACGCGTTTCCGGCTCGTTTCCTGCACCTGCTTGAAATCGGCGAACATCGCCTGGGCGGTCTCGGGACGGAAATAGACGGCTGCCGCGGCGTCCTCCTTGGCACCAAGGAACGTTTTCAGCATCATGTTGAATTGCGCCGGTTCGGTGAACGCGCCTTTCCTGCCGCAGGTCGGACATGCCGCGTTCAAGTCGATCTGGTCGGCACGGAAACGAGAATGGCAGCCGGTGCATTCCGTGAGCGGGTCGGTAAAATGCGCCAAGTGTCCAGAGGCCTCCCACACCTTCGGATTCATGATGAGCGCCGCATCAATACCGACCATATCCTCTCGAGACGTCACGAAGCGCTTCCACCATGCATCCTTGATGTTTTTCTTGAGTTCCGAACCAAGCGGCCCGTAATCCCAAGAATTGGCCAGGCCGCCATAAATGTCGGAGCCAGGGAAAATGAAACCTCGACGTTTCGCCAAAGAAACCAGTTTTTCCATGTCGATCATATGCCGAAGCCTATCATGCCGCCGGTTTCAGTTCAACCTGATCCGCACTTAAACCGCGCTGTCCTGCAAGGCGAAACCCTCTTTTTTCCGGAGTTTCCGGACAGTTGGATGTTTAAGAACCTTCACAACACCAAGAAAACCCTGCGGGCGACCTGAATGTAAGAGCCCGCGCTAAGGCGCGGGCTCTTACATTCGCGACGTTCAGATCGTCATGATTTCTTGCTCCTTTTCCGCCGCCATATCTCGCACCTTGTCGTTCCACGTTTTTACCGCGGCTTCAAGGGCTTCCTGAAGGCGAAAACGGTCGTCTTCGGAAATCTCTTTTGCCTTTTCCATGCGCAAAAGCTCATCCTTCACCGTTTCGCGCACGGCACGCACGCCGATATGAGCCTCTTCCGCTTTTTTCCCGACAATCTTCGTCAGTTCGCGACGGCCTTCCTCCGTCAAAGGAGGCAGCGTCACGCGAACCCGCGCGCCGTCGACGACGGGATTTACGCCGATCGGCGCCTGCCGGATCGCTTTTTCGATTTCTTTGGTGAGCGCCTTATCCCACGGCTCGATCATGATCGTTTTCGCGTCCGGAACGAGAACGGAAGCGACGCCTTTTATCGCCATGCTGCCGCCATACGCATCAACAGGAATATCTTCGACCAAGGCGGCATGCGCTCGGCCGGTGCGAAGGCTGCTCAAATCCGTTTTCAAGAACTCAAGCACGCGCTCGAATTCCGGCCTGTACTCATCAATCAGCGTTTTCATAGCATCAAGATCAGAAACCCGTATTTTGCTTAAACAAGGTGGTACCCATGAAGAGTACCGAATCGTTGGTCGGATCGACGAAGAGGCTGCTTGCCGCCCTCGTAGTCGGCAGCTTGGAAGTCGTCCATTTCCTGCCGCCGTCAACCGTCCGATAGAGCGTATTGATCGTCCCGTACGCGAGAAAATTGGAATCTTTCGGACTGACTGCTAACGAGTAGATGACGGTCGAACCGACAGGCGTGAGAAGCGTGATCGGTTTCCATGTCGCACCGCCATCGATCGAGCGGAGCAGCCCGTAATTCGAGGCCGTAAGAACGCTGTTTCCCCGAGCGATGTCTTCGGCAATGAGCACGTTATCAAGCGCGCCGGCATACTCCCCCATTCCCGGACTTAAGTCAATCCACGTAACCCCTCCGTCGGCTGTTTTCCAAACGCCCTTGTTGCGCGTGGCGACGTACATGACGCGAGAATCCGCTGCCGTCGAAAGGATTTGCCGCACTTCGTTTTCGAAACGATGGATAGGCGTCCACGACCCGCCGGCGTCGCCGCTTTTGAGAAGATCGCCTTGGCTTGTGGCGGCATACACGTTCATCGGATTGAAATGATCGATAAGTACGCTGTTCATCCGCGTTTCGGGACGCGAATCGAAATAGATGTTCTCCCAAGTTCGAGAACAGTCCGATGTCCGCATGATGCGGTTGCCGGTGGCAACGTAGATCATGCACTTATCGGCTTGATTCACGGCCACTGAAAGCACCCGCACGGCGCCGAGGCTGGACGCGGCATGCCAGGAATCGCCCGCGTCATACGAATAAAACAACCCATTTTCCGTTCCGGCGTACACCGCCTTCTTGTCGGTCGGATCGAATGTCAGGGCTGTCACGTTCGCGTTCGCGAAATTGCGCGCCGAACCGACCGTAGCAATCGCCGATTTTGAAACCCACTTTGACCCGCGGTCGGAGGAACGAAAAATACCGCCGTCCGTGCCGGATCCTCCGCCCGTACCCGTAATTTGAATGCAGCCGGCTCCGAGAAGAACGAGGACTGACGCGACGGCAAGAATGGGAGATGGAAGCTTCATATCAACGATCCAAAGTAAGAGCGAATTTTTCGAGCAGAAGCCGGGGTTGAACGTTTGTCGTCAGGGCAAAACGGACGCTGATAAGATTGCGCAGATCCATGGCCGCTCGGCGATTCCCCGCTTTGAGGTCGCGCCGCAACGCGCTCTGCCAGACATCCAAAATATCGCGCAATCGTTCAACCGTCTCCTCGCGGTCTGCTCGAGCCGGAGCCAAATCAGCGCATTCCGACAAACGGCGATGCAGCGGCGCGGCGCGAAGCGTTTGCCAGCGGCGTTCTTCCGTCTCATACCAGTTTACCATACTGCCCCGCTCGAGGAACCCACGCGCGAGTCCGGGACGGCCGTCGGCTCGCGCGGCGAGTTTCGGAGCTTCGGATGGGTCCGATCCGAATGCCAGGAGCGCCTCAACGATCACGTCTTCGGGCACGCGGGAAAGCCCGATTGACGCGCAACGGCTAAGGATCGTTTTCGGCAAACGGGCTTTTTCCTCGACGGAAAGGAGGACGTACGAATGAGAAGCCGGTTCTTCAAGAGTCTTTAGAAGCGCATTTGCCGCTTCTTCGCTCAAGTATTCGGCGCCGTCGATCACGGCCACTTTCGCCCCCCCCAGGAATGAGCTCATTTGGAGAAGCTCTTGAAGCTCGCGAACGCTTTCGATCGGGATCGTTTTTTTCAATTTGCCTGTTTTTTCATCCCGGGGGCGTTCGACAAGGCGGAAATCCGGGTGCGTCTCAGCCTTCTCGGCACCCAAGAGCGCAGCGGAGAGGGCGCGCGCGAGAGTCATCTTGCCGACGTGCCTGGCTCCATGGAAAACGACGGCATGGGGTACCGAGCCGTTCTTTAAAATCGTCCGCAAGCGCTGTACGACGCGCTCGTGACCGATCACTCCCGAAAACGCGTCTTTCATAGCTGCCGCTGGATACCGAGCACCTCGAAAAGCACATTCATCGTACGGCGCGCCGTTTCATCCCAAGAAAAGCGCTTGATGTTCTCAAAACCGAGCAGACGCCGACGCTCCCATTCGGAAGATTCATCCATCAGGGTTTTCATGGCAGCGAAAAACTCTTCGGGCTCGTCGGGTCGGGCGTACAGCGCGGCATCTCCTCCTACTTCGGGCATAGAAGCCGCCCGCGACGCGAGTACCGGCGTGCCGCACGCCTGACCTTGCAAGATAGGCAAGCCGAACCCTTCGTACCACGAAGGCAAGAGCAGGATTTTCGCGGCAGCGATCAGCGCGGCCATGTCGGCCTCCGGAACGTATCCAGTAAACACGACGGAGGATCCGAGCTTTCTCGATTCGATCTCTTTCTTAACGCGTTCAAAACCAAAACCCGGCAACCCGACGAGCAGCAGCTTCACCGGATCGCCGACGCCGCGCGCGTTTTTGAAGAGCGAAAACGCATGCACGAGATTGGCGATATTTTTTTTCTCCTCGATGCGCCCGGCATACATGAAAAATGGGCGAGAGAGGCGATATTTCGTCAGGACGGCGTCTTTTTCTTCTTCGGAAATATCGGGACGGTATCGATTCGTATCGACGGCGAGAGGCGTCGCGACGACGCGCTCGGGCGAAAGCCCGTAGCGCTCGATGATCTCCCGACGGGAAAATTCAGAAACCGTCAGGAGACGATGAGCCCGGCTCACCGCGAGCCGCGCGGAATACCGGTGATACCGCAATTCGGCCGGGCGATACAGCTTCGGCAAGCGCTCAAAACCGATGTCATGCAGCGTCGTGACCACGCGCTTTGGGGTGAACAGCGGCAGGGTGTGCGTCGGTTGGAAAAATACGTCCACCGGATGGCGACGAAGCTCCCACGACAAACGAAGCTGGTTCCAAAAACGCTGCGTGCGCCAAGAAAGAATCTTCCCGTCCCATCCCGGCGGAAACTGCTCGAGACCGTCGCGGAGGAATTTCTTTGAATACAGCAAAAACTCCAGCCCGGGAACCTGGATTTTCTTGAGAGCCTGGATCAGCTCGTACGAATACCATTCGGTGCCCGTGCGTTCGTGCGCGTTCGCCCTTGAAGCGTCGATGCCGATCAGTGCCATACGGCCACCAGCTTACCCCTTTTGCTCTCCCTTGTGCCAGTGGCCGTAGACGAGGAACAGGAACAGCGCGGCCTTGACCGGCAAATGCCCGAGAAGTTCCTTGAAGCCGAAGAAATAGATGGAGATCAGGAACAGGAGAAGCCCCGCGACGACGGCCGGACGGAACGCCGCTCGAAGGAGAATGCACAACGCCACGACCGTTTCAACCACGGCAGCGATGAACACGAACTGCGCGTCGCTTGCGCCGAGCGCGGAGAGAAAGTTGATGCGAAACTCTCCGACAAGGGACATCGCGAACTCGGGATGCAGCCATTTCACGCCGGAGAGTACCAGAAAGTTCAAGCCGACGATGACGCGGAACGCTTGGTACCCGAAACGCTGCGCGTCCGGCATGAGCAGCGGCTTCCACGTCGTGCGTTCCGAAGGCGTGCTGAAGAAGTAGATTCCTGCGCCGAGCATGAACAGCTCCTCCATCAAGTCCCAAAACGGCAGGACGGGAAGGCCTGCCAGAAAAAGCGCGGCCAGAAGGAATCCGAGTTCGGGATACGCGGGCTCAAGAAACAGGAAGAGCGAACCGAGGGCGATTTGCGCTATTGCCAGCACGGTACTCCATGAATCTCCGCCGAGAACGAGGCTCGGGGAAAAAAGCGTCCTTTGAAGCCCCGCACCCATGAGAGACACACCGATCGCGACGCCAAGCACCGTGCGCGGATTGAATTTGCACGAGACAAGCTTCACGTCAAGCCAGCGCGCGGCGGCGGAACCGTCGAAATGACGGTCGAGCCAAACGACCGCCAAAAAAGCGGCAGCCGCAAGCGCGATGATGGCCGCGGCAAAAGCGGGGCTTACGTATGAAAATACCGAACGCGAAAATTCGACGCCTCGATGATCGACATACCATTTCTCATGTGCGAGCGCTGGCGCTGCAGCGGCGACGAATGCGAGCGCGGCCAACGGCCAGCGTTTCCAATTCCAGCGAAGTTTCATATGCGGGATTGTAACACGAACAGCGCTTTCAAAAGAAAAACCCGCGCTACGGCACGGGTTTGCAGTGCTTGCAAGGACGCATCCCCGACGCAATCGCATCCTCCCACGTATGGAAGAACACGCGATTCTTCTTCAAGGCGCGCTTGCCGCTCCAGCAATCGAGACGACCGAAGATCTTCTGTGTCACGATGCCGGCGAACTTGCCCGGCGTGGACGATACAATAATCTTGCCCTTTTTCCAGATCTTGTAGGTCTTTTCCGTTTTCTTGCGTGGCAATGAGCACCTCCGATACCACGCGTATCCTAACCCTCTTGCATGAAAAAACAAGGTTATGGTAGGCACACACGGCACGGGGATGGCATGGTGCGGGGTCGGAATCGTCACTCCAGATTCTCCGGGTTCGAGTTCCGGCATCTCCAAGCCAAATATTGACCGATCGAACATTTTGCGCTACACTGGAACTGACGATTCCGGTCCCGCAAACAAAAAACTCCCTGCAAGGGGAGTTTTTTGTTTTTACGATGCGTCTTTTTGACCAGTTACTTTCTTCCACTCCCCTGGAGCGTTTACCGCATCGCCAAAATCGAGCGTTTGTAGGATTCGAGATTCTCGAGCGCGATGCCGGTCCCTTTGACGACGCAGAGTTGCGGCTCATCAGCGACGTAGGCCGGGACGCCGGTCGCTTTAGCGAGAAGACGGTCGAGGTTGCGCAGCTGCGACGAACCGCCAGAGAGGATCATCCCCTTTTCCATGACGTCAGCTGAGAGTTCTGGAGGTGTGCGGCGCAAAACCTCTTTCGTGGCGGCGATCAGCTCTTCAAGTTCGTTTTGAATGGCGTCGGTCACGTCGTCGGAAGTGACCGTGATCGTGCGGGGCAGGCCCGTGATCATGTCCCGGCCTTTGCATTCCATCGATAATTTCTCGTCGAGGTACAAGGCGGAACCGATCGTGATTTTGATCTCTTCGGCCGTGCGCTCGCCGATCGTCATGCCGTATTTGCGGCGGACATGTTCGGTAATGGCAGCATCGAGCTTGTTGCCGCCGATGCGTACCGAGTCCGAAGCGACGATGCCTCCCAAAGAAATGACCGCCATTTCGGCCGTGCCGCCGCCGATGTCGATGATCATGTGCCCCGACGGCGAACCGATCGGGATATCGGCGCCGATTGCGGCAACAACGGGTTCCTTGATGATGTAGGCCGCGCGCGCGCCCGCAGCGATCGTCGCGTCAATGACGGCTCGGCGCTCGACAGACGTGATGCCGCCCGGAACAGCAACCATGACTTCTGGCCGGAAAATGCGCATGCCGCCGACGGCTTTGTTGATGAAATACCGAAGCATAGCCTCGGTGGTCTTATAATCGGCAATGACACCTTCTTTCAGCGGGCGCACGGCGACGATCGTGTCAGGCGTTCGTCCGAGCATTTCTTTCGCCTCTTTTCCGACAGCCAAAATTTTCTTGTCGATCGTCGAAATCGCGACGACGGACGGCTCATTCATGATAATGCCGCGCTTGGGCGCATAGACCAGTACCGTCGTGGTACCAAGGTCGATGCCGATCTTCTTGATGAACATTCGCGGGAAATTACTTCAAACCGACAGAAAACCGACGGTCGATACGAAGGTCTGTGGATAAGCGATAGTGCGAATCGCCCCATTGAACGGGATTCTCTGCGGGCGCCGCGCGCGCTACGTTCTTACCAAAATCAAGGTCGAGCGTCAAACCGTGCCCGAGCGTGCCGAGCTGCTTGCGCACCTCGAGCTCATATGCTCCGGAACGGATCAGTTTCGCGACCGCATCGGAGACCCGATACTCCATCGCAAGCGTGCGCGTCTCGCCAGGCTCAATGGAAATGAAGGCGCCGAAAACGGCGTGCCCGAGCTCCTGCGTAACATCGACCGTTCCCGCGCGCCGCTTCGGATCGTTCAGCCTGTCATCAACCATCATCCCCTCGCCCTTGATGAAGGTGCTGCCGACCGGCGCGTAGAAACGCGCGTACGTGCGGTACCGCGTCGTCTTCCAGCTAAAGCGCCCGTTATTTTTATAGGTGATGCTCGCGCGCGATCCACGCCCCAGCATCGGGCCTCAGCGTGTAAGAAAGAGTCCTGTCTACAACGGCATCTGTCTTGAGCGAAGCGAGATTTGCGTCGATCACGGCCAAGCTGTCGCCTGGAGCGGAACGGAATCGTCCTGTCCACCCGTTCGCGTCGGCGACATTTTGAATCGCGGAATCGTGAAAATACGCCATCAAATGCTTTTCCGCGACGGACTCCTGCGCGATCTCGGCCAGCCGAGAAAGCTGGGAGAGTTTCATGCCGAGCAAGCGCTTGATCAGTTCCTGCCCGAGCTTTCCGACGACATCCTTGCGCTGAGCTTGCGGCGTGCCGTCCGTCCAAAACGCCACCTCGACGCGGTACTCGAGTTCGTCAACGACGTTTTCTGATGTGAACGTCGATCCATCGATCGTGATCGGACCCGTGATCGCGAGCAGCTTCGAAATGACCGTTGGCGTAATGCCGATCACGCCATCAATCGCTTCCTTGCCTCCTTCCAAACGGTAAAATTTCTCTACGTTCATGGCGGAAACGGCGAAATCTGGCGACCAATTAGAGTCTCGCATGTACCAGCTGGGCACGCGCAAATACTTCTTGAGCGGCTCGGGCGCCGCTTCTTTCAGATAAGCCTCCGAAGGGCCGTCAAGCGCATAGATATCGTCCGTGAAGAACTTCGTCATTTCCGCATCGGCAAATTCGAGGATGCCGTAGGTGCCCACGAATCCTCCGCCCGGTCGGAGTTCGGTGTTATTGAGCATCAGGAAAAGATACGTCTTCGGTTCCGGATACCCGAAAATGGACGGCAGCATCGCCAGCGGCGAAAGGTCGCGCGTCATGAGGCCGCGCAGAAAACGAAGCCGCTCCTTGTATGGCTCGATCGACGCCAGCACGCCCTCCGTAAAGGCCGTCTTTTCCACGCGATCCCAAGCCGCGAGCGCGCGGTCGAGCGACGTGCGCGCAACCGCCAGCCGGTCGGGCGCCTGCGACACGTGCTGAAGCAGCACGCGACGCTCCTCGCGCGTTAACGAAGAAACGGCGCGCGCATCCCCGGAAAGCGCTGAAGCGCCGTCCAGCGCCGCCTCCCCGCTCTTAAGAATGGAAATTGCATCAACGCCGATATCGAGCGCCTCTTTCAGCGCCAACGACGCTTCGCGCCCGCCCTCAAGCAGATCAGAGACCCCTTGCAACTCTTTTTTCAAAAACGGCAGCGCTTTGAACGGGCTGAGTTTCTGTTCCGCACGCCGTGCCGCTTCGAAACGCTGCGCGGCTTCCTCCAAACGTCCGGAGGCAGCGGCAAACTCGAGACGTTCAGCCGATTCTTTCGCTCCATAAAGCGCGTCGCGAGCGGCAACCGCTTGAGCATAGACGTCCCGCGCCGTCAAAAGCGCCGGAACCGCGATTGCGGTTCCGATGACGATCAGGAGTGCGAAAAAGCCCAAAACGCCGTAGGCCGCGGCCTTCCAAAATCCCCTTTTCGAGTTTCCGACCGGATCGAGCAGGTTCTGGACGTGCAGTTTCATGCGTGCAGTATACCACCGTTCAGACGGGAGAGGGTCGCGCTCATTTTCTTGCCGATCAGAATGGAGACAGCCTGAAGATTCTGACTGCCAAAGGAACCGCCGCGAGAACCTGTCGAGGCCGAACGGTCAAGCGCAGATCTCGCCTATCCATCGAAACCCCTCCTCTTTCCCGAATCAAAAGCGTTGTTTTTTTTGCGGTAGGGGCTTCCCCCGCCATTTCCAAAAATAGTTGATCGCGCTCGCAATATGAATCCGCGAGACCTTATTGGTAAAAGGGGCAAGGAACCACAACGTATCGGCGGATTCGCGGCGATGATAGTGGACGATGCCGATGCCGGGGTGGTAAACGACTTTCCAACCGCCGCTCCAAAACCGGCGGCACCAATCCGCGTCTTCGAAATAGACGAAGAACCGCTCATCAAACATGCCGATCTCTTCGATCGCCTCGCGCCGGGCAAACATAGCGGCTCCCTCGACCCAATCCACGTCCGTTGGAACGCGCATGTCAAGGTCGCGCAAAAAATAGCGGTCAAGCTCGCGTCTCCCCTCGGATGTCTTTCCAAAGGGGGTACGCCGATAGACGGGAATCCACGGCGTGGGAAAACGATGGGCGGATTCCTGACGCTTACCGTCAGGATGGACGAGTTTCGGTCCAAGAACGCCGATTTCCGGATGCGCCTCCATGTACGCATACATCGCTTCGATTGCGCCCTCGTTCACCAGCGTGTCGGGATTGAGAACGAATACGTACTTCCCCTTCGCCTTCACGATCGCCGCATTGTTTCCGGCCGCGAAACCGACATTGTGCTCGAGTGCGATCAGGCGCGTTTCCGGAAATTCAGCGCGAACCAGCTCGGGAAGACCGTCGCTCGAGCCGTTAGCGACGACGAACACTTCGTAATTCAAACTCAAGCGCGACGAGCGCAGGCTTTTCAAGCCCTGCTTGACCATGCCGCGTGTCTTGTAATTCACGATGACGACGGAGACGTCGATCATATCAGCGAAACCACTTTCTGATTTCCTTTGCCGAAACCTTGCGGCGCTTGCGCAGTGCCGCGCGCTTCTTCAGCATGCGCGGAACCAAAACGAGCGCTTCGGCATACGCTCCGAGCGCGCGGGGAGCAAAAAGCGTCGTTGCCCAGAACTTGCCGAATTCATGAGCCAGAATCCACGGCAAATGCAGAAGCCAGTTCGACCAGTCGTCGTTTTTAACAAGCAAGAGCGCGTGATTGCGGGTCGAGAGCCGGTTGACGAGCGAGGATCGCCCATATCGCCTCTTGAGAAGCTCGAACGGTCCGGCTTTCTCGGAACCTCCCGTGCCGCGATAATGATACGCGATTGCTGCAGGCACGTAGAGCGACTTCCAGCCAAGCAAGCGCAAGCGCCAAGCCGCGTCGACATCTTCCTTGTAGGCGAAAAAATCCTCGTCAAAAAAATCTCCGCTCGCTTCTCGCAGCGCCTCGATAGCTTCCGCTCGGTATAACGCTAACGCCCCAGAAGCCCCGAACACCTCTGTTGGCTCCCCGTACGCGGGGCCATCCGTTTCGCCCGCACCCCGATCGACCACTCGGCGATCACGGCGCACGCGAAGGCCGGTTGAATCTAAAACATCGGAACGGCGAGGATCCCCATCCTCTTCGAGGCGCTGATAAACCTTCAGGAGCTTGCCGCACGCGCTGCCGATTTCATACCGGCCGTCGACGGCTCGAACCAGTTTCTCCAGAAAATCCGGCTCCAGGATGGTATCAGGGTTCATCACAAGCGCGTATCGATCAAGGGAACTGAACCCCTTTTTATCGTCGTCCGACCATCGATTGCGCGCCAACTCGATAGCTTGGTTGTGCGCCCGGCTGAACCCCAGATTCTTGAAATTACGCAAAATCGTCGCTTCGGGGAAAACGGAGCGCACGACGCCGTCCGATCCGTCTGTCGACGCGTTATCGATCATGGTCAACGTAAAACCCTTGAACGTCTGCGCGCGCAGCGACTCGACCGCGTCTTGAAGCACGCGCGCATGGTTCCAAGCGACGATATGCACCGAAATTTTGGCCATATCAGGACTCCTTCTTTTCAAGAACCGTTTTAGGCGTTACCCAGAATCCGAGACGTTTGCCGAGAAGCAGTCGCGTTTGCGCGTCGATCGCCGGTATCGCCCCGAACAGGATGAACGTGAACGGCAGAAGCATCCATTGAAGCAGCATGACGACATGATGATATTTGCGCATGTGCTGCGGACGACTGGGCAGAAGCGGCAAAGAGAGCACGGCCGATGCGAAAACGCCGAGCATCGCGCACGTCATGATCCACTGCAGCGTGATCGGCGCGTTTTGAAAAACGATTTCGGGACGGCTTGAAATGCGAGCCACGCTGAACGGCAGCCACCCGAGCAGGAAAATAAGCAATGGCGCCGTCGCCCACGTATACATGCCCTCGGTCAGTACCCACAGCTTGGACAAGCGCTTCCGCAAAGGAATCTTGTCGGCTTTGGCCTTGAAATTGATGGCAAGGTACGGGAGGTGTTCAGCGCCCCAGGCCCATCTCCGTTGTTGCTTGTACAGGTTTACGACGCTGCCGATCCATTTCGGCGCCATGACCGCATCCATCGAAACGGGAACATACAGGGGCACGACGCGATACTCCCCGTCGTAGCGCAGGAAACACTGCAGGAAAATGCGGGAATCCTCCGAGACGACATCGCGCTGCCAGAACCCGACATCCACGAGCGCTCTGAACGGCATGCTGTGCGAAGAGAACGTAAAAAGGCGATCCGGTCGAACGAGTTCCGACAGAAGCCAGAACGTCGTGCCGAATGCCGCGATACGCACGATCGCCGGAGCATCCCAAATATTGTTGGAATAGAGCACGACCGGCTGATACGAGGCTCGCAGGCGGTCGGGCGTTTCCAGATACGTCTTGGCCAAGTGGGCGAAATACTGCGGATGCGCGATCGTATCCACGTCGAACGTCGAAACGACGACGTCCTCGTACGCGATCCCAAGATCGTCAATCGCCTTTTGCGCGAAGGGTCCGGCATAGTGCAAATTCGAGCCCTTGCCAGCGATATCTCCGACCGTATCGGAGGGATGCGTCGTGACAATCATCCTTAAAAATTGCTCGCCGAATTCGGAGCGAATGCGCTCCGCACGATCAAGGAACGCCTCTCGTCCGGCGCGCTCCTCCCCGGCCAAAACCACGATCATCCGTTTCGTATCAACCTTGGCCTGAACCAAGCTGCGAAACGTGGCGCGCAGGATTTCCACATCTTCTTTATACGTCGGGAGGAATACGAGATGATGGATCTTTTCCCATCCATGCGTATTTTCCAATTCCGTCTTCCAATCGACTTCAAGCGCGTTCCGATGCCGGCGCCAAGAAACAGTGAGGAAAATGACGAAATACAAGACCCGGAAAAACCAGTACAGGTCGAAGGCGATAATGAAGAACACCGCCCAGATCGGATTGGCGAATGACAAGATTATTGAGCCAAGAAGCGTCGACCAGACGAGCGCCGCCGGCACGAACTCCAAACGGCGGTGCCACGTCTTTTGCCCCGGCGTATATTCGCTCCAAGTCAGTGCGCGTTCCATGTGTTTTTCTTTTTGCTGATCGTGATATTCGGCTCGGCCGCGTAGAGCGGATGAACCGCCGCCTTGGCGGCAAATGCGGAACTCGGCATCGCCGCAGCATCTTCCGGGGTCATTTCTCCCGTCGACGCCAGAGCGGCGTCGAGCGAGCGCGCAAGCGCGGTTGCTACGGATACTCGCCTTCGAACCGCCGAAAAACCTCCTGGCCCCCTATCGACGGCGATCTCCTTAAGAGACGAGCGCCTGCGCCTGCTGTTTCTCAGTACGGCATCAAATACGGATAAAAGATCGTCGCCGTATCCTCCGGAGACAGCGGCGATCACGCCTCGGCCGTCCGAAAGCGACACGAATGAGCCCCCTTCGGCAGTCGAACCGAAAAACGCTCTCATACGTTGGCGCGTTCTTGCGCAGAATGGAAAAACTCGTCAACAAAAACGAGCTTGGGCGCGTCGAGAACGCTGTACAGGAAACGATCCATGACATCCATGCGGTAGCGCATCTCCTCCTCGTCAAGCACCGTGAAGTTGATTTCATGGCCGAATTCGATTTCGAACTTTCGCACGAGATCGGAGAGTTTTTTGCGATCGACACGCCCTACAAGAAAAATATCCGTAGGCGATTCTTCGCGATCGACGAAACGTCCGGTCAGCGCGAAATAAGAGATTCGACCGACGGCCTGAAGCCGCTTGACCATGTCCTTCTCCAGCAATACCCGGGATTTGACGAACAAGGCGCGGAGTTCTGGGATCAAGATCGAATTCTGCTTGAGGCGGTAGTGCTTTTTTTGGACCGTTTTGCCTTCTGATACATCCACTGTCTCAACCAAACCCAACTCTTCCAGATTCTTCAGTTCGTGGCGAATGGCGTTGATCTGTACGTCCAGGCGGCGCGTAAGCTCGCGCACGAAAAAAGCCGTCTCCGTATTCTGCAGGAACGTGCGGAGAAGCTGAGTTCTCGTCTTTGAACCAAAGAGTTGTTCAAGCATAGTTGGCCGCGAAACTGGGGGTATTGTATACTGCCGATGAAGACAGGTCAAAATGACTCCCATTAGCATCGGGGAAATCCACGTTTCAGGAGGATCAGGCCTCGCCTCGGCGCGCAGCCTGACTCTTACTTCCCCGCTTCAGAACGAAGCGGGATTGGAGCTTTTTTTCGCGATACTGGCCGCTGACGCTCCGAAGCGTGTCTTGGAAAAGCTGTGCGGGCGTCTCGGCGAGGACCTGCGTGCCGTCTTTTTCCAAAAAGGAGACCCGGAAACGCGGTTCGAGGCCGCTCTCAAACAGGCGAACAAGAGCATCCTAGCCTTCCTGTATGAGCACGGTCTCTCGCTGCCCGGCATCAAGCTGCGGGGAGCGGCAGCAGCGATCAGCGGCGGCAAGCTCTTCGTTTCCTCGCGCGGCATGATGCGAGGGTACTTGTATGTTCCGCAGGCGGAGGGCCTCGCGCCCTACGCGCTCTTTGAAGAATCTTCTGAAAAAAACGGGGAGCCGAAATTTTTCACGTCCCTGCAAGCAGGGGCTTTCCCCGACGGCGCACGCCTCGTGATCGCGACCTCCGAACTTTTCCAAATTCTCGATGAGTCTTTCGTGCGCGAGCTGCTTGGCCAAGAGGATTTTGCCAAGGCCTCACGCGAAATGAAATCAGCCTTGCGAGCGACGCAAAAGCCGGTTTCGATCTTGTCCCTGAGTTCCCTCATCCCCAGCCGCGTACCCGAAGCATTCTCCGCGCACCGGCGCAACGCTGCGCCGAAAGATCACCGCAAAATGGCGCGGAATGCAGCACCGATCATCGGTCCGGATATCGGAGAAATCATCGCGCGCTCCGTACGCGTGACCTGCTGGCATGCTGGAAACGGAATAGCCGCCAGCGCCCGGTATGGATGGCTTTTTTTGAAAGCAGCCGCGTTGCTCCCGGCAAAACTCCCCCGCCTTGCCACAACTCTCGCAAACCGGGAACATCGCGTCCAATTCGTATCGAGATGCAAAGCGGTTCCGGATCGTTGCATCACGGCTGCCATCGGACGCCTGAACGAGCTTCCGACCCAAAGTCGCTTGCGTTTTTTCGCCCTGATCGGCATCGGAACGATGTTCGTTCACGGCCTCCTCTTTTCCATACGCCACGAAGTGCGCGCCCAAACAGCCAAAGCGTACGAAGCACAGCTTGCCGAGCTGCAACGGCTTGAGGCGGATTTTTCGTCCAGCATGATCTACGACAATGAAAACCGATCTCGCGAACTTGTCTCGCGCATGGAGACGGTTTTAGCGGCGCTTCCAGGATTAACGGAGCTTCAAAAGAAGAACAAAGCGGAAGCAGAGCGGACGATTCTGCATTCCCAAGAAAAACTGCAAAAGATCGTGCAGATCGAGAACCCGGCACGGTTCACGAGCGTTTCCGGCAACTCGCTTGAATACTCCAGCTTCTCCTGGTTCGACGGCAAGCTCTACGCGTTCTCCGGCGTCTCTGGCCGGGTTCAGGTTTTTTCGAGCGAAGGAACGACGGTCGCCGATCAAACCATCTCCTTGCTTGCCAACGGCGTCAGACGCGCGGCACCGGCACGGACAGGCTTCCTGCTGCAAGGCGCGTCTGGAGAGCTCGTGTACTGGAATCCTAAGACTGCCGAGGAGTTGTCATACGACGCCGCCGACACGAAAAACGAACCCATTCTTTTTTACCAAGGACGGCTCTATGCCGCATCTCTTGACGGGACGGTTACGAGAAGAACCGTTTCGGAAAAAACTCTTGGAACCCCGTCCGACGTATTGCGCGGAGCGCAAGGGATGCCTGTCAGCCTGGCGACGGACGGATCGGTCTATCTTCTTTATAAGGACGGAACCACTCGCAAATACCTGAAAGGAGCGAGCGTGCAGGATTATGCGCCGACGACGATTGAGCCGACCCTGACGGAAGCCGCCGACTTATGGGCTTCCGCTGAATCCGACAGGATCGTCTTTATCGACAAAGGCGGAAACCGAGCGATAGCGATTGACCGGACGACGGGACGCCTGCTTGCCCAATACACCGCACGGGAATTCGAAAACCTTCGAGCCGGCGCAGTGGATGAAAGCGGCCGAACACTGTCGCTTTTGACGGCTGGCGGGTCGATCTATAGAATCCCGATCAAATAAAAATCCCCGCAGGCGCGGGGATTTTTCTGCGAGCAAAGGCTACTTGAGAGTAACTTTCGCGCCAGCGGCCTCGAGAGTCGCTTTCATCTTGTCGGCGTCGGCCTTGGCCACGCCCTCCTTGACGACCTTCGGAGCGCCGTCAACGAGATCCTTCGCCTCCTTAAGACCGAGACCGGTCAACTCGCGCACGGCTTTGATGACGCCGATCTTGTTGTCGCCGGAGCCGGTGAGCTCAACGACGAAATCCGTCTTCTCTTCGGCAGCGGCAGCGGCGGCCGGAGCGGCGGCCATAGCCATCATCGGAGCGGCGGCGGAAACGCCGAATTTCTCTTCGAGAACCTTGACGAGTTCGGCGAGATCGAGAACGGACAGCTTTTCGATGGACGAGACCAGGGAAGCGAACTTCTCCGGAACGACCACGTCTTTCATGTCAGACATAGTGATAATGTAATTTTTTTCTTAAGCGGCGGCTTTTTGATCCTTGACGGCATTCAGCACATTGACCAAGCCGCGGAGATTTCCTGCCAAGACGTTGACGAATCCGGAGACCGGAGCATTGAGAGAACCGACCAGTTTGGCCAGAAGTTCCTGCTTGCTCGGGAGCTTCGCGAGCGCCTTGATCGCTTCCGCGTCGACGAGCTTGCGCTCGAGAACGCCTCCGACGATTTTCAATGCGTCATGATCTTTTGAAAAGTCGGCGACCAGCTTGGCCGGAGCCACTTCGTCTTCAAAACCCGTGACCATGACGAGCGCGCCTTCGAGCGAGGAAGGATCCACGCCGTCGAAGCCCGCGTTCTTGAACGCGAGGCGCATGAGAGTCTTCTTGGCGACGAGGACGCCGACGTTTTCTTTCCGCGCTTTGTTGCGGAAGTCGGTAGCATCCTTGACGGCCAAGCCTTTGAAATCGGCGAAAACGACGGATTTAGCCTTGCCGAGCGCCTCGACCAATTCGGCCAAAGTCACTTCTTTCTGCTTGCGAGATTTTGCCATGTGGCGTGTTGCGTGAATCTTGCCTGAGCGACCTTTGAATAACAAACGTCTGCGTGATTTACCGCAGACGCGTAGCATGACGTACATCCGTCATGGGGCGTTTGCCTCGATAGGATCGGATCGGCAGATCCGGTTTGCTGCCCCCAGCCGGGGGCGACCTATGGTCTTTGGTAAACGAGAAGTTGTTAAACGGAGCGTACCTGAAACCGGAAAAAGCGTCAAGTCGCTCTAAAAACAAGGGCCCCGCCGCATGACGCGACAGGGCTGCGAGAGCCCGGCATTCCGCGTTTCACGACGGAGCACCCCCCCCTACTCTGCAATCTGTAGACTCCGTTCGAGCCGGTGCGCCGCGAGCTGCATTTGAGAAACATGCGCCTCCGGTCCAAAGACCATCAGCGTGACCCAGTACGCGGAACCGCGGCCAGAGACGATTCTGATCTTGCAAAGCGCGAGCATTTCCCTCCCCGTCCCACGATCCTTTCCCCGAACGGCGAAGCCGATCGCCTCCTCGGAAAGCCGCTCAGGTCGAGTGACCTCGACCACCTCGAATAAAATCGGAGCGGAAAGAAGCAGCATTCCGAAGCGCGCGTTGGCCGCCTCGACCGTCTCGCCAGGAAACGCTTCTTTGGCCATGAGAGCCAAACCAACGCCGTTATGGGCGGCATGGTGCAGAACGGAACGGTCACGCCAGGCAGCCCCGTCCGCCTGATGCCATTCAGAAGCATCGAAAACGATACCTGGCTTCTCGGCGCCCAACTGGACATACCGCGGAACAGCCGATTCGCGCGGTTCCGCCCCGCTCGCATGGCAGCAAGCGGAAAAAACCAAAAAAAGAACAAGGAACAAGCGATCGCGCATGAAAAACCTCCTGGTTGCCTTCTCCATTCGATAGCATGCCTTTTGCAAGAGGTCAAAAGCGGAAACCAAAAACAAGCTCGGTAACGACCCAAGTCGGCGTCATTCCCCGCGAATAACCGTCCCCGCAAAGGCTTTCCCGTCGAGCGCCTTGGCGATGTCACCGAGCGCACGCCCTTTGATCATTTTGACCGTGAGGCCGAGGCGTTCGGCCAGTTCTGCGGCGACCGGATCGAACGGAACATTCGCTCCCGGATCCCAGCGATTCCCGATCATGCTTCGAAAAACCTTCCATTCCAGTTTCGGCAACGGCACCGCGTCCGGATCTTTCCGGGGGTCTGCGGTGTAAACGTAATCAACATCGGAGAGATTCAGAACCGTCGTCGCTCCGAGGCTTGAAGCGAGCAGGGTCGCGCAGTAGTCGGTCGACCAGCCCGGCTTCCAGCCGGCGGCGATCAGGACGCTCTCGCGGAAGCGCGGCGGAGCAAGCGGATTCTTTACGACGGTTGGGTGCGCCAAGCTTTGGAAAATGGTGCGCAGCAAATGCGCGTTGAGGCGCGTGGAATGAATACCGATCCAGTCCACGTCTTCCCGCGAAATGCGCCCGACGCTCTTGGCTGCTTTCTGGTATTGCCGTGCCGTCGTTCCTCCCCCGCAAATCAAAACGAAGCGCTCTCCCCCCGAGACGCGTTTCGCGATGAATGTTTTGAACTTTTTAAGAAACGCGACATCGATCCCCGCTTTTGGAACGATCAGGGATCCGCCGAGAGAGACGATAACTGGAGCGCTTTTCTTCATTTCAGCTTGAAATTCTTTGGCATGCCCTTGATCCGTTTCAGCGATACTTGTCCGCGAAAGGAGCTTGGCGTGCGATACCCCGGCCCCTTGCGGTTGCCGCCGAAAGCGCGGGCGTTATTCTTGCTCATGGCGCGAAAGCTCGAGACGCGCGATGTTTTCGACATAGCGCTTGGAAAGACCCTCTCCCGCCATCGCGGACATCGAATCGGCTTCGCGGGCGAAAACGACGGCCGCTCCGAGCACCGAAAGCGTGAACGCGGTCACCAAACGATCGGACGGGCCCATGGTTCCAAGAACCGCGAACGCGGCCAAAACCGAGATGACGATCAATCCATTTGAAAGGCTTCTCGGCAAGTTTCCGCTCCATAGTTCCTGGATCCGCTGCCGTGCGCCGGCCACGGTTCCGGCCGCTTCGAGCAAATCGCGATACAGCACGCGTTCTTTTTCACTGTCAAGGCTCGCGATCTGGTACAGATGATAGCTAAGCTTTCTGAAATGGCCGTTGGTCTCCTGATACTGGGAAAAGTTTTTTTTATCGAAGGCCGTCAGATACGCGTACAGCTGCCCATGCAAGTCCGTAAACCATTGCCGATGCTTCGTTTCGGCTCCGAGATTTTTTCCGAGGTGATAGATCCGGCGCAGCTTATTCAACTCGATCGCGACCCATTCGGCCAGCTTGTCGCGGCGGGCGAGCGACCTCTGGACCACGATGGCCAAAAGCAGCGCGGCGACCAGTACGGCAGATGCGGCCAAACCCGCCGATCCTGCCGATACCGGAGCGAAAGACGCGACGAAAAAGGAGGCGGCCACGATCGCAAGCATGCGTTTAGTCATCTGCATACGTTATTACAAGAGACGCGCTTGATCCTCTTCCTCAATTTCCGGCGGCGCGGCGTCTTCTGCGAAACCGGAGAATTTTTCCTTGATTTGAACCACCTTGTTTTCAACCTCCGCCAGGCGTCCGCGGCATTTTTTCGCGAGCTCGAGCCCGCGTTCGAACTTTTTCAGACCCTCTTCAAGATCGACCTCCGACGATTCGAACCAGCGGACGATCTCTTCGAGCTCCTTGAACGCTTCGGCAAAGTTGGCTTTTTTAGCTTCCTTGGCAGGCATATCAATGCGCATCAGTGACTTCAGCTTCCACTATTCCGTGCGACAATTGTACGACAAGCCGCGCGCCTCTGTCCACGAGCCCCGCATCCCGGATGAGCATACCTTGGCTGTCGCGCACGATGGCGTACCCCCTCCTCAAAACGGCGCGCGGATCGTAGGAGGAAAGAAGGCGCTCGTCGCGCTCGACCGCGCCCAACAGGACTTTCAATCGACCTTCGAAATTAGACAACTGCAGTTCAAGATCCGCCATGACCGCATCGAATTCGGCGCGCGCGGAGCGCACGTGCTCCTGAAGCTGATGTTCGAGATCGAACAGGCGATGTCCGAGGCTCGCTATTTCCTTCTCCAAAGCGCGCTCGATCGACCGAACCGAACCTTCAAGCTCGCGCTCGAGACCCTGCCGATCCGGCACGAGACGCTCGGCGGCATTCGAAGGCGTCGAGGCACGCACGTCGGCGACATAATCAGCCAGCGTTTCGTCGCGCTCATGCCCGACGCCGACGACGACGGGGATCTTGGAGCTGAAGATCGCCCGCACGACTTCTTCGGAGTTAAAGGCGTGCAAGTCTTCCATCGAGCCGCCACCGCGCGTAAGCACGAGCACCTCGGCAAGTTCTGGATGCGCGTTGAAGTAGGCGAAGGCGCCGACGATATCTCTCACGGCTTCGCGTCCCTGCACCTGCACGTGCGCCGACTCGATATGCAGCCCGCCCCAACGATTGCCGAGAATGCGGAGGAAGTCGGTATAGGCGGCCGATTCCTTGGAGGCGATGAGGCCGACGCGTTCCGGAAAGCGCGGCAACGGGCGCTTGCGTCCCGGAGCGAACAAACCTTCCGTATCCAGCTTCTTTTTCAAAAGCTCGAAGGCGCGTTTCAGGGCGCCCTCCCCCACCATCTCGACGCGGTCGACCGTCACGGAAAACTTTCCGCTCTTGGCATGGACTTTCGGAACGCCGTGCACGCGCACCTTCATGCCGTCCTCAAGCGGCTGGCGCAATTGCCAAACCGTCGCAAAACACGAAATGACGGACGTCGCGTCCTTCAAGAGAAACCACACCCATTTGTCCTGACTGACGCGGTATTCCGCAACCTCGCCCTCGATCATCGCACCGTACGGGAAAACCACCTCTTCAAAGGCGGCGTTCAATCCCTGAACGAATTGGCTGACGGTTACTGCTTGAGGTTCGGGCATATCGTGGGTAGTGTAGCCTACTCCGAGAAAACGGACGACCGTCTATCTTGACAAAAACCGATTTTTCGCCAATACGAGCAAAGGACTTTTGAAAGGAGACACATGCTCACCACGGTCTATCACAAACCCAGATTCGTGCACGGACTCAGCCTCCGAGACGCGATCTTCCGCGCGCAAGCTCCAGAGGCCACCGACCGCGAGGTCGTGGCCGGCCGCTGTAACACCCGCATCTCGGAAGATGCGGCTCCGAACTTCGGCCGGGACACCATGCTGATCATGATCGACATCGACGGCATCCGCGACGAGGCGCTCGCCAAGGAGGTGTACGAGGCCGGCATGCGCGCCGTCCGCGCCTTCCTCCCGCTGAATCGTCCCATGCCCGAAGTGCGCGTGCGCTTCACGCAGTAGGAAGCCATCCCGCGCGTTTCAATCTCAAGGATCCGCAAGGGTCCTTTTTATTTTTTCAAAACCGCCGCGTCAAGAATCAGCACTTCGTTCAAATCGCTGACGGAGAAGCTTTTGCGCATGCCCCCGCCGATCGCATAGACGCGATTTTTATATTGTACGACTCCGAGCCCTTGGCGCGGATGCGGTAGATCGAGAGGGAATGACGACCAGGTGCCAAGAGCGGGGTCAAAGACGTCGATGAGCGCCGGCAGGCCCGTGTCGTTCATGCCGCCGAGCACGTGGGCTTTCCCGTCATGGACGAATATTCCGAATGACCTGCGAGCGGCAGGCATATCTTGAAGTTTTTTCCACTCGCCGGACTTTCTGTATACTTCCGTCGCAAGCACGTCTTTGCTCGTGCCGAAACGCCCCCCAAACGCGTACAGCTCGCCGTCGATGACGGCGGTGCCATGCGCGCGTCTCGGGGTCGGCATCATCGGAAGGCCGTTCCAGCCTTTCCGTTCGGGCTGATACGCTTCAAAAACAGCGTCAGTACCCGCCGTCGTCGTGCCTCCAAGCACGATCAGGCGATCTCCGACATAGGCTGACACCGCATCGCCGCGAAAATCATTGAGCTGACCGAGTTCACTCCAAGAATTCCTCTGCGGATCGTATGCGTAAACGACATCAAGCGGCCGCGAAGCAATACCGGTGAAGCCTCCGGCAACGAACACTGCCTTTCCGTCCGTCGCGATGGCGGGATGGTGCAAGGCCTGCGGCAACGGAGCAACTTCGCTCCAGGCATCGCTTGAAATATCATACGCCAAAACCGAAACTAGCGTACGCAGATATCCGTCGCGTCCGCCAACAACGAAGATGCGGTCGCCGACGAGCACGGCTCCGAAATCGGTCCGCGCAAACGGCATCGGCGAAGCTGTTTCCCAATGCGTGCCTGTGCCTCGTCCGCCAAGAGGCGTTGTCGTT
>CAYMBC010000005.1:0-30309 GCA_964388605.1 uncultured Gammaproteobacteria bacterium
CGTTTCGATCCATTCCTTCCAATCGAGCCCCGGAAAAAAGGCGCCTGAACAATCCTGCCAGCGCGCGCGCGGTAAAAAACGCAAACACAAGGCCGATCAGGACAAGAACGGCTTTCCCCAAGCTCCCGAGATCGATTGTAAGGCTCAGCATACGCGCCTTGCTGGTCAAGCCTTCCCCTTGCGAAGACCGCGCGTCCAACGAACGCGCGCGGGAAGGTTCGTTTTTGACCAGGAAATTTTCAAGTTTCCGCCCTTATGCGAAGCGTCCACGGCCTTGCCCATGCCGACAGCGGTCTGATTCTCTGTTGTCGTAATAACGACGCGTTCGCCACGGTCGTCGATGGTGATAATGCGGTCTTCCGGATCGCGTTTCATCTGCCTCTTGCCGAAATTTCGCACCGTCGCCAAAATCTCCGATTTTTCTTTCGGGTCAACGAGTCCTTCGAGAATCAATTGCCCTTCATAGAGCGCCTGCTTGGGATCGCTCGAGCCGTGCACCGCGATGTTGCACTCGTGGCAGAGCAGAGTTTTCTTCGATCCCTCGGCAGCCTTCTTTTTAGCCCGCAACATCGCGGCAAGCCCGGGAGCCGTGTGCCAATGGCCGTCATACCAAACAGCGCTGCAACGTTCGCACAGCTGCGCCGAAGCCATTTTCCTTCCTTCGTGACTCCACCAGCCTCCACCCTGGCGAGGAAGAGCCGATTTCGTCATCTGCTTTTTCTGGGCGCGGGCGGGAACGAACGTTTTTTTTGTCGGCATAGGAAAAGAGGAGTAATTCAGAACCAGTATAGCAGAAAACGCCCTGGTTTGGGCGTTTTCAGAGCATCGGTTCCCTAGCATGCCAATCCGTGACCGCCTGATAGCGGGAAGCGATATCGAGAACAAGCGCGTCTTCGAATTGCCGTCCGATCAATTGCATGCCGACCGGGAGATCATGCGCCAATCCGCAAGGCACAGAAACAGCCGGCACGCCGACGACGTTGGCCGTAACGGTATAAATGTCGGTCAGATACATGGCGATCGGATCGTCGAACTTTTCTCCGAGGTTCCATGCGACGGACGGCGATGTCGGAGAAAGAAGGAGATCGACGTCTTGCATGAGCGCGTCAAACTCCGCTTTCATTTTTGCCCTCACCTTTTGCGCCTGCAGATAATATGCCTCGTACCAGCCCGAGGACAGCGCGTGGGCTCCCAGCATGATGCGCCTTCGAACTTCCTTGCCGAAACCGTCGTGGCGCGTCGTGAAGTAGGTCTCTTTCAAGGAAGGAGCATCGGAAGAAAGGCCGAAACGCATGCCGTCGTAACGCGAAAGATTCGCGCTGACCTCGCACGGCATGAGGACGTAATACACTGGCAGCCCGTAACGGGCCGACGGCAGCTTGACGCTCTTTATTTCGACGCCGAGCTTTTCCAATTCCCGGGAAGCGACGAGCACGCGATCCCTGATGTCTGGATCTAGGCCATCCGTAAAAAATTCCTCCGGCATCCCGACACGGAGCCCCTTCAAGTCCTTGCCTTCATACGGGTTCGCCGCGTACCGAGACGCCTCCGCGCTTGTCGAGTCGAGCGCGTCCTTCCCTTCGATCGCGTCAAGCAGAATCTTGGCGTCTTCGGCGGTTCTTCCGAACGTGCCGATTTGATCGAACGAAGATGCCATGGAGAGGAGGCCGTAACGGGAAACGCGGCCATACGTCGGTTTGAAACCCGTCACGCTGCACATCGCGGCCGGCTGACGGATCGAGCCTCCGGTATCGGATCCCAGAGCACCCAAACACATGCCAGCGGAAAGGGCGGCAGCAGAGCCTCCGGAAGACCCTCCGGGAATCTTCGCAAGGTTCCAAGGATTCCGCGTCACGCCGAACGCCGACGTCTCCGTCGAAGAACCCATCGCGAATTCATCAAGGTTGGTTTTCCCCAAGATCACGGCGCCTGCGGCTTTGAGTTTCGAAACCGCCGTGGCATCAAAAGGAGATTCATACCCTTCCAAGATCTTGGAACCGGCCGTCGTGCGGCTTCCGCGCATTTGCATGTTATCTTTCACCATGACCGGGATGCCGTCGAGAGGGCTGATGGCGGTACTCTGGGCTCTCCTTTCATCAGAAGCTCTCGCCTCTTCGAGCGCTTGAACTTCCAGCACCTGGAGCATGGCATGCACCTGGGGTTCGACCTCGTGCAGACGGCCAAAACACGCCTTCGTGAGTTCAAGGCTCGTGAATGCCTTGGCACGCAAGCCGTTTGAAGCTTCGCTGATCGTGAGTTTATACAACGGCTTCATGCTAGTGGAAGACGGCCTTCACTTTTACCAAGTTCCCCTCACGCTGCGGCGCCGCGTTCAAAAGAGCTTCGCGCACGGCTCGCTCCGCCGGGACTGCGGAATCTTCCCGAAGCACGTTGCTGACGCCCGCAATGTGGGCGACCGGCTCGACGCCGCGCACGTCGACCTCTGAAAGCTGGCCGACGTATTCCAAAACCGACGAGAGCTTTGAGCGAAGAGGCTCGATCTCGTCTTCCTCAACTTTCAGATGCGCAAGGTTTGCGATCTTTAAAATGTCTTCGCGTGAGAGGCTCATAGATCAGGATTTGAGCATAGCAAGAAAGTCTTTCTCGCTCAAGACGGGTCGTCCGAGCTTTTCCGCCTTCGCGGCCTTGGAGCCGGGATCTTCCCCAACAACCACGTAGGAAGTCTCCTTGCCGACGGACGAAGAAACCCGCCCGCCGCGCTCAACAATGCGGTCTTTCGCCTCATCGCGAGAAAGGGTTGAAAGCGTTCCCGTGAGCACGAACGTGAGACCGGCGAGAGGCCCGATAACCCGCGATCTCGCACGTTCGATCTCGACACCGACTTCCAACAAGCGGTCGATTTCCTTTTGATGCCGCTCGTTCCGGAAATAGCCATAGAGGCTCTGCGCGACCGTATCGCCGATTTGGGGGACAGTTTTCAGATCGTCGAGCGAAGCGCCGCGCAGCTTGTCGAGCGTATCAAACGCCGACGCCACCTCGGCGGCGGTTTCTTCGCCAACGTGACGAATGCCGAGAGCAAGCACGAACTTCGCCAAGGAAATTTTTTTTCTGGCCTGAATCGCCTCGACGAGCTGCCTGGAAGATGTTTCCGCGAAACCTTCGAGAGGTTCGACGTCGCCGGGAACAAGTTCAAAAAGATCCGCCGGTTCCGAAACAAGGCTCGCGGAGATAAGCTGTTCCATGATCTTGTCGCCAAGCCCGTCAATATCGAACGCGCGTTTCGAAACGAAATGCAAAAGACGCCCGAGATCCTTGGCTTCACACCGAGGGTTTTCGCAGAGAAGCGCCACTTCGCCCTCCCGCCGCGATACGGGCACGCCGCATGACGGGCATGTCCGAGGGGCAGAGATGTCTCTTTCCTTTCCCGTTCTGAGCTTCGGCAGAGCCTGAACGACTTTCGGAATGACGTCGCCGGCCTTGTGCAGGACGATCGTGTCTCCGATTTTGAGGCCTAAGCGCCTGATTTCATCGAGATTATGGAGGGTGGCGTGGCGTACCGTGGTTCCTGCCACAAGCACCGCATCCATCACGGCGACCGGGGTGATGACGCCCGTGCGGCCGACCTGCCAGCGCACTTCGCGGACAACCGTCGTCACGGCCTCAGCGGGAAATTTATATGCGACCATTCCCCGCGGCGCCTTTCCGACGACCCCAAGCCTCTCGAATTGCGCAAGATCGTTCACGCCGACCACGATCCCGTCGATCCAATACGGCAGCGCGGCACGTTTTTTTTCGATGCAGGCGTATATCCTCTGGACGTCTTCCATCGTCCGGCAACGGGCGTTCCAAGGGTTGGCCGGGAATCCGAAAAGCTTTAAAAGCTCATGACCTTGTTCGTGCGTTACCAATCCTTCGTTCGTAACCAGATCATAGGCAAAAAAATCAAGCCCTCGAGCGGCGGTCACAGATGGATCGAGCTGGCGCAGCGCTCCAGCCGCCGCGTTCCTCGGGTTGGCAAATTCCGGTTCCCCCTGCCTGCGAGCTTCCGTATTGAGGCGTTCAAAGGTTCTTTTCGACATATAGGCCTCGCCCCGCGCTTCAAGGACGCCGTTCATCAGGCGAGCCACGATGCTCGCGAGTCTTGCGGCAGGCAAGCCGCCGCCGTGCGTTTTTAAAAAAGATTTCAGTTCCGCTTCCGTAGGCCGTCGCAAGGCGAGCGGGATCGCATTGACCGTTTTCAGATTACGCGTGATCTCCTCGCCGACGCGCCCGTCTCCGCGCGTCGAGCCGCGAACAAAGATGCCGTTCTCGTATTCGAGGGAAACAGCCAATCCGTCCATCTTGATCTCGGCGTAGAAATCCGTCTCCAGGTTCGGAACACGCCTCTTCAGGCGATCGAACCAAGCATCCACCTCATCGCGAGAAAACACGTCTTCCAAGGAAAGCATGGGCTTGCCATGCGCGACTTTTCCGAATTGCGGCAGCGCGCTGCCAGCAACCCGTTGCGTCGGAGAATCCGGGGTCAGAAGCTCTGGATACTCCCTCTCGATCTCCCAAAGCTCGTGTTTCAGGGAATCCAAAGCCCCCTCAGACAAGCTGCCTTGATCGAGGACGTGATAGGCATACCGTTCTTCGTTGATCAGCGCGCGCAGTTTTTTTGCGCGCAACGCGGCATCTTTCTTGTTCAACATGCTAAAGGCACGGCGCACCCGAAACATTCTTAAGAAGCGAGCACTGACTGAAAATGACGAAATCAAACGCGCCGGAAAGAGGTTGCAGGCGTGGAAGGCGGAGCTCCATTGCCTGCCTTGCGGTACCGAACGTGCCAGTCGACTGTACCGACAATCGGGAAGGAATCGCTATCTGGCTTCCGCCCGCGTTATCAGCACTATACGCCGTGATCGCCAAGTTGGAAATATCGCAGGTTTTCGCGCGCAAACGCACGCGGTACGCCCTGTTTCCGCTAAAATCATTATCGGTCACGCGCGGGACGGCTCGTAAAAACGTCAGCGCCGGCGAGTCGCCATGGAACGCGATATTCGGGTTGAAGCCTCCGACGGCCGCAGGATCCCAGCCGGTGGCGAGAACTTCGAGCCCGGAAGTTCCTCCGCACTCGTCGTCCCATGAAAACGTCAGAGACTCGGCCCCCATAGCGGCCGCCGGAACCTCCGGGTTCCACAAGACGACCTCGTAAGAACGGTCTTTGGGAATGGAGGCAAACACGGTCGTTTCGGATGCCGTTACCTCGCGCGTCCAGCTCGAGCCGTTGGCCATGGGGACGCCCGAAATCGAAGCCGACGAAGCATGCGAGGCGTTCGCATTCAGCGCCGAGGAGGGGGTGCCGACGCGCCGGATCTGATACAGCGACTGTTCGGCTCCGGACTCTGCGGCTCCGAACGCAATGATCGAATCGTCGATCACGCGCGCTTGGCGCAAGTTCAGTATCGAAATTGTCCCGAGAGACGCGCCCACGATCAAGACGCCCCCCATGATGAGCAGCGAGAGAAGCAGGACGTTTCCGTGTCGCCTATCGAGCATACACGCGCGAAGTTACGGTTGTTTGCGCGTTCATTACGAACACGTCTTGCGGCTTCGGGCCGGTTGTTTGTATTTGCATGGCAATCGTTACCGTCGGCTGAGCGTCCGCCCCGTACAACCCGCTTGACGCGTCGATCGTAAACGGGTCGTTTCCAGGAGACACGTAAAAAACGAGCTTGTCGAGAACGACCCCTTTGGACGTAAGGCTTTGCGCGACGCCGTTCACGCGTACCGCGAGACAGCTCGGCGTGCCGAGAGGACAAACGGTCGGATTCGAGTCGGAATAGAATTCAAGATCGTTGCCGGAAGCGCTCTTGAGCAGCAACCGCGAAGCCGGCAATGAAATGCCGCCTTGCGAACCTTCGTACGCCGCGTAATCGATTTGCCCGCCGCGAACCTCCCGCACGATCGCCTCCATAGCGAAACGCAAGTCTGACTGCGCCGTCGAAAGCGCCAAGACCCGCCTTTGCGCCTGGTTGCTGAGTAGAAAAATTCCTGAGGTTACCGTGACCGTCATGCTAAACACGCCCATGACGACCAGGATTTCCATGAGGGTGAGGCCGCGCTTATCTCCAATCATAGAATCGCTCTTCAATCGTCAGTGTTCTGAAACTTCCGCCGATCGCCCGGTACCTGACCATCGAAGCAACGGCAAGCCCGACAAGCTGTTCCGACACCAGACAGGACGCGACTCCGCCCACGACGCGCTCGTTTCCCGTCGAAAGATCCCGGCAAAGATGATTGATCGTCAAGATCCTGCTGTACGGCGTAGTGGTACTGCCCACAGGCTGCGCGTCGGCCTGGATAAAAACGCCGTCTTCAGACAGGTAGACGGCGGCATTCGCGCTCGTCAATGCCGTCGAAGCGAACGACAGCGTCCAGCGCCCGCTTTCCGCGTCAAAAATCGGCCTGGCGGCTTTTTCGCCGCTCCCGTCGACGAGACCGACTTGAAAACTCCGGCTTTGCAGCCAATTCGTATCCCTAAGTGACCTTACGACCTCCAACCCTTCGCGCGCCAAATTTGCCGCAACGATCTGCGCTCCGCCGACGCGAGTCGCCGTAATCGAAGATTGCACGAGGGCAAGCGCGCTCGAAACCGCCGTTACCAGAACCGTAATCGCGACCATCGCTTCGATAAACGATTGGCCGCGCGGCGCTTTCTTAGTCATGGTCGATTTTTCCCGAAAGGGTATGGATCGTGACATGTCGCGTTGCAGTGCCGAATTGATGAGTGAGCGTCAAGGTAACCGTCGCTACCGAACCGAGAATCCCGTTGACGTATACCTGGCCGTACGGAGGCGCGTATACGAGATCAATCGGGGTACCGAGGTTGGAGTCGGACAACCTTACCAAGTTCGTCGAAACGTAGGCGTTCGTTGCGAGTTCTTCGCCCGCATCATAGCGCCAATCACCGTCCGTATCGTAAAAAAGGACATAACTCTTGTCCGGAGAGCTCGTCAGGCGGATGCCATATCCGGTCGGTACGCGTTTCTGACACACGCCCCCGGTACAAGCTACCGCGGGGCTTTTCGGTTCGCAGACGCTCAAATTGTTCGAACCCCCGCTGCAAACCGAAACAAGCCTTCCCGAGAGCGCCGACGTCTGCACGGACCGAATTTGGTCGACGAGGATGTCTGAAGCGAGGCGCACTTCCGTATGTTGCTGGCCTCCGCGAAAGTTAGCCATCATCATTCCGGTGATGACGCCAATGATGGAAATCGAAACGAGCAGCTCAACCAGCGTGAACCCCCGTCCGACGCCAAACCGTCCAAGACCAGCCTTAAAAGCCGAGGAGGCTCGCATACCATACCAGGGCCTGACGGCCAAAAAACATCGCGAGAACAGTGGCTATCCCAAGAAACGTTCCAAAAGCCATTTGCCCGTTCCACCTAGCTTTGCCAGCCGCCATGAGACCGAGCGCAACGCAGGCGCCGATCATATACGCCGCAAAAAGCGCGAGAATAACAAGCGGAAAACCGAGCATCATGCCCATCATGACGCCGAGGCGAATATCCCCTCCTCCGATCCAGCGACCGCGCGACAGGACATATTGCAAAAAGAAGAAACCTCCGCCCACAACCGCCCCGACCAGGAGATTTTTCGGGTCATCGCCCAAAGCGACATTGGCGGCAAAAGCGAAACCTGCCGCTGACAGCGAAACCGAATCAAAAACGACCATGTCTTGCAGGTCCACGACAAAAATGATCGTAAGAAACGAGAGAAACGCCCAGTCGCGCAGGACAGGAAGCAGCGTGAGCGGAGACGCGATATCGATAGCTGACGCGCGCAAGGCATAGGCCGCCAAAAAGAGCGCCATCGTGGATCCTTCGACGAGCGGATAGTGCCAAGAAATCGGCCTTCTGCACGATCGGCAGCGCCCGCGCAAAAGCAAGAAGCTGACAATCGGAATGAGTTCGCTCGGAGAAAGCGTCTTATGGCATTCCGGGCAACGAGAACGCGAACGCCACCCCTTCTCACCAGAACGGAGGCGGCCGATAACCACGTTCAAAAAACTTCCGACAACAAGCCCTACCAAAGCAACGATCGGGAAAAACATGTATTTACGCAAACATCGGTTTTGACCAACAGGATCTCGGTCACGAATCGCGGTTTAGCTTATCGTCAGTATACCATAAAACCCGCCGGGATCTCCCGGCGGGTTTTGGTTGCCGCATTAGCAGCTCGTAGCAGTCGTAATGCCGTTCTGATTGGCGCAGTTGACGCCGGAACCAAGCTGACCGGTCGCTCCTTCAAGCGTGAAGGTGATGGAATACGTACCCGAACCGGCAGCGCTCGTATACGAGTAGACTGCGCCTCCCGGGTTCGGGTTCGAAGGAACGAGACCCATGAAGACCGTTCCGCACGTTCCGGGAGAGACCAAGCTTGCCTGGAAAGTTGAAACGCCGCCCACGTTGCAGAGCACCTTGTAAGCCGTATCGCCGAGCGTAATGGCCGTCGCGGCAACCGGATAGTTGCTGGTTTCCGAGAAACCCAGCTCGAGCGCCGTTTGAATCTGGCGAATATCCGAGACGCGTTTCGCATCGCGAGAACGCTGACGAGCGCTGTTCAGAGCGACGACAGCAAGCGTAGAGAGCAAGCCGATGATGGCAATGACCACCAAGAGCTCGATGAGAGTGAAGCCGGAGCGAGTGCGTTTCATAGTGCGAAACGAAAAGACGTCTTAGAAACTTAATTATCCACAGTATAGCACATTTCCATCACGGACACGAGAGCCCTGTCTTGCGCGCTGTGCAAATCCCGCCTGCAAGCACGCCCAGCGATCCTTCCAACGCGAACCGCAGGCGGTACTCCGTACACGGCGAAGCCCTGGCCGAGCCGCAGGACGCCGGTTCGGCGGCATACTCGAAGGCTTCGAGCAGTTCTGCCTCGTCGAAGCGAAGGATAGTCGGATTCTCCGGATAGGATCCGGTGCGAGCCCGATGGATTTCAAGCGCAGCCTGCGCCTGACGGACACGCGAAACAAGTTCGGTGTCGCGGACGCGTCGGCGCGTATCAAAAACACCGAGCATCATCGGCGTGCTCACAACAAGAACAACCGCTGCCGCAACCACCCCGTCAACAAGCGTCAAACCCTTCGTTTTCACATTTGCTGGGCCAACGTATACATAGGAAGGATGATGGCCGCGACAAGGCCTCCGACCGCCACACCCATGATCACCATGATGATCGGCTCGACCGCAGTCGAAAGGTTCGCGACACTGGCGTTGATTTCCCTGGTATAGAAATCAGTAAGGCGGGTCAGTACTTGCTGCAGCTTACCGGTTTCTTCTCCGATGGAAACCATTTGCGTTACCATGTCGGGAATCTCCTTGCGATTTTTCCAAACCGTCGTCATGGAGTTTCCAGCTGCGACTTCCTGCACCATCTGTACCAAGCCCTCGCGATACGTTTCATTGCCGACGACGCCCGAAACGACCTTGAGGCTCGTGACCATGTCAACCCCTCCCTCGATGAGGGTAGCCAAGCTGTGCGTGATGCGCGTGATGTAAATGCGCTTCAACAGCGATCCAAAAATCGGGATGCGCAGCACGAAGGCGTCGAGCGTCCGCTTGCCGATAGGCGTCCGATACGCGGCACGCACGCCGAATACCGCGCCGAAAGCCGTCCCGAATACGACATACCAATAGTGCACGAAAAAATCGCTGACACCGATCAGCATGCGCGTCGTGATCGGCAGCGCAACGCCGCTCTCTTTCAAAACGTCGGTGAGCTTGGGCACGACGAAGATCATCATAACTGCGCCGACCACGAAAAGCATCACCAAAACGAAGACGGGATATGTCATGGCGCCGCGCACGCGTTGGCGCAGGTCGTAATCCTTTTCTTCTTGATCGGCAAGGTATTGGAGGACTTCGTCAAGTTTTCCCGACGTTTCACCCGAACGGATCAGGTTCACGTAAAACGTTCCAAAAACGCTGGCATGCTTGTTGAACGCGTCAGAGAGGCGCACGCCGCCTTCAACCTCGTTCGCGACATCCAGTAAAATTTCATGCAGCTTCGGGTTGGCGGTTTGGCGCGCCGCCGTTCGGAGCGAACGGACGATTGACACCGACGCGCTGATCATGACGGAAAGCTGGCGCGAAAAAATGACGACGTCTTTCGGGCTGACGCGGCGAAGAAACGTAAACTTTTTGGTCGCGAGCGAAGGTTCGCTGCGCGCCGCAAGCGAAAGCACGAAATAGCCGTGTTCGCGCAGCACATTGCCAGCTTGTTCTTCGTTTTCAGCCTCGACGGCTCCCTCGAGCAAAGCACCGCGCGAGTCCTTCACCTTGTAGCTGTAAATCAGCATGCGTTCAACTCAATTGCAGAGCGTATTTAACGTTTCGCGCGACATCGCCTGGCACGAGCTGCGTTTTTGCCAGATATTCGACGGCGCCTTCTCGAAAACAGCGTTTCGCATCCTCGCTTCTCCCCTTTTCAGCGAGCATAAGCACCGGGATCTTGCGAAGCGCCGGGTGCTTTTTGAGCGCCTGCAAGGCTTCAAGGCCTCCCGTTCTCGGCGCATGCAGATCAAGCAGGATCACGTCGGGTTCTTCGAACAGCGCGGAGCGAAGGCCGTTTTCGCCGTCCGTCGCGCATCGGACGGAAAATCCATCGCTTTCGAGACGGGCCGCGCAAACGCTGGCGAAAAAAGCATCGCCGTCGATAAGAAGCACTTTCACGCTGGCGTTGGCGGGCGGCATACGCTATTCGCGAGCGAGGCGCAGCACTTCGTCGACCGTCGTCAACCCCTCAAGGACTTTCAGCACCGCGTCCTGACGCATCGTGATCCATCCTTGCTTGCGCACTTCCCGCTTCACCTCCTCAATAGGATACCCGTTGTTCATAAGGCGCTGGATCTCCGGAGTCACGGCGATCAGCTCGGCAATGACCGTTCTTCCCGAATAACCGGTATCGCTGCATCGCGGACAACCCGACCCCTTTTGGAACGCGAGAGGGCCGTCGAGCGTCACGCCTTTGGGATAATACGAGGAGGGAATCTCCTTCATCGCCTCTCGAATCATCTGCTGCAGCGCCTCTGGAACGTCGGCCGGACCCTTGCAATGCTCGCAGATCTTGCGCGCCAATCGCTGCGCGATCAGCAGGTTCAACGTGGCTGAAAGCAAGAACGGCTCGACCCCCAAATCAATCAATCGCGGCACGACGCCGATCGCGTCGTTGGTGTGGATGGTGGTCAAGATCAAGTGGCCCGTCAGCGCGGCATGGACGGCCAGTTCCCCGGTTTCTTGGTCGCGGATTTCTCCCACCATGATGACGTTCGGGTCTTGGCGCAAGAGCGCGCGGAGGCCGTTCGCAAAAGTGAAATTGATCTCCGGGCGGATTTGCGACTGGTTGACTCCCGGCAAGAAGTACTCGACCGGATCTTCAAGCGTCGAAATATTGACGCCGTCGTCATTGATCATGCTGAGCATGGTCAGAAGCGTGGTCGACTTTCCCGAACCGGTCGGACCGGTGATCAGCACCATGCCGTGAGGCTTCTTGACCTCTTGCGCCAATACTTCTCGGTATTTTTCACGGAAGCCGAGTTGCTCGAGGGAAGGAACACCTGTCGACGTATCGAGGACGCGCATGACGATTTTTTCATTGTCAACGACAGGTAGGGTGGAAATGCGGAAATCGATCGCTTTTCCATTGATCACTTGCGTGATACGCCCGTCTTGCGGAACCCGAGTTTCATCAAGTTTCAAGTTCGCGAGGACTTTCACGCGCGAAATAACCGAGGAGTGGAGGTAATTCGGCAGCGTCAGCAGCGTACGCAGCACGCCGTCGACGCGATACCGCACGCGCGTTTCCTTGCCGCGCGGTTCAATGTGGATGTCTGAGGCCTTCGACTCGACGGCGTACCGCATGATGACAGCGACGATCCGCGAGACCGGAGCCCCCTTGATGACTTCGTCGATGCGATCTTCCTCCACCTTTTTTACTTCCTCCTCCGCGGGCTGGCGTTCTTCCTGAGCCGTTTGAAGGGCCACATCGACCTCTTTCTTTAACGTGCTGTACTGCTTGAGGGCTGCTTGAAAAGAACTCTGCGTCGTAACGGCCGCTGCCGCCGTCAAATTCCTCTCCGCCAGCAAAAAACCGAACGCTTCCACAGCGGCCGCATTCAAAGGGTCGACGTACGCGATTTTCAAGACTGTTCCGTCGAGCTCGTAAGCAACGGCTTGATACGTTTCCGCCACCGATTTTGGAATGATATTAAGCGTCTCGGCACTGATCTCCACCCCCAGCAAATCCACGTACGCCATGCCGAGAGCTTGCGCCTTGGCGCGCGCGATATCCTCTTCGGAGACCAGCTTGCGCTCAAGCAGAGCTCGTTCAAAGGCATCAAGCTCGAGATTGGAAAACTCGGCGGATAGCGCCGTAAAATTCTCCTGGGAAATTTTTCCTTGGCCTGCCAGAAGCTCCAGAAGGCCTGCCGCATTCATGTAACCGGCCATACTGCTCAATACGGTTCAAAAGGATTGTCGCGCCCCAGAAGCCCGGGGGTAACCGGAAGATCGACTCGCAACTCCAGACGACGGTATTCCGGACGCTCTATCAAGTCGTTTGGGATGCGCGTTTCCACTTTGGGAGCGACGTACGTCGGCGCGCTCGCCACGCTCGGGGGCTTGAACATGAAAATCGCGATCAGCGCGAGGATCGCTGCCACCAGCGCGCCGAGCAAAATGAGCTGTTTTTGCGTTCGTGTAAGCTGTTGCGGCATATCAACTCGATTTCTTCCAAACGTATGCCCGCAAAGTCAGCGTATAACTTGCGGCGGCGGGATTAATGCTCGCGCTGCGCACGTCGAAGAGACGGAGATTGTCCTGAAGCGCCTCCAGAAAAAGCTTGAACCGCTCATAGTTACCATGCTGCAAGGAGATGGCGATCGAGAGCGCCCCAACATTTTTCACGTCGACCCCGGACGTATCGGCCGCCGCGAAATTAACGGCCGTAATTAACACATCGCTGCTGCTCGAAGCTGCTTCGAGCATTGCCAAGATCCCGGGAACATCGTCTTCGTTCGGAATCATGGTGCGGGCTCGCTCGACATCTTCGGCGGCGAAGTCCGCATACTCTCTCGCCAAGGTTTCCAGCTTTTTCAAGTATGCTTCTTTCTCTCCGCGCTCGCCGTCCAGTTGAGCAATACGATCAGCGATCCTCAGCTGCGCGATCTGCCTTCGAAAGACAAAAGCGTAACCCAGGATCAAAAGCAGCGCGCATAGGCCGAAAGAAGCCCAGGCGAGGTGCCGGGCGACCCAAATCATCGGCTTGCTGCTCAAGAAGGACATGTCTAGAGGGCTTGCATCTCCGCAGAACCGGACGCCTGCTGCGGTTTTTTATAGCGGAAAATATCCTGATCGATTTCAAGCGACATCGACGCGCGCACGCCTGTCAGCAAGCTGTTCTCCCCAACCTCCGCGGACGCGGTGCCGATGGAAACTTTTTTAACGCGCTCGTCCTGGCGGAATGCAACGATCTGCTTGGCGAGCGTCGTATAATCGCGCGCGATCACCTCGAAACCGAGCGTGCCGCTTTCCGCTCCTGCCAAGCTTCCGAACTGCACGTTGGGGAGCGCGCGCTCTTCAAGCAATTTCAAAACTTCGGTCCAATGCGCATGCCCGTCGAGGACGCGCGCGGCCGCGCGGCTCAGCTCCTGAAAATCCCGCGCCGTTTTCAGCTCTTTTTCCCGTTCAGCAATACGGGCGTCGATATCTTGAACGGCTTTGGCCGCGTCCGCATTTTTTTTCTCGACTGAAAGTTTTCGTAAATGCAGCCCGCCGAAAATGAAGCCATCGGCCAGCAAGCCGAGCAAGCCGATAACTGCGAACGCACGCTGCCGCTTTCGGACCGCCAAGTCAGACAAGCCCGCACCTCCGTTTGACGTAATCAAACTGACGCGCAACGTGCCTGGTTCCTTTTCGCTTGCCTCCCCCTTTGCATGATCCGTCAACTTTTTTGCAAAAGGCATCGGCGAATTCGAAGGTGCCGCCGCTTTTAAGAACGGCGCCATTGCCGGCTTCTGGGCGACCGCCGGCGGAATGGGCGGAACCGCAAGGTTCGCCTCTGGCGGTTTTCCGCCTGTCGCCGGAACGCTTCTGATAGCTTCCACTTTTTGACTAAAAATCGACGAAGGCGCGCTCGCCGCGCTCTCTTTGACGTCTTTTTCGATCAATTGGGCCAAAAAAGATCCTCCGACCGACGGTGCCGGCTTCTGCTCAGGTTCTGGCGCGGGCACATGAAGCGCCATGTCGTCACCGTCGCGTTTTTGGGAAGGCTTCGGCTTTTCGTCGCGCGCCGAGGCATCTGTCTGCAGTAAATTGATGTCGCTCATAATCAATCGATATCGCGCATGGCCAAGCCGATCGAGGCCGCGAAACGAGGGCCTATTTGACTAAACACAGGCTTCAGCGCCTCAGGATAGACGACACGAGCCCACGGATCGCCGACGTACGCTCGAAGGCTCATTGCTTTCGAAACATGTTCCGCCAAACGCGGAAGAAGCGCGCCCCCGCCCGTCAAAATAATCTTATCGATGCGCTTGTCCTGATTCGCCTTCTGTCCCAAAAACAGGTTCGTTGAATACGTCAGTTCGCTCAGGATGGGCGAAAGCGCTTTTTCGAACGCTTTTGGGAAGCCGGAATCGTACATTGATGCCATCGCTGCCGCATCGATTTTCATGCTTTCTGCCTGATCGATCGACAACCCGAGCGCGGCCGACATCTCCTTCGTCACATCGACGCCGCCGCGGGCAACGCTGCGGCTGACGAACGGAATGCCGTTCTCGACGATCAGGATATTCGTGCGGATCGTCCCGATATCAAGAAGCAGCGTCGGCGAGCGATCCCGTCCGATAAGCGAGCGGATCATCGCCAATGCTTCCGTCTCGAGACTCAGCAATTCCAACCCGGCCGCGCTAAAAACATCGACGTATTTTTTGATCAGCGTTTTGCCGGCTCCGGTCAGAAGCACCTGTACATATTTTTCATCCGGACCGGATCCTGGTATCGAAATCGGCTTCCAATCGACCGTCATTTCTTCAAGCGGCAACGGGATCAGCTTCTTTGCCTGCCAGTTGACGGCCTCCTTCAATTCTTCCTCCTTGGCTGTTTTTTGCACGCTGATGATCGAGCTGAACACCGAAGCGATGGGCAGCGCCGAAACCGTTTTCCGTGTCGTCGCTTTCGATTTTTTCAGCATTTTCTTGAGCAATTCGACCGTTCTTTCCGGATTATCGAGGTAATTCTCCTGAGACTCCTCCGGCGAACGCTCAATAAACGCGTACGTCACGAGACGCGCGCGCCCTTTTTCATTCATCAACTCGACGAGCTTGATGCCCCCGGCGCCGAAGTCGACGCCGAGATAACTGGGTTTCGATTGACCGAATAGCGCCATACCTCTCGTAGAATAGGTTCACCCGCAGTATACCACACTCCTTTATTGCCCCGGTACGGAACGGAAGCCTGGGAGTGATCGGGTGGCGTCAGAAAGGCCCGGGGGAGGATTCAAGATCACGCGCGCATCAAACGTCACTTTTTCGGCACCGGCCGTTCGCGAAGAAAATTGGCGTTGAAGGTTGAAATTTCGGGCAACAAAGACACCGGTAGCCTCGAGTTGCGAAGTGCCGTTCCCTGTAGAGATCGTATCCTCCGCAAAGAACGCTCCGACGATGTTGTGCACAGCCCCGCTGATGTTCACATTGCCGCCGCCGGATCCGGAATCGTTTTTCAGCACGATCCAGCCGACGGAAGCAAGGTTTTTCAGGTCGCTTTCATTCCGATCCTGGTAGGCCAGATCGGCATTGATCGTCAAGTCCCCCTTGACGATCACGAGCCCGTTCGCGCGAGCAATGCCGTTCGCATTCAGGAACGTCAGCGGAGAGCTGATTGTGAGCCCGCTCGGAAAATAGTAGATACCGCCGGCAAGTTGATTCGGGACATTCCCCGGGGTCATCAATGTTCCGTACTTGCCGTTCAAAACTCCGTTCACATCGATGGAGCCGAACGATCCGACGAAATTCGTTTCGCGTTTCGGAGGCACGTATGCTTGGCTTCCCGACAAGGCGCAGCCTTGTTCGCTCGTAAAATTGGTAATGACGCCCCCCGACTGCAGGCAGTAGGTCGCGTTATAAATCGGAGCGGCCTCACCGGCCTGCAAATCACCGCCGGAATACACTTGTCCGGAAACCGTTTCAACGAACGGATCGACGAGCGCCTGACAGGTATTCGAGAGACAATCGTTGTTCGAAAAACAGCAGTTTCCATCGTCAGTTCCGCCCGCGCACTGCCCCCAATCAAGGCTGCAAACACCGGCTAACGCCGTATTCGGGGGCTGGCAATCGCTGTCTGCAGAACAGTTCACCGTACACATCGGATGATCGACGATCACGCACGAATCCGGAGCCGTGCAATCGCCGTCGTCAGCGCACGCGCCTCCAGGCGTCGGATCGTTCGGTGACGAACCGCAGTATTTGTATTTGCAGCGTCCAATCGCGCTCGCTTCGCAAGAATCGCCGACGCCGTTCGCGTTCGCGTCGCTTTGGTTGGGATTATAGTAATTGATGCAGTTGTCGCACGATCTCGGCTGCGGCTCTCCGGGATACGTCGGCGTCGGCGGGGTCGGATACCCATTTGGCGTATAGCGCCCTTCCGGCGCGCCGTCATGATCGAAATCAGCGTCCTTGCATGCGCCGATCCCAAGATCTCCGTTTTCGCATTTCAAGAACGTTTGCGTATTGGAACGCACGACGTCTCCGCTCGAGTCAGTGCCTTCGACGAAAATCCAATAGCGTCCGGCCGCAAGCGCGGCAGGAACATCATATACGCCTTGACATGTCAGGGTATTGCCAAGAACCGTCGGCGTCATGGAAACCGTCACAGCTTCGCCGCCGATCCAATTCGCGTCATAGACGAATACCCGGCATGCTCCCGGAAACGTGCTCAAGGTATCGGTACGGAATTGCGTGCTAAGGTTCACCGCATCGCCGCCACGATACGTCAAAACGGTGGCACCGTTGCCATCGCTGCCAAGAACAAGGTTCTCTGAAACGACAGGGATCACGTTGACGAAGATCGTTTGCGGAGTGCTTGTTGAGCTGACGTTCGAAGCCCCGTCGACGGCAACGGTTGCAAGATCGAATGCCGCATTATCGTTCGCGAATGGGCCGGCCGAGGCCATGCAGTTCCCGTCCGGCGAACTGGCGGGGGTGCCGTCCAAATCGAAATCGCATCGGCAAATTCCGGAAGGATCGTCGTTCGGGACGGATTGAAAGCGTACAATCGAGCCTATCGGTACGCTTACCTTTCCAGAAACGATACCTTCGACTTCAATAGCCGGGTTCGGAAGCGTCGGCGGCGTATGTTCGTACACGCGCGTCGAAAGCGTTATGTCTCCGAATTCAGCAACGCCCGCATGGTTGGCCACGTAGGAAACCTTGAAATCCTCTGGTCCGAACGGAACTGCTGATCCGGACGCGCACGTCAGCGTCACGTCAAAACCATTGAGCACCGCTCCGCCAATCTCGCTTATCACCCCGACGCTTGCGTACGGGCTTGAGTACTGTAACTGCCCCGAACCGCTGCCCGAGAGCCCGCAACTTGCCGCGCTCGCGTCAAACGGAAATGCGTTTGCGGAATTCACGGCATCGCCGATGACGATCGTCAGCGACGTGAACGTGCCGGAACCGGTGAAACGGATAGAATAGGGGTCATTCACATACAAGCGATCCAGATGCGATACGTTCACATTGCCGCCAGCGACAACGGGAACGAGCGGCGTCGTGTTCGGGATCACGGGACATGACGCCGCCAAAGACCAGCCGCCGCCTCCGGGCCTACGAGCGCATTGCACGGCATCCTGGCATGCCGCATCAAAACAATCCGCACCGCCATCGGAGTCGTTATCCGCGCCATCATGGCAAGTCACTCCCCCGGATTCTCCCCCGCAAAAATACGGTACGACGCCGGAAGAACCGATGGTTGGGCCGTGGCGCTGCGCAGGAGCCGTGCATCCAGCATCCGCGCAATCGGTCGCGCCATCCGCATCGTTATCGATGCCGTCTCCGCAATAGGCAGCCGTATTTTCGCTCGCTGAGCATGCTGCCGCATCCGTCAGGGTGAGCGCATATTTGGCAGGCGCACCGCACGAAGCGTTCGTGCAACCCTTGCGGCCGATTTTCCCGCCGCTCCGGCATTGCGCGTCGGCGCAGTCCGCTGTCGCATTAAGATCGTTATCGATGGCATCGGAGCAGGACAAGAACGTGAAATCCTCGGTTGCCGGGGAAGGCCCGCATTCTCCGAACACATTTTTGCAATCGGTATCGAGCGCATCCATGAACCCGTCTCCGTCGTTGTCGATGCCGTCGCTGCAAAAATTGAAATAGAACAGAGGCAACGGATCTCCCGTGCCGAGCGGGCTGGGCGGCAGATATGCCTCGAAACCTGAGCAACGCTGGGCTCCGTTGACCGCGCCCAAGCAATTCACGTCGGCGCAATCGACATCGCGATCGAGATCGTTATCGACACCGTCGAAACACTGCGCGGGCGCATCGACAAACGTGCCGCTGCCGGCATCGTAACGCATCCTCTCGCTCGCCGTGCAGTTCCCCTGCCCCTGGCAATCGTAGTCCCGGCAATCATAGCCCGTGCCGGCTCCCGTCGCAGGAAAGGTGTCGACGGCGTCCGAGTAGTCGATATCCGTATCGTTATCAATGCCGTCTACACAGGATATTTCGGTAGCCTGACACCCTTGGAAACCGGTTTTCCAACAGCCGGTCGCCGGCGCATTGTCGTAGCAATCGGTTTTTCCATTGTTGTCATTATCAAAACCGTCCGCGCAGTTCGCATGCCCGACCCCGCTATTTTCCGGTCCGCAAAAACGGGTACCGGCCGCGTTTCCCGGAAGGCCGTTGCACTGAGGATCCCCGCAATCGACAAGGCCGTCCCCGTCGTTATCAAGACCGTCGTTGCAGGTTGATTCGGACGCCTGGCAGACACTAGTCGGACCGATGCTCGCGCCCAAGCAGTTGGAATCGGCGCAATCAAGACGGTAGTCGATATCATTATCAACCGCGTCGTTGCATTGGCGATACGCGCCTCCAAACAATGCCGCAAGAGAATCCCCCTCGTTCTGATTGGTTGGAGAAAGCGGATCGACCGAGACATTGAAAGGAGGCACGATCGCCGCCGCGCCGTACTGCGCGAATTCAAGTGTGACGGAAATAACGCCCGGGTTCGGAGCCGCATAACGAAGCTCCTGAACAAAATCGAACCGCGCTCCCGCCGCGCTGGAAGAGGACGAACGCTCTACAACGGTCTTGCCAACGTTCACAGCCTGTTCCGAAGGCAATGACGCGGACGGGTTTGGGTTTTTCAACGACGTATTCGAAGTAAACGGGCGATCGACGGTGATTTTGAAACGCACGGGATTCGGATTTGCGGAGTATGGGCCGCTCCAAAAGCGGACTTTCAAGCTCGAGTCGGCATTTCCGTGGTTTTGCGTCCACGAATACGAAATCGACTGTCCTCCTACCAGAATAGAACCCGTGCAGACGTTACCCGTGCAACTGGGGTCAAGAACGGCCTGGGCCGGACGGAAACCGTATCCTGTCGCTATTCCAAGCACGATCGCAAGAATAATGAAGATGCGGGGATTCATGGACGAGGAGGCTGAGGTGCCGTAGCGGCGGGGTGCGGAATGCACAGATACGTGATCCCGCGGCAGGTACGCTCGGCAACCGTGGCAGGAGTGCCGCCGGCGCAGTCGCGTTGGAGGTTGGCATTATTGTCAATATTGTCGTAGCAGCGAACCTCGACAGGAACCCCGCGCGCCTTCAACAAAGTATATGCCAAATCCCCTTCCGTATCGCATTGCACTACCGCGCCTGTCGGGTCGGTATTCAAGAAGTACGATCGCGAGGGGTCTGTGTTCGCATTGCCGTCCAAGCAATATTTCGCCCGCACCGAGTCGATCGAATTCGCGCCCGCCGCACCCGTGAACGTCCACGATTCCGGGTGTACCGCGACACGGCTCGAAACCACTCTCTGCTCCGAAGGCACACCCTGGATCTCACAACCGAACGGCGGATCCGGCAGCTGGGAACTAAACGACCACAAGACGGGGTTTCCGGAAGGATCGACAGTGGCGTCTCCGGCCGTCGCTGAAATCGTGTAATACTCGGTATAGGCGACGCGCGCGCGTCGCGTTCCAATCGCGACCGATTTGGTGCGATACGTATTGTCGGACATGCGGAATACGCAACGCAGCGTCGATCCCGCCGGAGCCGAAAATTGCGAAAAGGCGATCGGAATATCGCTAAGGTGCGTCGATGTGCTTGATGTGGTGAACGGCGAGTAAATACCTTCGATCGGCGCGAAGCTCGTCCAGCCCGAATCAACCCAGCCGCTTTTCATGCCCCACGATCCGTCAGTGCCGGAACAGGAAGCGTGCGGCTGTCCGCAACCGAATCTGAGCCAACCGTTGCCGGTAGCATCCCCGTTTCCGTTCCATCCGTAACCGTAAAACTCTCCAGCCTCCTGGGTTGCCGCTTCGTTAAACGTGACGGCGTAATCTGCCGACGGGCACGCGTGCGGCGAAGCCGTGTTCGTTCCGACATCCGTGCAGTTCAAAGAGATCCATCCCCGGTAATTGGTACCGTCCGTTTGACTGATGATGTAAGCCCAGCCATGCAGCTGGTTATCATTCGTATCATAGCGCGCGCACGGCACGAACCCGGGACAGTAGTGGTCGGCGGCCGAAGCGGGGCTCGCCGGCGTCCCCGTAACCGGAACGCCGGCGGCGCCGTTGCATGTCGCTCCGAAGCAGATCCAGCCCGCAAGACTTGACCACGCCCAACCGCTCACGTTGCCCAGCGCATCGATATCAAGGCCGTAATCGCCTGCAGGACCGGTGCATCCGGTAGGATCAAAATTGCAGTTCGTGGAAATCCAGCCGGTCGTGCCGGACCACGCCCAACCGCTCACGTTGTGAGGAGCAGCGTAGGCGGCCTCCGGCGTCAATACGACGAAAAAGAGGCCAAAGCCGAAAAGAAAGGCGGCGATTGTCGTGCGAAGCCGGAACATCCCCATATGCCTTGCATTCTACCAAGAGTTGACACAGACTTCTATGGAAGGGAGCTTGTGGGTAACGTGCTTTTACTCAACTCGTACGTCCAAAGAAGACAAACACATGACAACGAACGCATGTTCAACAGGAGCCGAAGCTTACCGTTGGGACCTAGGATGCTTTTACCAGGGGATCGATGACCCGAGGATCGAGGCCGATCTTCAGGCCTACGAAACGGCCGCCGCGGCCTTTCGAGCCGCCTATAAAGGAAACCTTCAAACGAAGCTCGGTCCGGCGATAGCGGATTACGCCGCGCTCCGCGCTTTGTCGGGAAAAATGACAGCCTATCTTTTTTTGAGTTTCAGCACGAATACCAAAAATGACGCCGTTGAAAGCAGGATGTCTGTCATCCAAAACAAGATCAGCCGCATCGACGGAGAGTATTTGACCTTCTTCGCGCTTGACATCATCGCGCTTTCCGACGAATCCCTTTCGGCGCAAGCTTCCGGAAACGACAGTGTACGCAAGCATCTGCCCTGGATCGATCGCGTCCGTCGCAACAAACCTCACATTTTCGAGGAAGCTATCGAATCAGCCCTTTCGAAGCGCAGTCCGTACGGGCCTGATGCCTGGGCCGAATTCCACGAAAAGTTCGAGAGCCTCCTCCGTTTCCCGTGGGATGACAACGAGCGCACACTCACGGACATGCTCCATCTCCTTGCCGAGGACGACGACGCCGGTCGCCGCGCGCGGATCTTAAAAACGATCAATGACGGCTTCAAGGGGCCTTGGGCGGAATACTGCGCTCAGGCTCTCTACATGACGGCCGGAGCCAAATCCGTCGAAGACCGCGAACGCCGGTACGGTCATCCGATGGCCGCGGCCAACAGCGCGAACGACATTTCCGATGCTAGCGTCGACGCGCTGCACGCTGCCGTCCGCGAGACCGGGGCGCCTCTTGCCCGGCGCTACTATCGGCTCAAGGCAGAGTTGCTCGGCCTTGACCGCTTGCGTTGGAGCGACCGGAACGCCAAGCTCCGCTTTGAGGACAGCTCGGTCGTCCCGTTTGAAGAAGCCAGGCGAATGACCGTGGATGCGTTCCGAAAATTCAGCCCGACGCTGGGCGGCATCGTTGAAGGACTCTTCCGGAACGGACGAGTTGACGCGCCTGGTATTCCGAACCGCCATGGAGGAGCCTACAACTACTCGCTCATGCTGCCTGGGCAAGTTCCCGAAACCTTTGTCTTCATGAACTACCAAGGCTCCGCACGCGATGTTGCCACCTTGGCTCACGAATGCGGACACGCTGCCCACGGCATTTTGGCGGCGCAATCGCAAGGAACTCTCATGTTCCACGCTCCGATGGCCTATGCCGAAACGGCATCGATTTTCGGAGAACGCATGGTCTTCGAGTACCTGAGGGAAAACCTCGAAGCCAAGCACGATACAAAATCGCTCATGGCGCTCACGATAAGCGCGCTTGACGACATGATGAATACGGTGATCCGACAAATTTCCTTCTCGGAGTTCGAACGTCGCTTGCACGCCGCGGGAGGCCGCAAACTTTCTGTGGCCGAACTGAGCACGATCTGGCTAGACGTCACGGCGCAGTTCTATGGAACTGACGGCGAAACCTTCGCCTACGATGACATGGAACTGCAGTGGACATACATCGGCCACTTCCACCGTCCGTTCTATGTCTATAGTTACGCCTTCGCCAAGCTGTTCGTCGACGGAATTTACGGGCGCAAAGAGGCATTCGGTGAAACGTTCGAGCCCATGTATCTCGACATTCTCCGTGCCGGAGGAACGAAAAACGCCAAAGAACTTGTAGCGCCGCTCGGCCTCGATCCCGAAAATCCAGCCTTCTGGAAGGACGGCATTCGAAACAGCTTCGTGCCGCTCATCGAGCAAGCAGAACGCCTCGCCGCCGAGCTTGGTCTCCGCAAGGCCTGAAATGGGAAACCCCGACGCGCGTCGGGGTTTTTACTTTTTTTGATGCCGGTCAAGCGCCTTGTTGACCTCGGCATCAGCCTCTTTGTTGAACTCGCGGCGCACGTGCTTGAACGTGATTTTTTTGAACGAAAGTTTTTCGTTGTGGATCAGCATGTAGATACTGGCGAGTCCGGCGTCTTTGACGCGATATTCCCCCGTCAGCTGTTTCATGGCGAGCTCGGAGTCCATACGCATCTCGAGCGTCTCCGCGCCGAGTTCGCGCGCTTTGCGGATGGCCGCCAAGATGGCTTTGTACTCGGCCTGGTTGTTGGTCGTGACGCCGATATACTCGCCGTGACCGGCGACTGTTTCGCCCTCTGGCGTTTTCAGCACGTACCCGAAAGCCGCCGGCCCGGGATTTCCGCGCGATCCGCCGTCTGTATAGGAAATGAGGTGCGGGTAATTGAGCATGCCGGTAGTCTATCAGGATTCTGTCTTCAAATCGACAATCCTTCCTTGCGTCTCGACGCGACCGTTCCACTCGTTGAGATCGAGTTCCGCAACGATCTCGATGGATCGTCCCGGAACGCATGCGTCGATCTGTTCTCCGAAACCGAAACCGATCAGCTTCAACCGACCTCCGTTTTCCGAAGCGACCGTCAGTTGCAAATGTCGCCCATCGGCGCCAACAGGGCGGGCAGAAACGACGCGCGCTCCACGAAGCAAAAACCGCGGTCTCGGATTACCCTCGCCATACGGCTCCAATTCGCGGATCTGCTCGACAAGGCCGAGCGTGATTTCGTCTACAGCCGCTTCTTCCTCGATCTCGACGGACGGAGCAAGGTCGAGATTTTTCAAATGCCGGTCAGCATAAGCAATGAAAGCTCGCTGAAAAGCTTCAAAATTCTCTTGGCCAAGAATCGTCAGGCCGCAGGCTGCCGGATGCCCTCCGAATTTGGCGATGTGCGCGGAGCAGGCGCGAAGCGCGCCCGTAACGTCAAAACCCGGAATGCTGCGTCCGCTGCCGACATATTTCCCATCCTCGCCTTTTCCGACGGCAATTACCGGGCGAGCAGAGTCGTCAACCAGGCGCGAAGCGACCAAGCCGCACAAGGCGGCGGGCCAGCCTTCGCCCGCCACGACAATCGCGGAGTTTGTCGATTGTCCGTCCGCAAGGCGCCGCGCCTCGATGATAATCTTTTCCGTCGCGTCTTGCCGATCCTTATTATACCCATGCAGCGCGTCCGCCCTGAGCAACGCCTCGCTTTCCGTTTCTGCCGTGAGCAGCGCGAAAGCGGCATTTGCATGCTCCATGCGACCGGCGGCATTGATCCTTGGCGCGATCCGAAATCCGATGGATTGAGCGTCGAGCATCTCGTCCCCGCGGCGTACGCCGTCGATCAGCGTTTTGAGCCCGAGACGCTTCGTTTTATTCAGTACCAAGAGGCCGTAGTGAACGAGCGCGCGATTTTCGCCGACCAGTTTTCCCATGTCGGCGACCGTCGAGATGGAAACCATGTCGAGCAGCCACTTCTCGTGACCAGCCGGGAGATTCCCCTCTTTCCAAAGCGCCTGGCACAATTTGAACGCCACGCCGCCGCCCGTGAGATAGCGGAATGGATAATTTTCGCCTTCGCGAAGCGGATGCAAAATGGCATAGGCGGGAGGGAGCTCCGGCGGCAACGTGTGGTGATCGGTGATAATTGTATCGATACCGAATGTATTCGCGAGCGCGATTTCTTTGCCGCTCGAAATGCCGCAATCGCACGTGACGATCAGCTTTACGCCCTCAGCCCCCATCTTTTCGATCGCTGGAGCATTCATGCCGTATCCGTCTTTCTCACGATGCGGCAAATAAACCGAGACATCGGCGCCCAATCCCCTGAGCGTCGCGTGCAGGATGACGGATCCGGAAACGCCGTCGGCATCGTAGTCTCCATGCACGACGATCTTTTCGCGCCTCCTCACGGCTGACATCAGACGTTCGACTGCCCTCTCCATATCATCGAAGAGAAACGGGTCATGCACGTCGCGTTCCCAAGACGGGCGCAAAAAGCGCTCGGCTTCTTCAGCCGTACGCAAACCGCGGCGCCACAGAAGCGACGCCAAAAGACGAGGTTGCTCGGGAAACGCCTCGTACGCCGAGCTTGGCACCGGTTCCATCATCTTCCAACATTTACCCATGCCTTCCATCTCTTAATACCCCGCCGTCATGCTCACGATCATCGAAAGCACGACGAAACAGGAAAGCACGATCCAGCCGATTCTGAGCAGTCGTTTCTTGCGCATGGTTATTTCGCTTCATCACGGCGTTTCAACACGGCGATAAACGCTTCGGGCGGAATATCGACGCCGCCGGAAGCGAGCCCTATCATCTTCTTCTTGCCTCTCTTTTGTTTCTCGAGCAGCTTCTTCTTACGCGTGACGTCGCCTCCATAGAGATAGCCGGTGACATCTTTGCGGAACGGCTTGATGCGTTCGGAAGCGACGATCGTGCCGCCGATCGCGGCCTGGATCTTGATCTCAAACTGCGTCTGGTCAATTTCCTCTTTGAGAATCTCGCACACGCGGCGCCCGATGCGTGTCGCTTCGTCTTCGTAGACCATCATTGAAAGCGCTTCAACCGGCTGTTCGGCGACGAGGATCGTCATTTTGACGACGTCGGCTGCCCGATACTCGATGAATTCGTAGTTGAGCGAAGCGTATCCGGAAGAAACGCTCTTCAGCTTGTCGTAAAAATCGACCAAAATCGCCGATAACGGCGCTTGAAAATGCATAATGACGCGCGAACCCACGACATCATCGACGGAAGATGTTTCGGTTCCTGTCAGGTATTCCATCGTCTGGTACACGCCGCGCTTGTCGACGACCATGCCCATGACGCCGCCGATGTATTGCTTCGGTGTGACAATATCGACTTTGACCCACGGCTCGCGGAGCCCGGCGACGCCGCTCATGTCGGGAAGTTCGGAAGGCGACTTGATCGTGATGCGCTGACCGCTCTTCAAATCGACTTCGTACGCGACACTCGGAACGGTCACGATCAAATCTAAATTGTATTCACGCGACAAGCGCTCTTGAAGGATTTCAAGATGAAGAAGGCCGAGCAGGCCGCAACGGAAACCGAACCCGAGCGCCGAAGACTGCTCAGGCTCGAATGCCAGAGATGCGTCCGAGAGCTTCAATTTAAGAAGCCCTTCGCGCAGGCGCTGAAACTCGTCGCCTTCCTTGGGAAAAATACCGGCGAAGACCATCGGCTTCACTTCCTTATAGCCGGGCAAAGCCTCGACGCCGCGCGCTTTCCAGTCGGAGACGGTGATTGTGTCGCCGACGCGGCAGGCGGAAATATCTTTGTGCCCCGTGACGATGTAGCCGATCTCGCCGGCAGACAAGGAATCCGCCGCCACGAACTTCGGGCGGAACCAGCCGACTTCGAGCACTTCGTTCTGCGCATACGTAGCCATGAGCTGGGCTTGGACGCCGCGCTTCACCGAGCCTTCGACGATCCGCACGAAAGCGACGACCCCCTTGTATTCGTCATACACCGAATCGAAGATAAGCGCGCGCAACGGCTTTTCGGCTTCGAGCTTCGGAGAAGGAATCCGGTCGATGACGGCATCGACGATCTCTTGGATACCTTGGCCGGTTTTTCCGGAAGCCAGAATGATTTCTTCTTTTCTGCAGCCGAGCAGCTGAATCAATTCTTGCGATGTTTTTTCGATGTCGGCGGCCGGCATGTCGATCTTGTTCACGACCGGGATGATCTCAAGGCCCTGCTCGATCGCAAGATAGAGGTTTCCGATCGTCTGCGCCTGGACGCCCTGCGTCGCGTCGACCAAAAGAATCGCGCCCTCGACGGCGGCAAGGGATCGGGAAACCTCATACGTGAAGTCGACGTGGCCGGGGGTATCGATCAGGTTTAGGATGTATTCCTGATCCCCCTTCTTATAATCCATCCGCACCGGCTGGAGCTTGATCGTGATGCCGCGCTCGCGTTCCAAATCCATCGTATCGAGCAGCTGGGTCTTCATCTCGCGCTTTGAAACCGTTCCGGTAAATTCCAAAAAACGGTCGGCCAGGGTGGATTTCCCGTGGTCGATATGGGCGATGATGCAAAAATTCCTGATGTCAACCATGCGGAAGCAAGATAACAAAAAGACTCTTGCATGTCGAGGCGCACGAGAGCCGTGGGAAAAAGAAGTTGGGTTTCGTTTAATCGAGGATGGAACGCCTCCAAGGAGGCGTTCCGTTCACCCGAATAACCGGATACCGGAAGCGCGTGCTCGCGCCCGCTGTAGAATCCACTAAGGGGCACCGCAAATAAAAAACCCGCGCAGGACGCACGGGGAGCTAGGGGGTGAGGAACCGCAGAATATGCCTGGCGATTTCCTCTGCCGGGTTGCCGCTTCGATGCCTCATGTGGAACTCCTGCTGCGCCCGCCTCATCACGGCAAGATCCGCATCAGCACCGGATTCCTGATTGAGGTAGCGTCGTACGAGTTCTCCGGCTGCCTCGACATTCATGCAGGAAACCGCCGTGTTTTTTCGCGCCAAGAGAGGCGAACGAACACCGACGCCCAAAGCGAGGTAACGCTGATCGGCGATATGCGCTGCTGGAATGCGGCGCAATGCCGCGTGCACGATCCCCGATGACCCCGGTGAGAGCACCAAGTTGGAAGCGGCGATGATCGTTTCCGTATCAATCCCCGCGTCCTCAAGGCAGCGCAGGCCGTGCGTTCGAAAGCTCTGGGCGTAATCCGCTGGATCGCTCGGATGCCTCCTAAGCGCAAACAAAACGTCATCTTTATCTTTGCTCAGGGTTGCGGCAAATGCTGCGACGAGCTCCTCGTCGCCGGGCACGCCCAAATACGTTACCAGGCGTCGTTCCCCAAGTTCCAGGGCCTTTCGGGCGCACTCGCGCTCTTCGGCGCCCCCTGCAGCAACTCTGGTGAACTCTGGGTTGCCGGTGGTCATCGCGCGAGAGCTCATCCCGAACTGCGGATTGAACTCCCCCAACCGCTCGAGACTGAAGCCGTCAATGCAGCAGACGAACTCCGGAAGCTTCGCGCCCGCACGCTGCATCATGGTAAACAATCCGCCACAGGCTTCATACCCGCTCTCAATGCAGACCATCGGGATCGTCGGCCACGCTTTGCGCGCCATGACCTCCAGAAAAGGGATCGGTCCGGAACCGGCCGTCACGAGAACCTTGGGCTCGAGCTTCCTGCCGGGACCAAGCGGTTGAAGCGGGCGCCCCTCGCCAAAAACATCCGGCTGATGTTCGAGATGCGTGAGGATCCAGCCGGACGCGGCAATGCCGGGCAAAACACCACCGCGTTTCAACAAGGCCGTGATCACTGGCTGGATGAGGCTCCACTCCTCGCGGCCTCGACAGAGAAACAGAGTGACGACGCCCTCCTGACCGATGCTGAACACCTGAGGCGCTTGGTTCTCGAGCATTTTTTCACCCTCCTCATCAAAAAGATCGATTTGATTCCGCATCAGCGCGGAAATTCAGGCATATCACCCTGAACCTCGCTTGTCAAGAAATGTCATTCGCAATTTTCTACCCGCCATTTTCAAGATCGCATCCAATTCCTCCGACCCAAGCAGCTTTAAAACGAGAAGATACGCGGCGAATCCGAGAAGGCTCGCAAGCGCGGCTTCGGTAAAAACAGAACCGAGGCTGCGCGTATCGATCGTCTCCATGCCGGGCCGCAAGATTATTGAAGCGGCCCAGGAAGCCGCGATGGCGCCGACGGCGTATTTTCCAAACGCGCGAGCAATGCCTGAAGATCCGAGGCGTCCGAATTTTTTGCGCAAGAAGTAGAAAAGCAGAGCGACTTGCACGATGGAAGCGACGGAGTAGGCGGACGTGAGCGCAAGCACACGCACGTCATCGATGCCGAACAGGTAGAGCCACAGCCAAGCCGCCGAGCGCCCGCCAGCGCTTGATAGCCACCCCTTGATCGCGAACGTAGCAGCAACATTCGCGATCATCGCGGCGAGAGAGATAACGACGGGGATCCATGTGTTTTTGAGCGCATAGAACGCTCTCGCCAGCAGCGGAGCCAAGCCTTGAAGCGCGAGCGTCAAAACAGCGAGAGCCAAGGCGGCAGCCGAAAGTCTGGCGTCATTCCAGCTGAGCGCTTTCGCGCCAATCAGCACGCGCACGATTTGAAGACGCAGCACACATGCCAGCGCAGTCAGCGGCACCAGAAAAAAAAGGATTTGCCGCAACGTCGCCGAGAACGTCGAACGGAACGCTTCACGATCGTTTCGCGAAGCCGCCTCGGAAAGCGCCGGAAAAGCAGCCATGGCAAAAGGGATGGCCACGACGCCGACCGGAACGGCGGCGATGTTCATCGCGAGGTTGAAAAGCGCCGGAGCGCCAACGCCGAATGTCGTACCAATCGCCGTGCCAATGAATTGGCTGAGCTGCGAAATATCGATACCAAAGACGCGCGGAAGGAACAGACGACCCACCTCGCGCACGCCCTCGTGCTTCGTATCGAAGACGAACCGCGACTGCCAGCCGAGCGCGACCACCGCCGGGAGCTGTACCAGGAAATGCAGTACTGCCCCCAAGATTGCCCCAAACGCCACGCCAATCACGCCGAAGGGTTTCGATAACGCCACGATACCGAAAATGATCGAGGCGTTGTAAAAAAGCGGCGCGAGCGAAGCTGCCAGAAAGCGCTTATGGGCGTTCAGGACGCTCGTGAGCACCGCCGAAAGCGCGAAAATGAACGGCGAAAGCATCATGATGCGCGTGAGCGCGATCGTTAATTCGAGTTTTTCCCCAACGAACCCAGGGGCGATTACCGGAACAAGCTTCGAAGCGCCGATCGACAGCGCGAGGCAAAGAACGCCCATGACCGCTCCAACGAGCGTTAAAATGCTGTTCGTCATGCGCCAAGCGTCCTCTCGCCTGCCTTGCGCGACGTAGCCGGTAAAAACGGGAATAAAGGCTGCTGAAAGCGTGCCGAGGATCAAAAGCGCGAACAGAAAGTTCGGTATTTGAAACGACGCGTAATAAGCGTCAAGCGCGTCGCTTACGCCGAAACGCGAAACCAAAAGACGGTCGCGGAGCAATCCGAGAACACGAGAAAAGACCGAGCTGACAGCAATCAAAAAAGCGCCGCCGGCGATCGTCTTTGATTCCCGCGCGAAGAACCTGAACATTTCCTCTATTTCAAGAGGTTCGCGGTCTCGCCCGCGATCACCCGCTCCTCGTCCGTTGGCACGACGAGCGCCTTCAAGTTGAACGGCTTCAGCCATTTCATGACCATGGCGCGGATTTTCTGAGAA
>CAYMBC010000006.1:0-29022 GCA_964388605.1 uncultured Gammaproteobacteria bacterium
ATTGACATACAGGTGCGAGGCGGGGTCTTTCCCTACCAAAACGACGCCTAACCCGGGGCGAGCGCCGAGCTGGGCCGCTTGTTCCGCGACAGCAGTCTTGATGCGTTGCGCTTCCGCGCGTCCGTCGATCAATCTCATATTCTCGCGTTCCATTCGGGATAGATCGGGTGCGTCTCGAGCAGCGTTTTTACGTCCGCAAGGACTTCCGCCCGGGCGGTTTCATTGCTCGGATTCTTCAAGATCTTCGAGATGGCGGCGCCGACAGTTCGCATGTCGTCTTCGTCCAGCCCGCGTGTCGTGATGGCTGGCGTGCCGATGCGCAGGCCGGACGGATCCATCGGCTTGCGGGTATCGTAGGGAATCATGTTCATATTGGTGCAGATCCTGGCAGCGTCAAGCGCTTCGACAGCAGCTTTTCCGCTCGTTCCGAGCTCGGTGAGGTCGATAAGCATCATGTGGTTATCGGTGCCTCCGGTGATCACGCGAAGGCCTTCATGTTCGAGCGAAGCGGCAAGGGCTCGAGCGTTTTTCAGGACCTGCTTTTGGTACGTTTCGAACTCCGGCTTCAGGGCTTCTCCGAAGGCGGCCGCTTTGGCCGCGACGGCGTGTTCAAGGGGGCCTCCTTGCATGCCCGGAAAAACGGCGGAGTCTATTTTTTTTGCGAAATCTTTTTTGCAGAGAATCATGGCTCCGCGCGGTCCGCGAAGCGTTTTGTGCGTCGTCGTCGTGACGACGTCAGCATGCGGTACCGGGTTCGGGAAGGCTTTACCGGCCGCAAGCCCGGCGAAATGCGCCATATCGACCATGAAAAAGGCGCCGACTTCATCGGCGATCGAGCGGAACGCCGCGAAATCGAGCGTTCGGGAGTAGGCGGTGAATCCGGCGACCAGGATATTCGGCTTGGTTTCAAGAGCGATCTCCCGCACTTCATCCATATCGACAAGGTGCGTATCCCGGCGCACGCCGTAGTGGGCGAACCGATAGAGTTTTCCGGAAAAGTTGACGGGGGAGCCGTGCGTGAGATGCCCGCCCATCGCCAAGTCCATCGCCATGATGGTCGAGCCAGGTTCGGCCAGCGCTAAATAGGCCGCGAGGTTCGCGGACGATCCGGCGTGCGGCTGCACGTTGGCGTGTTCTGCGCCGAAAAGCTCCTTGGCGCGCTCGATCGCCAACGATTCGATTTCGTCGATCGTTTCGTTGCCGCCGTAGTACCGTTTGCCCGGGTACCCTTCGGAATATTTGTTGGTCAGAGGGGAACCGAGCGCTTCTAAAACCGCTTCCGAAACGATATTTTCGGACGCGATCAGTTCGAGGCTTTCTTGCTGCCTTCCGGTTTCTCTGCGGATCAGGTCGGCAAGGCGGCGGTCGTTCCTGGAAAGGTGATGGAGGATCATGAGGGTTTTGAAAAAAACTCACGCAACGCGTGAGAGGAAGTCAGTTTTCGAAGCGGTGCCTGAAGCGCGTGTTGTTCAGGTGAAGGGTGTACAGGACGAAGCGCTCCCGGACGCTGTTCCTCACCGTGTCGACCCATGCTGAAAGCTCTTCGACAGAAATGAAGGAAGATACATTGTTAAGCACGGGAATGACGATCGTGCTGTAAGCGCTCGAAAAACGGTTCTGAACACCGAAATCTTTCCCGTTTCGCAGAAGGTGAACGTGGACGCCTTTCGGGGGCTTTTGTTCATAAACCTTGAAGAGCACGCCGTCACGGCCCTTCTGTACTTCCAAAAACAGGGGTGTTCCCGTTAGATTCCGTACTCCGACCAGCACAAACGCCTCCTTTCTTAGGCCTACGTCAAGTATACGCCTTTCTTTTTCACTTTGAAAAGATTACGCGGCTTTTGACGTTTTTGGCTGTTCAACAGCGTATGTCAACTGCTCGTACAGTTCGGCGTATTTTTCGGCGATGCGGTTCCAGTCAAATTTTTCCAGGCGTTCCGAAGCAGTCGCTGCGAGGCGTTTGGCAAAGGATGGATCGGATAAGACTCGCGCGATCGCCTTCGCTGTCGCCTGCGGATCCGACGGGGGAACGAGCAGGCCGCTTTGTTCGTGCTCGATCACGTCGGGAATGCCGCCGACATTCGTGCCGATCACGGGCACGCCGAGCGCTTGCGCTTCGAGCAGGACGATGCCCAACCCCTCTCCCAGCGAAGGCAGCACGAAGAGCGAGGATTGGGCGACCTCGGTCATGGCTTCCAGATTCGGTTTCGCGCCGAGAAAGCGCACGATATCCTGCACGCCGAGTTCTCGCGCGCGCGCCTTCAATTGCGCTTCCAGCGCGCCTCCGCCGACAAGGACGAGTTCCGCTTCGGGGAGGGAGCGGCGCGCGATGGCGAGCGCTTCTATCAGGAACGGCAGTCCTTTTTCCGGAGAGAGGCGCGCGACGGTGATGATGCGGCTCTTCTTTTTTTCAAGGCGCGGAACTTTTGCGAGATGGCTGAAATCGACGCCGTTCGGGATCGTCTCGGCATTTTTCGCGCCCAATTTCTCGGCACGTCGCGTAAGCGCCGTTGAAATGCCGACAACCTTGGTCGGAGAAGCGTGGATGTTTTTCCAAACGAAATGCGGGATTTTCTTGTTCTTCGCCGGCATGTCCAAATCCCCGGATTGGAGGGTAAGAAGCGTCGGTTTCTTCCCGCCGAAAGCGCGGTACCACCAGAGCGCGATGCCGGCGTAGGATTCCATCACGGCGTGGACGAGATCGTGCGGCCGGCTGAGCGACCAGAGCGGTGCCAGGAGGGGAAAGAGAAACTTGTCCCACTTTTTGCCGAAGCCGAGGCGTACGATCCGGTAGCTCGTGCCATCCGCGAATGTTTTCGTTTCAAGGCTCGGCAACGAGGCGTCGAGTTTCGCGGTAACAACGTGCAAGGAAAAGCGCCCGGCCAACCGGCGGACGGTTTCAACGACCATCACTTCCGCGCCGGAGACGAACGGCTCGTAAAAAGCGGAGTAGAGAAGGACGCGCTTAGGCGACGCCATGCTTCTTTTTCATGTATTCATACGTGTCCTTGAGCCCGATCTCCAGCGGAGTCTCGGCCTTGCAGCCGATCAGTTCGTGCATCCTGGTCACGTCCGGCGTACGGTATTTGATTTCCATTTTGCGCACGGGGAGATATTCGATCTTCAGGTCTTTTCCAGAAACCGAGGCGACGCGTTCAGCCAGCTCCTGAATGCTCGTCGGAATGCCTTTGCCTACGTTGATTACCTGGCCGTCCGTGGAATCCTTGAGCATTGCCGTCAGGATGGCATTGATGTTGTCCTTGTAATACACGAAATCGCGCGTCGCCGTGCCGTCGCCGAAAATTCGGAGCGGTTCTCCTTTCAGGGCCCGATCCAGGAAAATACTGACGACAAAGCCGTACGGCGAGCTTTCTTGACGCGGCCCGTACACGTTGAAGAAGCGGAGCGCCACGGTTTTCAGGCCGTATTGTTCGAAATAATGATGCGTCAGGTTTTCGCCGAGCATCTTGACGATGCTGTACGGATCGCGCGGGTTCGGATTGACGGGACCGTGCTCGTGCGTCGGCAGCGAGATCGGTTCTCCGTAGACTTCCGAAGAAGACGAATACAAAATCTTCTTCACTTTGCGGTCCTTGCAGAATTCGAAAATGGCGCGGATGCCGTCGATGTCTTTCAAGACGTCAAGCGGGCGCTCTTCGACGCGTTTCACCCCGCAGAAGGCGCCGAGATGGAAGACGTAGTCGAGTTTATGCGCGTCAAAAACCGCATCGAGCGTTTCCCAATCGTTGGCGTTGCCATGCGTGAAGGTGAATGCGGGTTTGTTTGCGTGCTGCGAAAGGTTTTCGGCCTTTCCCGTCGAAAGATCGTCGAGAACGATAACGCGCGCTTCGAGCTCGAGCAATCGATCGACGAGGTGCGATCCGATAAAACCGGCGCCGCCAGTCACCAGGACGGTCGCTCCTTTGTAGGCTTCAAACATATGGGGTCAGTCTAGCCGAAGCGCGGAGTTTTCGCTAGGGTAAAAAAAGAAAACCCTCGGAGGTTGCGAGGGGATTGTGCCCTACTTTTTCGATTCGGCGGGCGCGCCTTCCGAGGCGGGGGCTTGAATCGGGGCTTCCCCCGGAATATCGACTTTCACCCCTTTGAAGACGTTGGGGTTCAACTTCTTCCCCACCTGTTTTGCGGCCTCTTCGGCCGCCTGCTTCTGAGCGTCACGTCCTTGAGGCTTTGCGCCTTCAATGGCCTTTCGGACTTCCTTGGTGGCGCCTCCGGCATCGTTCCCAGTGGCTTTTCGGGCGCGATCAGTATTTTCCTTATTTTCTCTCTTGATTTCTTCCGCCGCGCCTCTCGGCGTCCCTTTCGGGATTTCTTTTGTCTTGGGTTCAACTGTCACGACGACCTTTTTGGGGTCAATGGGAGGCTTTTCCTGTTCGCGCGGATCTCCACCAGGCTTTTTCTTATCGGACATGATACGTCCTCCTTTTCCATGGACGAGGTTCTGGTCGCCGATATCTTGGCATCTCGAAGAAAAAGTGTAAAGTTTGGCGGTTCATACCGGATGCCAACCAACTTTCTCAAGGAGAACGTGAATGCGGGCGCGAGGATGCGGGTTGATCGGTATGATGCGGAAACGGTCATGATGAGCGGTGGCCATTGTGCCATATGCGGTCTGAAGCGCGCCGCGGCTTTGCGGAGACCACAGCGCTTCTTTGAACGCCCGCGTCGTAACTCGATCTTGGCTCAAAGGATCTCGGAACGGTTTTTTACTTGCTTGAAAAATAGCCGTTAAACAGATAGGCTATGCCTACCATGGCACTCGATCTTGATCACGTGCACCGCGTCCATTGCGTCGGCGTCGGCGGCATCGGCGTTTCCGCCGTCGCCAAGTTTTTGCGTTTACAAGGAAAGGATGTCAGCGGTTCCGATACGACGCGCTCGATCGTGACGGCGGATGCCGAGCGCGCCGGGGTGCGCGTCGTCGAGCCGGCTGCGGAAAACATCTCGCCGGACACCGACCTGCTCATTTATACTTCGGCCGCGCCGGAGACGCAGCCTGAGCGGCAAGCCGCCGCCGCATTCGGTATTCCGCAATTCAGCTATTTTGAATTTCTCGGCCTGTTGTCCAAGGGGCGCAAGACGATCGCGGTGTGCGGCACGAACGGAAAATCGACGACGACGGCGATGCTCGCGCTCATGCTCGAAAAGGCGGGATTGGATCCGACGGTTATCGTCGGCAGCCGCGTGCCGGGTTTCGAATACGGAAATCTTCGAATGGGAAAGAACGATCTCTTCGTCGTCGAGGCGTGCGAGTACCGCGAGCAGTTCATGAGCCTCTCGCCCTCGGTGGTCGTGGTCACCAAAATTGTCGAAGATCATCTCGACTACTATCGAGATCTCGCGCATATCGAGGAGACGTTCAAGGCGTTCGCTGCAAAACTGCCTGCCGACGGCGAGCTTTTTTGGAATGCCGACGATGCGGGCAGTCGGGAGACCTTCGGTAACGATGCGCGGGCGAGCGGCACGTTCGGTTTTTCGAAGGAGGCTTTCGTGCGCGTCGAAGGGTACCAGGTATCGGAAGGCTTGCAGCGCTTTGATGTCGTGTTTCAGGATGGCGTCGTTTGGCTCGGGTTGGAGCTGCGCGTTCCCGGAGCGTTCAATGTCTTGAACGCTCTTGCGGCCACGGCTGCCGCGCGGTCGCTTGGAGCGGGTGAGGATGCGGTACGAACCGCGCTTTCCTCCTTTTCCGGTATTTGGCGGCGCTTCGAGAAAGTCGGCGAGCGAGACGGTGCGCCGGTTATTTCGGATTACGGGCATACGCCGGACGCGATCGAAGCCACGCTCAAAGCCGCCAAGGAATTTTATCCCGGAAGAAAATTAATCCTGGCATTCCAGCCGCACCACCACGATCGCACGCGCAAGCTGTTCGATGCGTTCGTGACGGCCTTTGATGCCGCGGACGCGCTCATCCTCTCCGAGATCTACGGAGTCGAAGGGCGTAAAGAAGGGGAGAGCGAGGTTTCTTCGAGACAGCTGGTCGAAGCGATCGCGGCTCGCGGGAAGGTGCCTTCCGTCGCATACGCCGCAACACCCGAAGAAGCGCGCCATCGCCTCGAAGCGCTCGGCATGAAAAATGCTATGATGCTCATCATGGGCGCAGGCGACATCTATTCCATCGCGTATCCACTATGCAGAACATCCCCTTGAAACCGCTCGATACCTTTCTCTTGAAGCTCGTCCGGTACGGGCTGTTCGCGGTCTTCGTCATCCCGTTCCTCGTCTGGTTGAATCACTTGTACCCTTGGGTGACGGGAAAGATTTTGAGTTTTCAAATTCTTGTCGAGCTGCTTTTTCCGTGTTACGTGCTGCTCGCGCTTCGTCGCAAGGAGTTTCGTCCGGCGAAATCCGCCTTTCTTTACGCGATGCTCGGCTATTTCGCCGTGGCGACCGTATCGATGCTGTTCGGGGATAATCTCCACCGCAGTTTCTGGTCGAAACCGGATCGTTTGACGGGAATGTTCTTCCAGTACCACTTGCTCGCTTTTTTCCTCATGGCGGGAGCAACTTGGCGGAAAAACGTGGTGCAACCGGTCGTTGCGGCTATCGTTTCGGCGACCGTCCTTTCGCTTCACGCGCTTGGTCAAGTCGCATTTCCCGGGAGCGAGCAGGGCGTGCGCGGATCGGCGACGCTCGGCAACGCCAGTTATCTGGGGCAATATCTCGTGCCGCACCTGTTCCTCGCGGGGTGGCTCGCGCTTCGCAATTGGAAAACGTCCTTGCGATGGCTGTGGATCGCCTCGGGCGTCATCGTGCTGTTCGGCATCGTCAGCACGAAGTCGAAAGGCGCGCTTTTGGGCGTGCTGATCGGCGCGTTGGTTGCATCGGTGATTGCGGCGGTGCGCGGGGGCGCGCGCGCTCGAAAATTCAGCCTGATCGGCCTCGGCCTCGTCGCGCTCGTGGTTGCTGCCTATGCGGTCGGGAATCAAGTCTACCCGTTCAAGCGCTGGTTGTATGATTCCCGCTTGTCCATCCAGTATTTCCAAGAAACGAGCGGTTCTCGCAAGGCACTGCTTGAAAATGCCGTAAAGGGAATACGGCAAAGATCCGTTCTTGGCTGGGGTCCTGAGAATTTTGAGAGCGGCTATTATTACAATTACAATCCGAAGACGCTGGCATACGGCGAATACGAAACCCGGCAAGACCGTCCGCACAACCTTCTTTTGGAGGTGGTGCATAATCTCGGCGTCCTGGGTTTCCTGGCTTATGCCGCAGTGTTTCTCTTTGCGACGCGAGAGGCCGTATCCAAAAAGCGCGACGATTGGGTGCTGGGTGGAGGGCTTGCGGTCGCGGCGTTCTCCCAGCTCGGCACTAACCTGTTCATTTTTGAGACGCCGATGTCCTACCAGGCTCTCTTTCTTATCTTCTCCTTGATTGCCGCGGATGCGGCTTCGCGCGAAGATCTCGAAGAGGGCGAGGATGAGTCGTCGCAGGCTGCCGTGCCGCTGGCGATCCTTGGCGCGGCGCTGAGTATCTGGTGCTTGTTCGTCGTTTCAGCCACGGTTCGGGCTTCGGGGATCACGGCGCGCATGATCACGGCGCTGTCTCAGCAAGGATATCCCGCGGATGAATGGAAAGGCCTGCTTGAAGAATTGCGCAAAAATGAATCGCCGTACTACGAACGTCACATCCGGGCGGCGACATCGCATTTGAGCCAGGCACGCGGGGAGTATCTCAGCGGCCCGTATCTTCCGATCCTAAGCGAGCTGGCCGATGATGAATACCGCCGTTTCAAAAATCGCAATGATTACGTTCAAGCTCTGGTGATCTCGTCCGCGTACTTGAGCATCGCGCCACGCACGCCCGAGCAGCAAGCCGCGTTGGAAGATGCCGTTGGACGGGCATCTGAACGTTCCCCGAACCGTCACGAAGTCGAGATTCTCCAAGCGCAGATCGCTTGGGAGAAGAATGCTCTCGATGAAGCCGAGGCGCATATCGCGCGTTTCCGCGAGCTGGATCCGCAAAACGCGCTCGGCGACGGGTGGTGGATGCGCTGGCAGCTCGAGTTCCGCGACCCGGTCGAAGCGGTCAGGTTTCTGGCGGAAAAGCCGAAAATCAAGGAAAATCAAGAGGCATGGGATCAGGTCGAATACGGCACGTTGCATCTGCTCAATCAGCGTCGTTGGAAAGACCTCGTCAACGTACAAAAAGCTTCGGTTGACGCTGGCGTTCGCAACGTGCAGTGGGATCTTGTCGGAGGGATCGGGGCTTGGGCGCTTGGGGACAAAGCCAAAAGCGACGCGATCATGCGCGAAGCGCGCGCGCTCTATCCCGAAAAGGCGGATCTGGTCGATTCGATCGTCGGTCAACGCGAGAGCATTGTCACGAACGGGGGGTAAGCGAACGGTAGACGGCAAGAACGTCGTGCGTCATGGCGTTTCCCGAGCGGCGTTCCGCAATGCGCGGAGCGCCGCTTTTCAGCTTTTGATAGAGGGAACGGTTTGAGAGGATATCGCGGATCGCCCGGCGCATCGCAGCAGGATCCCCGGGTTCCACAAGAAACCCTGTTTCCCGATCTTGAATCATCTCCGGAACGGCGCCGACACGCGTCGCGATGATCGGCAGTTCGGCTAGAGAAGCTTCGAGAATCGTCCATGGCATCCCTTCTTTCGTGGAAGGAAGCGCGAAAATGTCGAAACTCTTCAGGAGTTCGGCTGCGTTTCTGATGGATCCCGGGAGGTGCACGCGATCTCGATGCGGAAGCGCGTCGTGAAGCTTCCGCAGGCGCGGCATTTCTGGCCCGTCCCCGAGAATGACAAGGTCGAGTTCTGCGAATTCGGAGGCCAGGCTTTCAAAAACCTCAAACAGCATCGGCAGATTTTTCGCAGGATAGGCGTTGGCAATCGTTCCGAGGATGAGGCGGCTGATGCGGGTTCCGCATGCTTCGGATAATCGGGCTTTGGCAGCATCGTGGTTCATGAACGTGATTTCTTCACGATCGATGCCAAGCGGAATGATGGACGAATTTTCCAAGGTTGCCAGGCGATGGGCAAGCGCGATGTCTCGTTCGGCAGTCGAGAGCGTAATCGTGCGATCCCGCATCCGCGCGGCGACTTTTTCGCTGGTGAGCAGGAGGAGGCGGAATGGCAAGGAGCGGCGTTCGAGAAAACCCCAGCCGTGCGCCGTGTAGATGACGCGCGGCTGATTCGTTGACCGCCTTGCGGCGAGGGCTCCCAAGAGCCCGGCCTTGCTGCTGTTGGCGTGGAGAATGTCGAATCTGCCTCGTTCAATCAAGCGCCGCAGCGCGCGGATAGCGAGGAGGTCGTTCAAGGGAGAAATTTGCCGAACCAATTCCGGGATTTCGACGGCGCCTACGCCGGGCGGTAACGAGGAAAACAGCTCGCCGTTCGGCGATCTTCCGGCTGCGACGGTCACGTCGAATTCAGGCATGGCCGCGCGAGCTAAGCGGGAAACGTAACGTTCGGCTCCGCCCCAGGCGGAAGAGGTGACGAGCAAGAGGATGTTCGGTCGTCTCGGCATGTTTGACGCTTAAAAAGCTGGATGGGTACACTATACAGGCATGAAAGTCGTTTTTGCCACCGGCATTTTTCCTCCGGACATCGGCGGTCCCGCCACCTCCGTATCAGCGCTCGCCGAAGCTTGGAGCGCGCAGGGCGTTCGCGTCGCTGTCGTGACCTATTCCGAGCAGGCATCGGAAGACGCGGGGCTGGGGTACGACCTTGTCCGTATTGCGCGCGCCGCTTCGCCGTGGAGGCGGTACCTGTCTTTTTTTTGCGCGGTCTGGATGGCGTCGGATGAACCAGGTCCTCTTTTTGCGCAGGACGCCATCGCTTCCGGCTTGCCGGCGCTCTGCGTCGCGCTGTTGCGCGGGCGTAAATTCATCCTCCGTATCGCCGGAGATTTCGCATGGGAGCAAGCGCAAGTCAAATACGGGTACGGAGAGTCGCTTGAAACATTCCAGCGGGATTCGAGGGTTCCGCTCGTGCCGACGCTTCTGCGCGCCGTGCAACGATTCGTCTATCGCCGCGCCGATGCCGTGATCGCTCCCAGCCGATATCTGGCCGGCATCGTGCTCGGCTGGGGTGTCTCGAGCAGCCGCATTCGCATGATCAATAACGGCGTGCATCTTCCCGAGACCGTCGCGGATCGCGGAAAGTTCTCCCGAAGGATTATTGCCGCCGGACGCTTGGTTCCTTGGAAACATTTCGACGTGCTGCTCAAGGCGATGCCGCGCGTGCTTGAGCGTTTTCCGGACGCCGAGCTCTGTATTGCCGGAGATGGCCCTGAGATGGATCGTTTGCGTGCGTTGGCCAGAGCCCCCATGCTCGCGCAACGCGTGACTTTTGCCGGTAAAATGGGTCGTGACGCGCTGTGGAAGGCGATCGGTGAAAGCGGCGTATTCGCGCTCGTCAGTTCGTATGAGGGTTTTTCCCATCAGCTCGTTGAAGCCTTTGCCTGCGGCACGCCTGTGGTGGCGAGCCGTGCTGGAGGGAATACGGAGCTGATCGAGGAAGGAAAAAACGGGCTCTTGGTCGAGCCTGGAGATGCGAACGGATTGGCTCAAGCCCTGATTCGTTTTTTGGAAAACCCGGGTTTCGCACGCTCCTGCGCTGATGAGGCATTGAAAGACTCCGGACGTTTTTCAATCGAACGTCAAATACGCGAAACGTCGGAAGCGGTGCTTGGCAAGCCGGGGCTTCGCGTCGTGTTGGTAAGCCGGGACGGCACCGTTCTTGAGCCGGCCTCGCGAACCGCGGAACGCATGCGATCGTATGGCGAACGCGTCGATCGCCTGCGCGTCGTCAGTCTCGCCAAGCAGCCACCGGGTTCAGCCGAGCTCTCGTCGCGCGTGCGTGCTGATGTCGTCGACGTGAGCGGGTATCCGCTGCCATGGCGGCTCATCCGCCAGGTGCGCGAGGCGATCGTTGCCGAGCAGGCGACGCTTGTCGTCGCGCAGGATCCTTTTGAAGCCGGCCTTGTCGCTTTCGCTGCCGCGGCGTTGGAACAAGTCCCGTTCGTCGTCGAAGAACACGGCGGCGTATACCTCTCCGAGCATTGGCGCCACGAGACGGTTAAAAACAAGCTACTATTTCCGATCGGTCTTCGTATCTTGAAACGAGCGGCAGGTCTGCGCGTCGTCAGCGCGAAGATCGAGCAAGATTTGAGGCAGAGGCTTCCAGCCGCGTCGATCACGAGGATTCCGGTGTACACCGAACCTCGGTCTTGCCGCACGAGTGCGCCAGCGGACGTCTTTGGATATGTCGGGCGTTTCGTGCCTCAAAAAAACCTTTTCGGTCTTCTTGAGGCGTTCGCTATCGTCGCAAAAACACTACCGCATGCGAAGCTGCTCATGGTCGGCGCGGGGCCTCTTGAGAGCGTTTTGCGGACGCGCTCCTCCGTGCTTGGCGTGGCGGGGCGCGTGGAATGGGTGAAACACACGGAAAATATCGATACCGTATACGAACGCATCGGCACGCTCGTGCTTTCTTCATGGTACGAGGGCTGGGCGCGCGTCGTGCCGGAGGCGATGTCCTGCGGAATCCCGGTTATCATGACGGACGTCGGTTGCGCTAACGAGCTGCCAAGGAACGGCGTGGAAGGGTACATCGTACCGGTCGGGAATGACGCGGTTTTGGCGAAGGCAATGATTGATATTATTCAATCCGGAAAACACGGCCTTATGGGAGCGGCCGCCAAACGGAGGTCGGAAACGGCGCCAGCCCCCGAGGAGCTCAGAGACCGGCTTGTTGATTTTTGGAAACGGTTTGGTTCGGCGTAAGGCCTCTGGGCTGCGATGATCGCAACGCTGAAAATCAGTGGATCGGCAAGCTGATGACGTGCTTGGCTGCGAACTCCGAATGGGGGAGCGGAGCGTGCGTTCCGAACAGGCTCCGATACGCCTGTTGCGCGTAGACTGGGCGGTCGTAGTAGATGGCGGACGGGATTTTTTCTTTTTCCAATTCCTTTAAAAAGGTGTCGCGATCGCGCACGAGCAGCGTGAAGACATTGAACGTATGGTTCTTTTGAGCCGGCAAGGAGAGCACGTTCGGATCGGCCTCAAATTTTTTCATCCAAGCAGCAGCCGTCTTTTTTCTCAAGGCGAGGTCATCTTCGATCCAAGAGAGCTTTTCCAGAAGTATCGCGGCCTGGAGCGTATCCAAGCGGCTGTTGTATCCGATGGTGGCGTGCTCGTATTTTTTTGGCTGCCCGTGATTTTTAAGAAGGCGGAATCGCTCGGCAACCGCTTTTGACCGGATCGTGACAGCCCCACCGTCGCCGAAACACCCGAGATTTTTGGTCGGAAAGAAGCTGAAACAACCGACATCGCCGAACGTGCCCGTGAGTTTGCTTTCGTATTTCGCTCCGAACGATTGCGCGCAATCTTCAACGAGTTTCAGGCCGCGCTTTTTGCAAAGACGGGCGATTGGGCGCATATCGCAGGCCAAGCCGTATAAATGCACGACCAAAACGGCGCGCGTTTTTTTTGTAATTTTCTTCTCGATACCCGCCGGATCGATGTTGTAGGTTTCAGGATCGATATCCACCAGCACCGGCTTCGCGCCGAGCGAAGCGATTGCCTCGATCGTTGCAAAATACGTGAAGGCTGTCGTAATGACCTCGTCGCCAGGGCCGATACCGAGCGCCTTGAGCCCGAGAAGGAGCGCATCGGTTCCCGAGTTGCAGGTGATGACCGGCATCTTGAAAAAGTCCGTCAACCGGCGCTCAAGCTCGGCGACTTCCGGACCGGCGACGAACTGCTCGTTTTCGATGACCTGGCGGATGCGTTCGAGAACGCGCTTCTTTTTTTCTTTGTTCAGGCGTTGAGAAAAGAATTTCATGTCGGCGTGGATCCTTCGTAGATGATTTCTTCGTCTTCCAGGCGGCGAGGACCGCGCACGGTCGCGCGTTCCTCGATAACGTGCGCGAGAAGTCCGGGCAGGCGCGCAAGCGCGAATACCCCGCGCATGCTTTCGGGTGGGAAGCCCATATCGAGCAATACGGCAGCCATGGCGCCGTCGATATTGAGAGGTAACGGCTTCTCTCGTTCGGCGTTCAGTGCTGTTTCAAGATGCTCGGCGAAAGCCGCGTATCTCCCGAAAGTGCCGAGGCGCTTGGCGAGAGCGAATAATGCCTTGCTGCGGCGATCCTTCGTCAGAAGCTTGTGGCCATAACCGGCTATTCGAGCCGATGCCGCGCGCGCCTTTTGAACGACTGCGGCAGGGTCGCTTTCCGCGTGTTCCAAAAAGAAGCGGGCAGCAGCCTCAATCGCCCCTCCGTGGAGCGTGCCTTGCGCCAAGATGCCGGCGGCAAGCGCGACATGCGGCTCGTTGCCGGAAGAGGCGATGCAGCGCGCGGTGATCGACGAGACGGGCGCGGCACCGTGATCAATGGCGGCGACAAGGACGGCATCGAGCATTTCGGCTTGTTCCTTGGTCGGCCAGGTTTCACGCAACAAAAGCCACGCGACTTCGATGAACGAGCGCGTGCCGATCATCGGGATCAGGTCGTGGCCGCGGAGCAGTTCCCGTTCTTTGGTGACGTAGGAAACGCGAGTATGGACTTTCATAGGCAAACGGAATCTTTCAGTAATTCTACGAGATCATCGAACCGCTCGGCAATCAAGGCTCCGGCTTCACGGAGCGCGGCGGACTTGTCGGCTGCCGATTGGCCCGCCGCCACGATCGCGCCGGCATGGCCGACAACGACGCCCTCCGGCATCATGGCAGCAAAGGCTCCGCCGATATGAACGGCGAGCGGTTTCGTAAATTCCCTGCGTTCGAGCATCTCGACGATTTCACGCTCGTAATTCGCACCGTGTTCTCCATAGAGCACAACCGCCTTCGTAGCATCGTCTCGTTCGAACATACGGAGGAGTTCCGAATAGGTTGTGCCGATCAAGAGATCGCCGCCGATATGGACAGCCGCGCTTTGGCCGAGTCCGGAGCGGCGAACGAGCCATGAGAGCTCGTTTGTCATGCCGCCGGATCTGGAAATGACGCCGATCGGCCCGGGCGCGTAAATCTCGTCGACAAGGGGACCTCCAACGACGCCAAGCCTTCCAACCCCGGGTACAAGGCAGCCGAGCGATCCAGGACCAAGAATTCTCGTTCCGCGTTCGGCGGCGGCTGCAAGGCAATAGGCCGCGTCGCGAAGCGGTATCTTTTCCGTCATGACGGCAACAAGGGGGATTCCAGCCTCGATTGTTTCGAGCATGGCCGCTTTGGCCGCAGTCGGCGGCACATACGCGGCGACGACGGAAACGTCGGGGTGAGACTGCAGCGCCTGGCGCACGGTATCGAAAATCGGCGCGCCTTCGGCGACCTGTCCGCCCTTGCCGGGCGTAACGCCGCAAGCGACGCGCGTGTGATAGGCGCGCATGGCCGAGATCGCGCGCAAGCCCTCTTTGCCCGTCGCTCCTTGTACGAGCACGGACGTGTTTTGGTCGAGGAGGATGCTCATACGATCAGTTCTTTCAAGCGCGCGACAGCGCTCTCCATTGACGTGTCTTTTCCGAACAGCTCCATGCGCACGCCATTGCGCTCCGCGCAGGCGCGGAGAAGCGCGAGGCCTTCTTGTTCGTTCGGGCCGGCGCGTCGGACGACGATGGGGTACGAAGGCTTCAGTCCGTCGAGCGCTTCGGCGATGCCGGCGAACGTTTCTTGGATGTTCGTAAAATTCGCGATGCCGCCGATGATCAGCGCCCCTTTCAGTCCGGGTTTGGAAAGCGCGATGCGCGCGAGCGCGGCGACTTTTTCTTTCGGAGGATTTCCCGAGTATTCCGCATAGTTGGCGGCTCGTACGCCCAGCCGCGCCATCGCGTCCATATTGACCAGGCTGGCGCCTCCACCGGAAAACAAGGTGGCGACATCGCCAGACAGCTCGAAATACGTTCCTGCATTGCCGCGGTGCGCCTCTGTTCCGGTATCGATATGCTCGGCATCGCGCTCCCGTTCGGTAGAAGGTCGTCCCAGCGCTGCCCTGGGCGGATACTGAGACCATTCCGGGTGCTTGCCGCGCGCAGCCTCGTCCAGGGCGATTTTCGCGTCGAGAGCGACAAGCGATCCGTCGGCGCACTCGGCGAGCGGGTTGATTTCAACTTGCCTCGCGTCTTCTTCAAAAAAAAGCGCGACGATTTTCTCGCAGGCAGCAGGAAGCTGCGGCGAAACGGTTTCAAGCGCCGAGGCGATGGACTTGAGGGAGGCGAATGGATCGCGCGGGTCGATCTTGAAGCGTTGCACGTTCTTTTTTGATTCAATGCTGCTGCCACCCTCCTCGCCCACGAGCAAAAGCGGTCCTTTTGCGGAAATGTCGTAAAGACAGGAAATATAGAGCTCCTTCCGGGCTTCTATGCGCTCTTCAAGCAATGCTTGGGTCCATCCTTTCGCTTCCCATTCCGAAAAGCGGCGTTCGATGTCGTTGCTCGTTTCAAGAAACGCGATTGCGCCGACGGCCGCCCGTTTTCCCGAAAGCAGCTGCGCTTTGAGTACCGACAATTTTCCGCCGAGGGCAGCGTGCGCCGCTGCGGCTTCTTCCGTGCGCGAAACGAGGATTCCGTTCGGAGTCCTGATGCCGTGCGCGCGCAGGAGCGTTTTACCTTCGTGCTCGTACAAGTTCATACTCTTCGCGAAGGCGGCGTACGAGTTTCTTCAGGTTGTGATGCTCGACAACGATGCCGCGAAGCGCTTCGCTCATGCGCGCGCGCTCTTCGTTCGACAGCGAAAGGCAGGCGTTCAGTTTCGCCGCGAAATCCTCCGGCGTCCAGTCGTAGAAAAGGTGCGTCAACCACTCGCCGAGGTAGGGGTTGAAAACGGGCGTGCTGACGATCGTCGGAACGCCGCAGGACATGGCTTCAAGGAACGACTTTCCCGCGCCGCCGATGCGCTGCATGCTGACGAAGGCCGCGGCCGGGCAGAGGTAGGGGAGCAGGTCTTTGTTCGGCACGGGGCCGACGAACTCGAACGCTTTCGTCAGGCCATAGGTTGCGATCTTGCTCTTCAGGCCGTCCTCGTAGGCGCTATCGTCGGCATTCGAAGGGCCGCCGACGAGCTGTACGAGAAAATCAGTGCGCTTGTAAGTATCGCGCAAGATGCGGCACGCCTCGATGAGAAGATCGTACTCCTTTACGGGCGTGATGCGTCCTACGCTCAAGATCACTTTTTGATCGCGTGAAGCTGTATGCGTCGGACAGGCGTAGAGATCGGGGTCAATGCCGTGTCCGACGCCGATAAATTTCGGAGAATCGCTGCCGGCAAAGCTTTCCTTCGAGACGGACACGACGCGATGGGCGATACGTAGCGCGATGAGCCGTAGCCAGCTTCCTTTTTTATGCGCATACCACAGGAACGTGACTTTCCCCCAAAGGCGCCAGAGAGGACCTCCGAGAAGGACATATTCTGGGTTCATGTGCGCGAAGACCGCGTCGTAGCTTTTACGAAGCCTGAAAACGTATTTGTAAAAACGCCAAAGATAGCGCAGGCGCGTAATAATTTTCGCCCACGTGCCATGGCGGGGCGGATTCTCCTCTTTGCCGAGCGAATGCACGCGCACGTTCGCGGGAAGATCCGTTTCTCCGCGCTTGAGGCAGATGACTTCGACGGAATCGAATACTTCCGAAAAGCGCTTGATCCACTGGTGGAACGCGCCGAGAACGTCGTCGTTCTTATCGACGATTTGCGTGACAATGAGGAGCTTCATACGGGGGCGGCAGCGCCGTTCACGAGCCGGTACGCGGAGGCGCAACCGTTGCACTTGGCGTTTTCATCCTGAAAGATGAGACGATCGCCGCACGCGCACACCCAGCCGATCGGAGCGGCCGGTACGCCGATAGCCAACGCGTATGCGGGAATATTTTTAGTAACGACGGCGCCTGCGCCGATCATCGCCCAAGAACCGATCGTGACGCCGCAAACAACAGTCGCATTCGCGCCGATAGACGCGCCTTCGCGCACGAGCGTCGGTTTCCATGACTCACGTTTTGAAATATCGCGAGAACGCGGCAGAGGATCGTTGGTAAAAACAACCGAAGGGCCGACAAATACGCGATCTTCGAGCGTGACCAGATCCCAGACGTCCGTATTCGCCTCCACTTTCACGCGATTGCCCAGCTCGGCTTTGCCGAACACGGTGCAGTTATGTCCGATCGTGCAGCATTCGCCGATCTTGGCACCTGAAACGATCTGAGAGTGCCTCCAGATTTTCGTGCCGGCGCCGATCGAGGCGTCGTCGGCGATTTCGGCTGTCGGATGGATCGCGACGCCTTCATGCGCCATAGGATGCATAAAGGCGCTCGACCAGTTCGACCGACGGCAGCGTCTCTTCCGGCCGCACGCCGCGGCCTTCAAGCAGTTCGCGATAAACGACGCGGTGAAGATTCTCGAATGAAAGATTGTCTTTCGATGAAAAATTGTAATCCTTGCCGTTCACCACGAAGCGGCGCTGCTGATTGGCGCGATCGCGGTAAATGCCGACGGTCCAGGTGCAGCGGTAGCGCTCTCCCTCGATGACGCCGCGTCCGACGGTGTCAGTCAGTTCTGTCGCGGCTGCTTTGGCGGACGCCCCGAAAATATGCTGCAGCAGATCGAAATAGTGGATGCCGATATTGAAGAGCGGTCCGCCCGATCGTTTCGGATCTCCTTTCCACGTGCGGAAATATTTCTCGTCGCGGAAGACGGATATATTCATATCGATTTCAAACGTGCCACCGGCGGCAACCTGCGCGCGCAATTCCTCCGCGAGCGGATGATGCCTCAGTTGCATGACCGTGAAGACCTTGTCGAATTGCGCGAGCGAGCGAACGGCCTCCGAAGAAATACCGAGCGGTTTTTCGCAGAGCACGAGTTTTCCGTTCTCGGCGGCCATGCGCGCCATCGGCACATGCAGATCGTTCGGCGCGAGGATGACGATACAGTCGGTTTTCGGATTGTCCATGATGCCCGTTTTCCAGCGGTCATCGCCGTGGGCGGTGTTGACGACATCAATCAGTTTTCCGCCAAGCGCTTCGATCGCCTCGGCATGGCGGGGCATGATGAAACCGGTTCCGATCAAGCTGAAGTTCATGTGTTCAGATTAAGCCGATTCTCCCTGTAAGTATCGTAGTCGCATCGATTCTTGTCAACGCCATGTTCTCCTGATTTTTCTAAAATTTCTGCAAAATAATCGCGCTTTATGAGGTGCTAGTTTCCACAACTTGCTTAAAAGCTTATAAATCGATACTGTTTCGGTATTCAATATCCAGCGTCTATGGGTTCTGCGATCACAACCTGTGTCAAAAAAGAAAGCCCGTACCCCTTGGTATCTAGGAGTGCCGAGTCAGCTGATACGAAAGTTTCGATCGCTGGTGGGGTTTTCGGCTCCGAAAAAATCGTTGCCATTGCCGGACCCTGCGCGGTCGAATCCGAAGAACAGGTTTTGAAGGTTGCGGCATTGGTGAAGGCGGCTGGTGCCACAGCCTTGCGAGGCGGTGCCTATAAGCCACGCAGCTCGCCGTATAGTTTTCAAGGACTTGAAGAGGAAGGTTTGAGCATTTTGAGAAATGTTCGTGAGAAAACAGGTCTTGCGATTGTTACGGAAATCATGGATGCGCGCACGATCCCACTTTTTTTGAAATACGATATCGATGTTCTTCAAGTCGGCGCGCGCAATATGCAAAACTTTTCCCTTTTGAAGGAGCTTGGATTGCTTCGTAAGCCGGTTCTCCTTAAGCGCGGCGCGGGCTCGACGATTTCAGAGCTGTTGTCGGCCGCCGAATACATCCTGCATGGAGGCAATACGAACGTCATATTGTGCGAACGCGGCATTCAAACTTTTGAAAAGTCGACGAGGGCGACACTTGATATTTCTTCCGTTCCCGTCCTTAAAAAGGAAACGCACCTACCGGTAATCGTGGATCCGAGTCATGCCGCCGGTCGGCCTGATATCATCCCAGCGCTCTCTCGGGCAGCTATCGCTGCGGGAGCAGATGGTCTTATTGTCGAGGTTCATCACGATCCGGCGCACGCGCTTTGTGATGGGGCTCAAGCACTTCTGCCTGAAAATTTTGCGTCAATGATGGGGGATGTGCGCCGGATCGCCCAGGCAATCGGACGAATCGCATGACTGATGGCTATGCTAGGACAGCGCAAAAAAGTGCTCGGGGTTATCCCGGCAAGGCTCGGATCAACCCGGATTCCAGAGAAGATGCTCAAGGATATCGCTGGAAAGCCTCTAATTCAGCGAACGGTCGAGAGAACATTGCAGGCGAAATCGCTCGATGCCCTTGTTGTTGCTACGGATTCAGAACGCATTGCGGAAGTCGTCCATATGCTGGGTGTCCAAGTGATAATGACTCCTTCGGAACTTCCGACAGGAACGGATCGCGTTGCCTATGCGGTTCAGCATTTTGTTGGCTTTGACCCTGATATTGTGGTGAATGTATGGGGTGACGAGCCGCTCTATCCCGCCGAAGCGATTGATCGGTGCGTCGATCTGCTTCTTGAGGATGAAACGCTGCCTGTCGTTGGCCTTGCCGATCGGATCGATGACGCAAGCATGCTGTTCGAACCAAGCATCGTCCAGGTTCTTATGGACAAGCATGACAACGCGCTCTGTTTCACGCGCGCAGCCGTGCCGTATCGTCATCACAAAGGTGTAGGTTTTGAAGATCATCACGTGATCGGGGCGATGGCGATGCGAAAAAGTTTTTTGTTGGATTTTCTCGCGCTTCCCAGGACGCCGATTGAGAGCGTGGAAGGGGTCGAACAGATGCGCATCTTGGAGCATGGGTACCGTATGCGTATGGTGAAAGGAAGCTTTCACAATCTCGGCGTCAATACTCTTGAGGATCTGGAGCGTGTGCGAGCCATGTTGACGCAACAATCAACGTTAGAGGAAGCACCATGAGTGATAGTAAACGCGATATTAAAAGAGCCGCTTGCAAGGTGAAGGTTGTCGTCACGGACGTGGATGGTGTGCACACCTCAGACCACGTGACGCTTTTCAGTCGTCCAGAAGGCGATCAGAGGCTGCTGTTCGGACTTGACGTGGCGGGTACGGTCAGGAGGCTGGTTCCTTGCGATGCTGACGGCGTCATCGAGGAAATGCATTATGTGGCGAGCGCTCACGACGGTCGGGTCGAAGGGTATTGCTTCTATACGCGCGACGGCATCGCCGTGAAGGAGTGCCTGCGCCACAACATCCCTGTCATCTTCATGACAGGGAGGAACTCTCCAGCGGTTCAACAGCGAGCCAGGGATCTGGGCGTCGAACTTCGTTCCGGTGTTGCTGACAAGGTTGCTGAAGTCGAAAGGATTTTAGCGCTTCACGGTGCGAATTGGGATGAAGTGTTCTTCATGGGCAATGATGTCCAAGACCTCGGTCTTCTCCGTCGGGTAGGTTTTTCTGCTGCCCCAGCCGATGCGGCACAAGAGGTTCTCAAGGAAGTCATGTTTGTTTCCACTCGCAACGGAGGGGATGGAGCCGTACGCGAAGCTGTCGAGGTCGTGCTTGGAGCCAAGGGTTTTTGGCAACAGATCGTCGAACGTTCGCGCACGCTCGGCTGACGCAATTAGCGCTACGAAAAATCCGTTTTGGAGTCTCTTTTACAAGTTGGTGAAACGGTTCGGGGTAGGTTTCGAATCGGCTTAGCGGGCACGCCAGCGCAGAGTGTGTATGCCGGCAGATCCTTCGTAACAACCGAACCAGCTCCCACGACGACGCCCTCATGGATCGTGACGCCCGGGTTTACGGTAACTCCTGTTGCGAGCCAGGCATATTTTCCAATATGTACCGGCTTGCCGATATGGGCTGAGCGCTGACCGGGAGGAGATTGCGGGTCAAGCATGCCGGTGTTGATGCGGACGAAGGCTGATAAGCGTACATGGTCGTCAAGCTGGATCGTCGCTCTCGCGTTGAGATACACGCCCTCGGCGATGAGCACGCCCTTGCCAGTCTGGATGTTCTCAGGCCACTTGGCCGTAAGCTTGCCGCCGATGGTGAGGCCGGTGCCGCAGGAGGCGAAATGTCGAGACCAATAGAGTGAACGCCAGCGCAAAGCAAACGCGTTCCAGAGACGATAGAAGAGGCGTTCAAGCGCGATGAGCATTTGTACCATAGCTTTTCCATTATCGGAGCCGTTCCCGTGATTGTCAACGGCTGGCCAGAATGGCGGTTTCTTGGCAGAATAGCAATCAAAGCGCCTATGAAAATCGCCTACGTTGCGGACATCCGATTGCCTACCGAAAAAGCCCACGGCCTCCAAATCATGGAGATGTGCCAGGCTTTTGCGCGCAACGGCCATGAGGTGCGTCTCATCGTGCCGCGCCGGAGGAACCCCCTTCAGGCGACCCCGTGGGAGTTTTACAAGATGGAGCCGTCCTTCACGATCGTGCAAGTGCCGATCGTGGATTTCATTTGGTATGACAAGGTTTTTGGGCGATTCGCACTTTGGTTGAATCTGCCTCAGTTTTGGTTCAAAGCGGCGCGCATCGTTCGCGCATTCAACCCGGATGTCGTCTATGCGCGCGATCCGTGGTTTTCCGTCCTGGATCCTCGCGCGCGGTACGTGTTTGAAGCCCATAATTTTCCGGAGCGCGTGACGGGGATTCATCGCTGGCTTTGGAAGCGCGCCGCTCGCGTGGTTGCGGTGACGGAAGGCTTGCGCCGCGCGTTCGTGGCAGCTGGCGTGCCGGAGGCAAAAACGGAAACGTCTCATGACGGCGTTGATGCGTCGAAGTTCGAAACGAAAGAGACAAGAGCGGAAGCGCGCGCGAAGCTCGGGTTGCCGAATGACGCGTTTCTCGCCGTGTATACCGGGCACCTTTATCCCTATAAAGGAGCTGATGATTTGCTTGAAGCGTGCGCGCGCCTGCGTCCCGGCATGCGCGTGCTTTTCGTGGGCGGGCGTCCGGATGACTTGGCGCGGCTCAAGGCGCGTGCAGAGGCTCTGGGGGCATCGAACGTGGCGTTTACCGGCATGGTTCCGCATGCGCGGGTGCCATTATATCTTCGTGCTGCTGATGCAGCCGTTTTACCAACGCGCGCATCAGGCCGCCACGCAGCCGAATTCCTTTCGCCTCTCAAGCTATTCGAATATCTCGCCTCCGGAAAGGCGATCGTCGCAACTCGCACCCCTTCCGTTCAGGAAGTGCTTTCTGACCATTCGGCCGTGTTCGTGCCGCCTTCCGACCCAGCCTCGCTCGCCCAAGCGTTGATTGCGCTCTCGGAAGATCCGGCAAAAAAGGAATTTTTAGAACGAGAATCTTTAGCGTTGGCTCGGGGTTGTTCTTGGACGCATCGCGCCGAGCAGGTGCTTCGGGAGCTCCCGCCCCCGCAGCCAGCATCCGCGTGGCATCGGCGCTATCGAGCCGAGATTGCAGCGGCAGTCTTGGCCTTCGCCGTTCGCGCGTTCTATGTTGCGTGCTTTCCGCAGTTCAAAATTGTTGGAGGGGACGGCACGGCGTATCTCGGCTTGTCCGACTACGTCCGCGGCCTTGTTGAAAACGTGCCGAAAGAGGATCTTCGCTTTTTCGCGGTCGGATACCCGTATTTTCTGGCAGCGGTCCGCAGCGTTTTCGGGCCAGATCTTCTGTGGATCCGTCTTGCGCAATCGTTGGTTTCGGCGGCGACGGTGTTTGTCATCGCTCTCGCCGGGCGTTTGTGGCTGGGGCGCAAAGAAGGGCTCATGGCCGGACTTTTGCTCGCGGCGTATACGCCGCTTGTTCTTGAGAGCGGCATCCTTTACACCGAAACCTTGTACACGTTCCTGCTCACAAGCGCGGTTGTCTTCGCCGTCTTATCCATACAGAGGGGGAACGCGCGGTACGCCCTCGTTGCCGGACTCGGTTTCGTGCTTTCCGGGCTGACACGCGAACTCGGCTTGTATCAAGCGGTTTTGTTCAGCGGCTGGGCGCTCCTTTCCAAGCGCGCTTGGAAAATCTCAGCGCTGATCTTGATTCCGACGTTGCTCGCGTTCGGCGGGCTCTCTTTGCGGAACGCGTCCATCGCCAAAAAACACGCGTTGTCTCAGCAGCCTCTTGTCGCGAAAAATTACGAAAAAGCCCTGCTCGAACCGACCTTTTTCGAATTTGTTTTTGCGCCAGCACGTTGGCATTTGTATGCCGAAGGCGCCTATCTCTACTGGCGCTTCCCTCATCGTTTGGGCGACGTCGGGGCGGGAGAGCCGATTGAAGGCAAGAGCGAGCCGGATGGCGATGTCGTGTATCATCTGAATACGAAACCGGGATATTTTATGGCAATTCAGCCTGCGCGGCAGGTGGTGGTCAAGTGGCTTTTGGTCCTGACCCACGGGTTCCTTCTGGTTCTTGCCGCGTACGGACTCTGGCGCGGCTTCCTTCCTCGGGAGGCGAAGTGGGGATTCGCGATCGCGATTCTGTTCGCATTTGCCACGATGATGCTCGGCGGCCTCCATCGGCTCCAGGGTTTCGAGGGGTTTGAGCCGCTTGCGCGGTATCGTTTTCCGACAGATCCAATGATTCTGCTTCTGGCGGTCGCTGGTGCGCAGGCAGTCGGTTATCGACGTAAACGCTGACTATGGATTCATCTGACGTGAAGGGCTTTTATGAAACATACGGCGACCGCATCGTCGAGAAGCGCCTGAATTCTCCGTATCCGCTTCGTCGCCACGCGCATCGCATGGGCTACGAGTCGATCGCCAAGTTCGTACGACCTGGAGAGACGGTGCTGGATGCCGGATGCGGCGAAGGCGTGCTGTCATGGTACTTGGCGGAACGAGGCGCAAAAGTGACGGCAATGGATATCTCGACTCCGAACCTGGAAAACGCGAAATCTTTTTTGGAAAAACGCGGAGTCACGGATCGCGTCACGCTCGTGCAAGGGGACGCCGAACATCTGCCGTTTCCTGACGCGAGTTTCGATTGGGTCGTTTCTTCTCATGTCCTCGAGCATCTTCCGGATTTCGAGCAGGGTCTTTCGGAGTTGCGCCGCGTGGCCAAGAAGCGGGTCGTGGTCGCTTTGCCGACGTGCTTGAACCTGGCTGCGGCTTCGCAGCTCGGCGGGGCTGATTTTTGGCGCCTCTCGAAGCGCGCGATCGTGGCGCTGCCGCGGGGCATGTTCCGTGTTTTTTGGCATCTCTTCGGCGAGGGCGTGCAGGAAGGTTATGCCGGAGTGGGAGAGTTGCCACATGTTTGGCGCTATCCCTGGGTCATGCGCCGCCGCCTGGAAAAAGGGGGATTTGTCATCAAGCATTTCGAAGCCTCAACGCTCGTCCTTCCGTACTTCAATTTTTTCCTGCCGCTGGTCAGGACGCTAGACCAAGCGAAGCACCTTCCGATTCTCAGGAATTTCGGATACGGGTCGATCGCCGTCTTGGAAAAAAAGCGTTAGCGGCCCTTTCTTTTTATTACGCTGTAGACTGTTTTGAGCACGATCGCGGCGTCGAGCGCGAGCGAGCGGTATTTCAAGTAGTAGAGGTCATGGCGGAGTTTCAGGAGATGGTCCTCGAAAGTGGCGGCATAAGGAGCTGATACCTGCGCCCAGCCGGTCAGTCCAGGCTGCACGAGGTGGCGCACGGGAAAGAGGGGGATTGTTTTTGCCAGATCATCCTCGATTTCCGGCCGTTCCGGGCGCGGGCCGACGAAGCTCATTTCTCCGCGGAGGATGTTCCAGATTTGCGGAAGTTCGTCAAGGCGCGTAGCGCGCAGGAACCTGCCGACGCGCGTCACTCGCGGGTCGCCTTCTTGCGCGAAAGCAGCGCCGTTTTTTTCAGCATCGACCCGCATCGTTCTGAATTTCACGATCGAGAAGGGTATGCCGCCCTTTCCGACGCGCGTCTGTCGGTACAAAATCGGCCCGCGATCCTCGATCCAGATCGCGGAGGCGATCAGGGGGGAGAGGAGCAGGGTTGGGACGGCGAACAAAACTCCGCACACGATGTCGCTCATGCGCTTGACGTGTTCGTAGAGAGCCATGTCCTGGTTCGCCAGGTTGTCGAGAATCCAGCGCTCGTCGAGCACAGAAGCGGGGATCGAATGCCTGATCTTTTCGTAGAAATTCGGCAGATCGACGACGGCGACTTTCTGGAAGAACTTCCGATACAACCGCGCCGTCAGCTCGGCGTGCCCTTGCATGGTTCGCGCGACGACGATGATGTCGCACTTCGGCAGCACGTCCTCGCCTGTTTCGTCGATGATGCCAGCGATCGTGTATCCGACATGCGGATTGTCTTCAAGAACCGCGGCGAGCGTGCGCACTTCCTCGCCACTTCCGAGGAAGAGAACGCGGAGCCGGAAACGCTCTCGCGAGAAGAGGTGCAGGGTGAACATCCTCCAGCCGATGAAGAGCGCCGCGAAGACAGCGAGAACGAGGATGAGATTTGTTTTCGGGGTGATGCCGACGCCAGGAGTGAAGTAGAAAACCGCCATCGAAACGAGGAATGCGGCGACAAGCGCTTCGGCGGCGCGGCCGGCCAGCTCGATGCGGCTGCGCAGGGCGTCGAAATCGTACAGGCCGACGATGTAAAAAATGGCGAGCCAAAAGATGAACACGGCCGTGAAGGGCCAAGCATGGTTCGGCCATTCGGAAATCAGCTCGTCGCGGCCGTACCGAAGCGCGATCGTGAGGAACAGCGCCGAAAAGGCCGCAAGCAAATCGCCAGCGGCAAGAAGAGCCAGTTTAAGTCGGCGAAGATCGCCGTTCATAGCGACTCAAGGATAGCCTTTTCCGCCTTGAAAAGCAAGGCGACAAGAGGTACGATTATCTTAGATACTGCCTATGAAACTGGCGTTTCTCACGTCTACGCTTGAAGAGTCGGTCGGTTGGGGCCGTTATGCTGCCGGTTTTTTGGCTCAGGCGCAGCGTCGCGTCGGCATGGAAAACGTCTTTGCTCCCAATCCGGCGCGCTTGCTCTCGACGGAGCTTCGATGGAAGCAACCGTTTTTCGCGCTGTTCGACGCATTTGGTTTGAAGGGGGAAGCGGGGGCATGCGACGTCATCCACGCGGCGACCGAACTCGTGGCGCCGCTCGCGATGTTCTTATCATTCTTCACGCGCAAGCCGTACGTGATTTCCGCGCACGGCACCTATGCCGATGCCGCGACCTATCCTCGCCACCTTCGATGGCTGTACCGCCTCTCGTTTCAAAGGGCGGCGCGCGTCCTTGCGGTCAGTCGCTACACGGCAGGGGTCGTGCGGAAATCTTTTAACGTGCGGAGGATCGACATCATTCCTGGAGGATTTTCGCCGACAGCGAGCGCATCCGCGGAGAAGCGGCTCGGTGACGGGCACCGGATGCTCGCGGTCGGGGCCGTCAAAGCGCGCAAAGGCTTTCATACCTTGGTCGAAGCATGCGATCTCCTGAGGCGAAAAGGTTTTTCTTTCGAAATGGACTGCGTCGGCCCGAAAGATTCCTCCTCGTACGTCGAGCGTCTTGAAAAGCGCGTGCGTGAATTGGGACTTGAAGCTTGCGTCAAGTTCCACGGCCGTGTCTCCGAACAGGCGCTGCAGGATTATTACGCCAAAGCCGATCTTTTCGTCTTGCCGTCCGAACACAGTGGCACCGCGTTTGAGGGGCTCGGTCTCGTCTATCTCGAAGCGATGGCTCAAGGTCTCCCCGCGATCGGTTGTCTTGATTCGGGCGCGGAAGACGTTATTCGCGACGGCGTGAACGGAAAGCTCGTTCCTCCGGGCGACGCCGAAGCTTTGGCGTCCGCAATCAAGGAAACATTCGACGATCCCGCGTCTTGGCAGCGTATGTCCACATCGGCACCTCAAAGCGTAGAACGTTTCCGTTGGGAGCGCGTCGGTGCGGACACGGAGTCTGTCTATAAGGCCGTCGTGCAGGAACGTGCGTAAGCGCGTCCTTGGCCCGCTCTAAAAATCTTGTCGAAACAAGACCGCCTGACCTACACTGTCGCCATGTTTTCACCGACGCAACTTACGAGCGCATTCGGCGAGCGGATCAAGAAGGACGAACCGCTTGCCAAGCACGTCCATTTCCGAATCGGCGGTCCGGCGGATTTTTATGTGGAGGCCAAGAGTTCCGAAGAGATCGTTCAAGCCGTGGAATGCGCGATCGCTGACCGGATTCCGTTCGCTATTTTCGGAGGGGGTTCGAACACGTTGCCGAGCGATGAAGGTTTTCGCGGCCTCGTTATCCAGGCGGCGAATCGCGGCTGGAATATCGATGGAACGTCGGTCACGGCCGAAGCTGGCGTGCTGACGGGGTTTCTTGCCCGGAAAACCGCCGAAGCCGGCCTCTCCGGTCTCGAATGGGCGGTCTCGCTCCCGGGAACGATTGGCGGTGCCGTGCGCGGCAATGCCGGCTGCTTCGGCGGGGAAACCAAAGACACGCTCGTTTCCGTTGAAATCCTGAGCCTGTCAGATGGCCGGATTGAACGAGCTCTCTGCAAAAATGAAGACTGCGCTTTCGGATATCGCGATTCGCGTTTCAAGAGGAGCCGAGACGTCGTGTTGTCGGCGACATTCGCGTTATCCGCCGCTTCGAAAGAGGCCTGCTTGGCGAAAGTAGAGGATGTGCTTTCGAAGCGCAAGGCGGATCAGCCGAGCGACGCGCCCTCGGCCGGATGCCTGTTCAAGAATTTTGATTTTAATGACGAATCCGAGCTTACGAAGCTTAAGGAGCGCGTGGATGTTCCCGAGGCGTTCATTCGCGCCAAGCGCTTGCCGGCGGGCTGGCTTATCGAACAAGCCGACTTGAAAGGGAAGACGATCGGGGCTGCGCAAGTCTCCGCGAAGCACGGGAATTTCCTGCTGAACCTCGGAGGCGCCACCGCGTCCGACGTGCTGCAGCTTATCTCGCTCATCAAGATGCGCATCCGCGACGATTACGGACTGCAGCTTGAGGAAGAGGTCCAGTTGCTCGGCTTTTGAGAGCCGCTTCTCAAGAAGTGCCTCGCCCTTGCGCGGCGCGGCCATTTCCATTAAAGTAGAGCCACTAAAATAGGCTGTTCTCTATGACCATTGATCGCATCAAAGCCACCGGAATCGAACTGACCGACGCCATCAAGGATGCCGTCGAAAAAGACCTCGCCGCGCTCGAACCTTTGACGGAGCGCTTCGGCGATGCCGCTGCTGTCGATGTTGAAGTCGGCAAGACGACGAATCATCATCATAAGGGCGAGATTTTCCGCGCCGAGATGAGTTTGCGCATTCCGGGGAAGACGATCCGCGTCGAAGAAACCGCGGAGGATCTCTACGCTGCCATCAAGGAAGCCGTCCGCACCCTCGGTCGCGAAGTGGTCAAAGAAAAAGAACGCCACGACTAATACCGCATGTCCCTCCTTCGGAAGATTTTCGGCGACCCGAACGCCCGCGCGGTTGCCAAGCTCCAACCCATCGTCGAGAAGATTAATGCGCTTGAAAGCGAGACGCAAAAATTGTCGGACGACGGCTTGGCTGCCAAAACGGGCGAACTCAAGGAACGTTTGAAGAACGGCGCTTCGCTCGACGAGGTTTTGCCGGAGGCCTTTGCGCTCGTGCGCGAGGCGGCTCGCCGTACGCTCGGTCAGCGCCACTACGACGTTCAGCTCTTGGGAGGAATGGTTTTGAATCAGGGCGGCATTGCTGAAATGCGCACAGGCGAAGGCAAGACGCTCGTCGCCACGACGTCCGTCTTTTTGAACGCGCTTGAGGGCAAGGGCGTGCACGTCATTACCGTCAACGACTACCTTGCCCGCCGCGACGCCGGCTGGATGGGCCGCGTCTATCATCGCCTCGGCCTCACGACAGCCTGCATCAACCACCAAGCCGCGTATCGGTACGATCCGCAGTACAGGGCGACGGTGGTCGAAGAGGGTTCCTCGCTCGAGGCGAAGGCGGATGCGACCGCCGCTTTCCATGTCGACATGGACGAGTTGCGCCCGATCGGACGCAAGGACGCATACCTCGCCGACATCACCTACGGCACCAACAACGAGTTCGGTTTCGACTACCTTCGCGACAACATGGTGACGGTTCCCGGCCAGGCGGTGCAGCGCGAGTTGCATTACGCCGTCGTCGACGAAATCGACTCCATCCTGGTCGACGAAGCGCGCACCCCGCCCACCATGTCCGCTCCGGACGAGGAATCTTCCG
>CAYMBC010000007.1:0-24277 GCA_964388605.1 uncultured Gammaproteobacteria bacterium
GTGCTGCCAGGACGCTTGCGAAATCGATTCGCGCATCCTGTTCAGAAGCTCGTCCGATACGTATCGTGCATCATAGACCCGGATTTCCAAATCGTTCCAATACAAGATACGCGAGTTGTCGCCAGACCAAAGGCCGTCACGGCCGCGTCCTTCAAAAGCCGTCGGACGGCTCCCGGAGGGGTCGATGGCGAACAGTCGGTCTCCTGTCAATGAGGCGTACGTAATTCGCCCTCCGTTTCCCGCGATCGGCGCGAATTTTGCCGATGGCAGATTTGCGATGGTTTCGAATGCCATGTCTCGCAGCCGGCGCCTTACCAGCGTCGTGTGGCCCGTTTCGTTAATGCCGTACAATGACTCGGCAGCGACGATGGGGGCGGAGATAGACGGTCCAGCCTCTACGGCGGCAATAAGCTCGGTTTCGATCTGGTACAGCCTGCCGTCCGCGACGCCATAAAGCCGGTGAGCGTCTTGCGCCCAAAACGCTTCCGTAAAGGCTACGCCGGCTTCTTGCGCAAGATCGCGGACGCGACCCGGTTCATCAGGACTCCAAAGGAGAAACAGGTTTTTTCCCCCGGTACTACTGATAAGCAGCGCACTTTCCTTTGGAGACCAAGAGAGGGCAAGGGATGTTGAGTCCGTGCTAGAACGGTATGGAAGAGAAACTGTACCAAAGGTGGTATCTATGACGGTGATCTCGGAGCCCGACGAAGCCGAGGCGACGAAGGCGGCATAGCGAGCGTCATGAGAAAAAGAAGCGGTTGTCGGAGAAGTCCCTCTTTTGAGCAGGGTTGGAGCCGCGATCTTGAAGAGCGGAATTTGAGTCAGAAAAAGAGACTCCTGACTCCCCACGTTCACGGTGTTTATCCAGGGGTGATAATTGGATTTTTCAACGCGTACGGTATAGGTACCAGGCGTAATTTTGCTGATCTGGGTCGGCGTCTCTGTTTTTTGAAGGCTATTGTTTAAGCTGACGCTTGCTTCAGCGGGCTTGGTTTCGATGACGATGACGCCCGTGCGTTCAAGCCGCCCTCGCGCGAAATTATAACGATACCCGGCCGTGGAGAGAATAATGGCCGGGGCGAGCAGGAAGAACGTCGCGATGAACGTCCAGCTGAGAAATCGTCTTGCGCGGGGGTTCATGTGGGAGTATGCTGGCACCGACTAAATCGTACTATGAGCAGACTTCGAATTCAAGGCGGAAAAAAGCTTCGTGGACGGCTTCAGGTGGCCGGGATGAAGAACGCTGCTACGCCGATCTTGGCTGCAACGCTGCTTACGGACGAACCGTGCAGCTTAAAGAATGTGCCTCGTATCCGCGATGTTGAGCGCATGCTTGATATTCTTCGGAGCCTCGGGGTTTCAGTCGTCTGGAACGGCGATCATGAATTAACGATCGATCCGAAAAACGCCGACCCGACGAAGGTGGATCGAAAAGCGATGCGCAGCATGCGCTCGTCGGTTTTATTTTTGGGGCCCATGCTTTCTCGTTTCCGCGAGATGGAATTGCCGGAACCCGGAGGCTGCATTATCGGCAATCGGCCGCTTGATACGCATCTCGTAGCGCTGACGTCGATCGGAGCGACTTGCGAGAAGGGAGCGGAAGGATATCTTTTGCGATCTTCGGGACTTGTCGGTCGAGAAGTCGTTCTGCCTGAGTTTTCAGTGACCGCAACGGAAAACTTGATGATGGCCGCGGTTACGGCCAAGGGTCGCACCACGATCAAGCTCGCTGCGGCCGAACCGCATGTTGAGGATCTCGGAGATTTTCTAAATAAGATGGGCGCTCGGGTGCAAGGCCACGGGACGCATACGATTCACATCGACGGCGTCGAGCGGCTGCATGGCGCCACGCACGAGATCATCCCCGATCAAATCGAAGCGGGAACGTTCATGGTGGCGGCGGCGCTCACGCGAGGTGATTTGTTGATCGAGCGCGTCCGTCCAGACCACCTCGACATTGTCACGCAGCGTCTTCGCGCCATCGGCGCGTCCGTTGAGGTGAAAAGCGACGCACTCCGCGTCACCGCTCACGGAACGCTGTCGGCTCTTAGCGGTGCAAACAAATACCAATCGATGCCGTACCCCGGCCTTCCAACCGATTTGATGGCCCCGTTTGGCGTCTTGGCGACGCAATGCGTTGGTACCAGCCTGCTTCAAGAACCTCTCTATGAGGGGCGCTTCGGTTTCGTGCAAGAATTGGTTAAGATGGGAGCGAACGCGACGGTATGCGATCCGCACCGAGTCCTGATTTCCGGCCCGACTCCTCTGTATGGCCGCGAGATCAGGAGTTTGGACCTCCGCGCCGGGGTGACGCTGCTTTTGGCAGGTATCCTGGCTGACGGCGAGACCGTGCTGCACGAAGCCGAAATTATTGACCGTGGATATGAGCGTATTGAAGCTCGTTTCGCCGAAGTGGGCGCAGAGATCATTCGTGAAGAAGATCGCGCATGACTATTCCTGAAAACAACCGCGCGCGAAAAGCCGTCGGAGCCTATTTGGTGCTGGTCTTTGTCGTCGCTTCTTTTTTGTGGGGGTATCGGATGGGCTCAGGGCGCGTTTCGCGCGGGCCGACATCGTCGGCTTCCGGAGGCATCGAATTCGTGAACGCCGAACTCGACCGTTCCGGAGGCGCCGTCGATTTCGAACAGTTTTGGGATTTATGGAACGTTATTCGCGAACGGTATGTCAAGCAGCCGGTTGATGAGCGGCAAATGTATTACGGGGCGCTGCGCGGCATGGTCGCGTCCCTAGGCGATCCGCACTCCGTTTTTCTCGAACCGGTCGCATCTGAGGAGTTCACCAAGCAGCTCTCCGGAAAATTCGAGGGGATCGGAGCCGAAATCGGCATGAAGAAGGAGGATCTCGTCGTTGTAGCGCCGCTCTCCGGTTCTCCTGCGGAAAAGGCCGGTCTCAAAGCAGGGGATCGCATTCTCGCAATCGACGAAGAAGACACGTTCGGCATGTCGCTCGACTTCGCTGTCAGCCGCATTCGCGGGGACAAGGGGACAAAAGTCAAGCTGACGGTCTTGCGCGGCATTGAGACGGCGTCTCGGGTTTTTACGATCACGCGCGATACGATCGCGATCCAAAGCGTAAAGACCTCATTCATCGCCTCTCCGGAAGGAAAAAAACTCGCAGTCATCGCCGTTACGAATTTCAACGGCGACACGTTCGATCGCTTCCTTGATGCCGTTACGCAGATCCGCGGACGGGATATTGACGGCCTGATACTCGACCTTCGCAATAACCCCGGAGGGTATTTGGACGTTTCTGTGCAGATGCTCGGAGAATGGATACCCGGGGAAACGGCGGTTTCAGAGCGTTTTTCGGACGGAACAAGCGATACGCACAAAGCGTCCGGGCGCGGAAGACTCAAGGAGTTTTCCACGATTGTTTTGGTAAATGGCGGCTCCGCTTCGGCTTCGGAAATCGTCGCCGGCGCGCTTCAAGATCTCGGCAAGGGCGTCTTGATCGGCACGCAAACGTTCGGAAAGGGGTCCGTCCAGGATCTCATCGACCTAGGCGAAGGTTCCTCGGTCAAGCTCACGATTGCGGAATGGCTGACGCCGAAAGGCAGCAATATTAACGTGAACGGGATTACGCCCGATTATGCGGTTGAACGGACGGAGGAAGATTACGAAAATGATCGCGATCCGCAGCTTGACGCCGCTCGGGCGTGGTTCGACGGCGTCAAGCCCGCTCCAGCCCCGAAGAAATCTTCAAGAAAATAGTATGGGTCCGCAAGAGCCGCAGGCGCAGCACGCGCCACAACATCGAAAACATCGACGTTCCCCGCGCGGTCGCAGAAAAGGACCGCCGCGCGTGCAGGTGGAAATTTCCGCCGGTGGCATCGTTTACAAGCGCACGCGCAAAGGGCTCAAGATGTCGCTTATGCTTGACCCGTTCGGGAAATGGACATTCGCCAAAGGGCATGTCGAGCAAGGCGAAACGATCGAGCAAGCCGCGCTTCGTGAAACGGCCGAGGAGATGGCTTTGCGCGGCCTCAAACTGCGCTTGCCGCTCGGCACGATCGATTTCTGGTTTCGCGAAAAATACCGCGTAGGCAGCAAGGGGATGCTCGTGCACAAATTCGTGCACTACTTCCTCATGGAAGCCCCGGCTGGAGAATGGGGATCGCCGCAAAAGCATGAAAAGATACGCCAGATCATCTGGGTTGACCCTCGAGAGGCGATGACAAAATCGAGCTACGAAGATGTTCGTCCCGTGCTTGAAAAGGCCCTTATTACGCTCGGGGTCAGAAAACCTCCGGCCTCAGGCGGCGTTTCGGAGAGAAATACGCTTTTCTCCGTCGCAAAGTCCAAAAACGACAAACTTCGAACCTAAACGTTTCTTGCATGTCCAAGTTCATCTTCGTCGTCGGCGGCGTCATGAGCGGCGTCGGCAAGGGTACCGCGACTGCGTCGATCGGCCGCATCCTTCAATCGAAAGGTTTTCGAGTCACGGCCGTGAAAATCGATCCGTATATCAACGTGGATGCCGGTACGATGAATCCCGTCGAACACGGAGAAGTTTTTGTCACGGAAGACGGCGACGAGACTGATCAGGATATCGGTAATTACGAGCGTTTTCTTGATATCGATATTACGTCGGTGAATTACATGACGACCGGACGCGTCTATCGCGAGGTTATTGAGCGCGAGCGTAATTTGGAGTATGGAGGGCGGACGGTCGAGGTTGTTCCGCACGTTCCCGAAGAGATCATTCGGCGCGTGAAACAGGCGGCAAAGGAGGCGAAAGCGGATATTTGCCTGGTCGAGATCGGCGGTACGGTCGGCGAGTATCAGAACATTCTTTTTCTCGAGGCGGCTCGCATGATGCGACTCAAAAATCCGAACGACGTCTTGTTCGTGCTCGTTTCCTACCTGCCGATCCCGTACAATCTTGGAGAAATGAAAACCAAGCCGACGCAGTACGCCGTCCGCACGCTGAACTCCGCGGGCATCCAACCGGATTTCATCATCGCCCGCGCCTCCAAGCCTCTTGACGAGCCTCGAAAGCGCAAGCTTTCCCAATTCTGCTCTATTGACGAGCGCGACGTGATTTCTGCTCCGGATGCCGCCTCCATTTATGATGTTCCTCTGAATTTTGAGCGCGACCAGGTCGGAAAGCGCATCCTTTCAAAATTCGGCTTGCGCCCGCGGCGTCCGGTCGATTTGAAAGAATGGTCGAAGCTGGTAAAAGCTATTCACGCCGAAAAGAAACCGGTAAAAATCGCGATTGTCGGCAAGTATTTCTCAAGCGGCGATTTTTCGTTGACGGACGCGTATCTTTCCGTGATTGAAGCGGTCAAATCGGCTGCCTGGCATAATAACGCTGATCCGCAGCTTGACTGGCTTGACTCGACGGAGTTCGAGAAGAATCCAGAAAAACTGAAGGAGCTTTCCGGATATGACGGGATCCTGGTTCCCGGGGGATTCGGCAGCCGGGGCATTGAAGGTAAGATCAAAGTCATCCGCTATGCTCGTGAAAAGAAGATCCCGTATTTCGGTCTGTGCTACGGGATGCAGCTTGCGACCATCGAGTTCGCGCGCCACGTTGCCGGCCTTGAAGGGGCGAATACGGCCGAAGTAAGCCCGCACGCGGAACATCAGGTTATTCATATCATGCCGGATCAAGAGGCGATCGTGCGCAAAGGAAAGTACGGAGGAACGATGCGTCTCGGCTCGTATCCTTGCGTTCTCGCGGCCAAAACGCGCGCGCGCGGCGCTTACGGGAAGCGCGAAGTTTCCGAACGCCATCGTCATCGCTATGAGTTCAATAACGAGTATCGCGAGCGCTTGGAGAAAGCCGGACTCACGATTTCCGGCACTTCCCCGAACGGGAAACTTGTCGAAATTATCGAGCTTCAGAACCATCCGTTTTTCGTTGGCGTGCAGTTCCACCCGGAGTTTCTTTCACGCCCGCTGAGACCGCACCCGCTTTTCAATGCGTTCATCAAGGCGGCGCTTAAAAAATAACGCCTTGCGAAGAGATGATTGGCGCGCGGAGCGGATAACGACAGTTAAGGAAGGGTTTAAAAGAAAAACCGGCCTTCATGAAGGGCCGGTTTTTTCTTACTTGGCGTCAACGTGGACGTACGTTCGAGGCTTTAAGGAGCCGTCGAAACGGCGAGTCTTGCGAGTGACGAAGCGAACCTTGCCGTCCGCGGTGGCGAAGATCGTGTCGTCTCCGGCGCGCTTGGTGTTCAGGCCTGGATGGACTTTGGTGCCGCGCTGGCGAACGATGATCGCTCCGACTTTGGCTGCCGAGCCGCCGGAGAGCTTGACGCCCAGGCGCTTGGAGATGGAATCGCGGCCAAGTTGTGTAGAGCCGCCTGCTTTTTTTGTTGCCATAGCAGAGTGTTTTAGATCCCTTGGGATTCGAAGAGTTTCGAATGACCCGAGACGATAGGGGCAGTATAAGGAAGCTTGCTGTGGTTGTCAACCCCGTAAACATCCTGCTTGTCCACCGGGCATGCGTTGGGTTCTAGGGGCAAAATCCCTAGATTTTTCAAGGATTTCAAGACTTGCCGACGGAAAGCGTGGGGGGAAGCCGTTCCTGCCTCCGCCTCGGCTGTCAAATAGTCGCCTAAAACCTCGGTTTGATCGAGGTGTAGGAGGTATTGGCAGTACCGCCATGTTTCCCGTTTAAATTTCACCCTGTCAACAGGCTTGAATCCCGCAAGTTCCAATACGCGACTGCAGGCTTGGTAGTCCAAAACGACCGTTTCCGGAGGTTCGGCAAGAGTCCCGGGGTTGGTACAACTGAGGCGGGTTACCGTATCTTGGCGACGCAAACGAGCGGAAACATTATCAGGCCTGCGAAAGAGAGCATCGTCGATTTGAGATCGTTTTACGAGAGCGCAAGAGGAGCGCAGTGCTTCACGCGCCGAAGCGGCGTCAACAGGAAGCGTGTATTCGCGTTTCGCCATATCACGTCTTTCTTAGAAGCATGCGGTTAAAAGCGTGAGCCTCCGTACCGTCGTATGCCAAAATCGTCGCTCCCGGCAAATGCCGCTTGCACAAAGCTTCCGCTTCTGGGCGTTGCCACCCCGTTTGGTACAGGCCGTGCGGAGCCGGGACGATCTCGGGGTTGGTGACGAAATCGAAAAAGAAATACCCTTGCGGACGCATGATTCTCCAGATATGAGCAAGCGAAGATCCGATTTCTTCCTGGCTCAACTGCGAAAGAACGGCACCCCTTGAGATGACAACGTCGAATTCGGCATCTAAGAAGGGGAGGGCGGCGATATCGCCTCGCACGAAAACTCCCTTCGGATATTTGTTGCGCGCCGCTCTTAGCATGCACGGGGATCGGTCGAGAAACGTGACCGAGGCCACGCGTTTCCAAAGCGGCCACGAGGCTTCCCCTGTACCGCAGGCAAGGTCGAGCAGGCGATAGGATTTTGTGCGGTTTCCTATTTTAAGAGCCCTTTTCAAAAACCAATGGAAACGCCTGAAGCTTTCCTGATGGTTGACGAAGCACGAAGCGTCCGCAAGGAAAGCATCCCAGCGCGGAGCGACGGTGTCCCAGTAGGGCGGTGCATGATCCATATATGTGGATAAATAGTAGGTAGACACGGCCTATCATAGCTGCCAATAAAGTGTCAAGTCATTGACATATTTGAGTCAACGTGCTATACTGTGACTACGATATGGAATCTATCCAAAAACAATTAGAGGGTCTCGGACTCAGTTCCAACGAGGTAAAAATCTATACCGCCTCGCTTGAGATCGGTGCGGCTACTGCGCAACAGCTTGCAGCGAAGGCTGCCGTTGTCCGCCCTACAGCCTATGTAGCCATCGGAGGTCTCGTGAAACACGGACTCATGAGCCCCCACACACGGGGGAAGAAGCAGTTTTTCCAGGCTGAGAGTCCTGAAATTTTATTAACACATGTCGAAAACAAAAAGAAAAAGATCGTAGAGGATGAGCAAAAACTAAGAACGCTTATTCCAAGAATAAAAGCTTTAATTTCAATTGCAGGTGTACGTCCTGATATAGGTATTTATGAGGGAATAGATGGTTTGGAAACTATGCGAGCTACTTTATTTGCTGCTAGGTCAAACGAATTACTAGTTATTGGTTCACCGGAAAAATATGCAACTTCAGTTTCAAATGACTCTGTTCAGGAGCACAACTCACGTTTAGAAAAGGCTGGAATTAGAATTAAGCAAATTGTTTTATACACTACCAATAAACCGAGACCGGCTGTTAAAGGAAGTATTTGGAGATACTTAAAGATGGCACAGGAGGAGTCCGGAGAGATGGCTATATTCGGAGATCATGCAGCTTTTACAGTTTATTTGGACAAACCATATGGTTTTTTGATTAAGAGCAGAGAGATGGTGAGAGTATTAAAGAGCATTTTTATTGCGGGGTGGAAAAGCTCTGAGAAATTTTAGTATTTACGACCCTGAAACTGTTTGTTATAACTAACAAAGTTAGTCAAGATAGCCTTTTTACATGAAAGTTTTTGTTCGCGAGCTTGAAAAGTTAGGATTATCTGACAAAGAAGCACTCGTTTATTTGGCATCTTTGGAATTAGGACCATCTCCCGTGCAAGTAATTGCACGTAAGGCGGACGTAAATCGCGCAACAACTTACGTAATGATCGAGATGCTGTTACAAAAAGGGCTCATGAGTACTTTTGATAAAGGAAAAAAGACTTTGTATACAGCAGAAAAGCCAGAGCGATTACATCGCATAGTTCATCGAGAACGAAGCATTGTTGAAGAAAAAGAGCTGACAATAAAAAGATTGTTACCGGATTTAGAAGCTATTTCAGATGCTGCGGGTGAGCGTCCAAAAGTTTCTTTTTATGAGGGAATTGAAGGTTTGGAAGCAATGAGAGAAGTTATTTTTTTTACGAACGCCCCTTCAATGGAAGATTTTATATCTTTTGACGATTTGAGCCACCTTTTACCAGAGGAACATTGGGCAAAGCACAGTAAAAGACTTGGAGAGAAAAAAATAAATGGAAGAACAATTTATACTTCTGAAGTAGAGCATTACCCTTCAAAGCATGTTCGTTCACACTGGGAATTTCGTCGAATACCAAAAAATCAGTTCCCATTGCATGGAGAACTTACGGTTTTCGGCAATAAACTATCTATGATTTCTCTTAAGGGTAAATTGGTTGGAGTGATTATTGAAAGTAAAGAAATGGCCATTATGGTACGCGCGATGTTTGAGTTGGCTTGGAAGCAGGTTGATGCTTTAAAAAAATAGAACCGCCGAAGATTACAGGTTGACGGTTATGTAGGCGTACCGTTGTCACCCATACATAGCTCCTTCTTTCCCCATATGTGTGAGTCAGGCTCGGAGGCTGGCGGGTTTGTGCGCTTGGCTCTAGTGGCCAAGTGAAAGAACATGGCGGGGAAGTGCCATGCTCTTTCGGCAAGGATATTCCGCCTTGAGCATGACCCGAAAAGATAACAGGAATAGAGCTCCTTGTCAAGGAGGTCAAGAGAAGATCAGGGCTTTCGTTCTTGACAACAAGAAAGGGTTTCTTTAACGTCCTCCTCAGGACGTTTGCAGGGAGTTTTCCATGAAAGATCAATGGGTCATCGTCACCGATGTCGATGGTACGTTGACGGCACCGACGCAGGGAGCATTGGTACGGATCGTCATCGAACGGCACATGCCGCCCGAGACCGTCTCAGAAATGAATGCGCTCCGGGAGCGGTATATGGGGCCAGTCGCCGCAGGCGCCCTATCCGCGAAGGAAGAACTGGTTTGGCTCCAAAGAACGTTTCAGGCCTACGTGCGCCATGGTCTTCACCGTCGAGCGTGGGAAGAAGCGCTCGAGGAGGTGAAGTTTCGAGATGAGGCCGTCGAGATGCTTCATTGGTGTTCGCGCCACGAGATTCCCGTTGCGGCCGTTTCGTACGGCTGCGCGGATTTTATCGAATTCGTCGCCAAACGGAATGGGATCTCGTTTTCCCGCGTGTACGCCGGGCGCCTGATGCATGCCGATAGTGTTGTTATCGGATACGAAGAGGGGTCGCTGACGACCCCGGCGGTGAAGGGGGTTTGTTCGAGAGATTTTGCCGATAAGTGCGGAGTGCCGTACAAGCGCATTATCGCGATCGGGGACACCGGAGGAGATCGGTACCTCGGACATTTGAAAGAGCAGCGACTCGGCATCGCCGAAACAGAGGCGTGTGCCAGCGAGCTGCGAGCACTGGGCATCATGGACGAAGTTCATGTAGGTACGTTCAGACCAGTGCTCTCGTCTATTCAGCGTCGCATTGGCCTGCCCTGAGACGTCTTGGGCGGGCTTTTTCTATAGGCTGCGCATCTTTACAAAATGAAGGAAAAGTCGTATCCTTCTGCGATATGCGCGAGCGAATCAATGATGTCCTTGAGCGGATTCGTCCGGCCGTGCGCGCGCACGGAGGGGAGATTGAGGTTGTTGGGGTTGATGAGACGGCTGGAATCGTCAAAGTGGGGTTTAGAGGAGCTTGCGGGAGCTGTGCCCTTGCCGCCGTGACGCTCAGGCTCGGTATCGAACCGTTGTTGAAAAAAGAATTTTCCTGGATCGTTTCCGTAATCGCCGAATGATATGAAATCCGTCGTTTATCTCGACAATGCCGCCAGCGCGCCGCTTCGACCCGAGGTTCTCGAGGCGCTTACGGCGTCATACGAAACGTTTGCCAATCCGTCTGCGATCCACGCGCTCGGTCAAGAAGCGCGAAAACGCGTAGAGAGCGCGCGCGATGCGGTCGCGGCCTTGATAAGCGCGGATCCGTCGGAAATCATTTTCACCTCCGGAGCGACTGAGGCGAATAATCTGGCCTTGCGCGGAACGATCGAGCCTCTGTTGAATCGAGGCGAACGCCCTCATGCGGTCACGACAGCGCTCGAGCATCCTTCCGTCTTGAAAACGTTCGAGTTGCTCGCAGCGCGCGGCCTGGAATTGACGGTCGTTCCACCGGATAAAAACGGACTCGTGCAAGCTTGGGATATTCTTGCCGCGGTGCGCCCGGAGACCGCCCTCGTGTCGATGATCTCAGCATCCAACGAACTGGGAAGCCGGCAGCCTGTGGAAGCGGTTGGAAAGGGATTGCTCACCTCGGCGTCCCGTAAGACGCTGTTGCATGTCGATGCGGTACAGGCTGTCGTTTCGACGGACGTGACGCTGGCATCCACGCATGCGGATCTTTTAACCGTTTCCGGGCACAAGATCGGCGGACCGAAGGGCATTGGCGCGCTGGCAGTCCGTCGAGGCGTGAAACTCGTTCCGATCCTGTCTGGCGGTGGTCATGAGCGCGGTCTGCGTTCCGGCACGGAGAATGTCCCCGGCATCGTCGGCATGGGGGCGGCTGCCGAAACGTTGCTTCGCTCCCGTCCGTCTGAAATCGCTCGATACAATGCGCTGCGTTCGCGCTTTTTAAGCGCGCTCCCCGTCGGCGCTACAAGCCTTTTGGACGAGGGGGTTTCGGTTGCACCGCACGTGGTTGCGGTCGCGTGTTCCGGAAAAGAGAGCGATTGGATCGCGCTTCTGCTTAGCCGCGCCGGAGTCATGGTCTCGACGGGGTCGGCGTGCAAGGCAGGAAGCCGGGGAACGCCGCTGGGCGCGAAGGCTCTCGGTCTTGATGAGGCACGTGCAAAATCGATTCTCCGCGTAAGCTTCGGATGGTCGACGTCAGAGAGCGATGTCGATGCCTGTATCAAGGCGCTGGAAAGTTCTTTGCGAAAGTAATCCGGCCGAGGCAATCAAGGATTCGGCGCCTCATAAGGGTTGGGAAGATCCAGGGGCGCGTCGGGCATTTTTATCCTTCGTTCGAAACGCGCGAAAGCATCGTCAACTTTCTTTTGGTGCAACGCGGAGAGCAAAGACGGAGCCTCTTCGAGCTTGATGTCGCCCGTCACCACCTTGTTGTATGTGTAGTAGAGATACCCTGTGAAGGTCGCGAAAACGACGCAGAGCCCCGCCGCCGCGCTTTTAAAGATGATTTGCAGCCCGTACAGGGATATTTTTTTCATAACGATGAGGATGGAGGAGGGGAGACAAGGGCGCCATGGATGTTGATCTGAAGAAAGTCGCTTCCTTCACCGGCCGTTCCGGGCCTGATATCCATGCTGCGGACGAGAATCAACGGATGGCTTTTCTCCATGTCGACGAGCATCTGCATGGCATCGCGATACGTGCCGTTGATCGACAGGGCAAAGAGCGTTTTAATTTCCGGAGCTTCTCCGCCTTCGCTCTTCGTCAACTGGATGCGCTGTTCGATGTTGTTTTTTGCGGCAAGCGCCTCGATATTTTTTATGAAATCGATCTCCCTGCCATCGTTGACAAATTGAACCGCTAATCGGTTTTCAATTTCGCGCGCTCGGACGACCTTTTCGCTGCTGTTCAACAAGTTTTTGCGGTTAGCGTATTGCGCGTCGAGTTGCGCATAGGCAAGGGTGATGCTTGACGCGAGGCTGGCGTTCGCTTTGAGAGTCGGAATGAATAAGAAGAAGAGAAGGCAAGCGATAAAGGCGGCGCTTGCAAGTGTCAAGGTAATCGCGAGTATTTTGGCATTTTTCAGCTTCATGACTCGAGGCTAGGCACGTTCTTTAGGGCGGCTACGTTCAGAAGTATTCTCAGCTGAAAACTGATGTCGGTTTTTTTGAAAAGATTCGAGATCGGCGATTCGACGCTTTTGACGTACGGCGAGTCTTTCAACGCCTGTTCGAAGGCAATCAAGGCGTCGCGTTCTTCGGCTTTTCCGTTGATGCGCAAAGATTCTGTCGCGATGTCGAATTCGAGGCTCGTGATCCCGATAGCGGGGGTGGAGCGCCTCGCGATATCGAACAAAAGCGCGGTCGGGGAAATCCGCAGGTTCTGCAGGGCATCTATGCGGCTGATCCGCGTGTTTAAGCGCGTAACGTCTTTATTCGTCGTCGTATATTCGGCCGAGAGGATTTGCCGGCCCTGCACGTCATCGAGAACGTCGATGAGGCGAATGCGTATCAGTAGAAGCGCCAAGCTGCTGAGCAGCAGCAGGCTGCAGGCGATGACCATGATCTGCTCGAATGCCGCGTAGATGGCGTGGGTGCGCAATGAGGCTTTGAGAGGCGGTGGCAAAAGGTTGAGCGTGATCATATTTTTTTCTGCGACCGCCATTTCGAAAGCGGATAGCGCAATGCGAGGCCGACGGCGGTAGCGGAACTCAGCATGACTTCATACGGCACCGGCGTATGCTTGCTGTCGAGATTGACCAGCGAGTTCGCGCGGCTGACAGGGATACGAATAAGCTCGCTGAGGAGCTCGTCAAGCCGAGACATGTTCGAGCCGCCTCCGCTCAAGATGATTCCATTCAAGGCGCGTCCGTTCGGGAAATGGTCTCGGTAAAACTCGGACGCATCGGAGATGCGTTTGGCCATTTCGGCCATGAAAGGTTCTATGATCGCCCAAAGCGTTTGCCCGCATTTATGGACATCCGCTCCGCATTGCCGTTTCGTCCTTTCAGCTTCCGGAATGCTCACGCCAAGGACTTCGGAGATTTTTTGCGTAATATGGTCTCCGGACATCGGCAAACTGACGGTAAATTGGATGGTTCCCTTGTCGAAGACGATAAAGCTTGAGCGGGTCGCTCCGAAATCCACGATGCCGTAGGCGGCGTCTTCGTTACTCTTGACTGGCGTGATGCTTCGAACGATTGCTTGGGCTTCGATTTCGAACGCAACGGGTACCAAGCCGGCAGCCTCGAGGATCTGAGCGTAACTGTCGACGACCGCTTTCGGAGCCGCGGCAATCGTCACGCTGATCGGCTTCCCGATCGGAACGCTTCTGACGTTTTCCACGGGCTGCCAGTCGATGTACAGCTCCTCGATCGGCAAGGGGATGTGCAAGGTCGCCTCGGCAGTCACCGCCGACAGCATGTCCTCTATTTTCGCCGGCTTCATCACGGTAATGACCTTGATGAAGGTTCTGGTTTCAGGCAGCGAAACGACGACTCCGCAGGCCCGGTTTCTTCCGTACGCCTTTTTTGTCAGGGCTTTCAGATGGGAAATCATCCCCGCCGGGTCTTTAATGTCGCCGTTTTGGATCACTTCGTCCGCCAGCCGTTCTTCAGCGTAACGATAGACGCGCAGCGCTTTCCGATAGAAAGACAGCGGCCGTATTTCAACTAATCGAAAAACGCGCTCGTTGAGATCGAGGCCGACGGTCGATGTTGTTGGGTCGGGAAAGAAAATCATGGGCTAATGCAGTTCTCGCGTGGAGCCCGATTGGCGCACCCAGCTCGCGCCCGGCCCGTTCGTGAAGTTCAGGTCGGCGAGGCCGCTTTCGTATTGTACGGAGGCGTTATTCGAGAGAACGAGCTTGAAGGCGGTTACCTCTTTCACGCTCGCGTTGTTTGAAATGCTGACCATGCCGTTGGGCGCGTAAAAGATCGAGCTGGCGCTGTTGTTTCCCAGGGACATGGCCGGAGAGGCGGGATTCAGCGACGCGTTCGTGGTCGCAAGAAGAATGTACGAACCGCTCGTGCCGGAGCCTTGGAAGGTGACGCCGTTTCCGACGGAAATTTTAACATCTACGACAATGATTCCGGAACCCGCTCCATACCCCGCAGAGAGTTTCACAAGAGCGTTATTCGAGAGCGAGAGATCGCCTTGAACGTAAAGCGTTCCCGTGAGCGTCAAGCTCGCTCCGTTCGTCACCGTCATGTTGCCCGTGATTTTTTTAGGGCCGAGGCTGTTAATGGTGGAGTTATAATTGACATCGCCTGTAATCGTTCCCCCGGACGACGCCGCCTCTTGCCAGTCGCTCATGACCGCGTCCGAAATCGGAAGGTCGGCTGGGCCCGGGTCCGGGGACCCCGGGTGCGAGGCGCCTTGAACGGTTGAGCTGCTGATCGATTGATAATAGGCGTCTTTGTCGATTTGGCTGCCAGTGATCGTGTTGGCATGCGCGTCTTGGTAGACGTGCATTCCGCTGATATGCGTCGCGACGCCTCCGGTCCAGATCTTGAATGCGTAGTCCCTGCCCGCATTCGTCCATGCCGGTGTCGAAGCGTTCCATGAGCTTGAAACCATTCCCGTGCCGCTGGCGTACGGATTGCCGGTAGCGCTTCCAATCGTCCAATATTTCGTGCTGTTGGCGCTCGCGTCGATAGCGAGCCAGTAAGTCTGGCCAGCCACGAGCGCCGGCGGAGTCGTGAAGGAAACATCGACCCAGCCGTAATTCGCCGTGACCAGGCCCGAGGAGAGCGTAGCCGAACCGATCACTGTTTTCGATGGAACTCCGTTCTTGTCGGCTAGCACGTAGACAATGGGATCTGACGGAGATCCGGTCTTCTTAAGGTACAAGCTTACCTTATTCAGGACGTTATCCGCGGAGAGGGTGAACGACTGCGCGATGTCGATCGTAGGCGAGACGCGCCCGAATTCATAGTCGTTCGTGCTTGACGTCTGCTGCTGATCGGGCGAGAGAGCGGTGCCGCCTGCTACGAATAGGGTTCCCGTAATATAAGCTCCATTCGCCCCGTCGACGCTGCCGTTCGCGTACACGTTCCCGCTGATAAAGGCGTTATTGCTCAGCGAGAGGCCGCCGTTGCCGGCCTGCAACCCGTAAAAAAAGCTAGCTTCGGTCGTATCCGTGACGACATCCGTTTTCAGCGTGACCGTCGATATCGGTTTTGCAACCGATGGAAAATAACCTGTTGCAGTGATCGTTTTTTTTCCGCTTGCGATGGTCGAAATGGCGGTTGAATAGAAAGACGATCCTATCGGGGAGGCGGTTTCTCCGGAAAAATTCGAACCGTAGTTTCCGCCGCAGTTCGTTCCGGACGTTTGATTCAGGCACCAGACCGCTTTTTGCAATCCAGCCTCGGCTGCCTTGCGCGCGTGGGATCTTGCGGAAAAGGCAGACGTCGCTTCCCGGACGATTCCCAGGTATGACATGAACGACCCCACGAGGCTCAGAACCACCGCGAGCATCACCGTGGAAAGTACCAATACTTGTCCGGGCCGGACTCCTCCTTGCCTGCGCATAGTCTTAGGATGAGTGGAGATAATAGATTTTTCCCAAAGACTTCGTGTGAGTCCGGTTCCGAACGCTGATCGCGGTTCTGACGAAGACGTCGATGCTCGTGGCGGTTGTCACATTGACCGTATTGTACCTGAAAATGAGCTTGTCGACCAAACTTGCCTTCACGTATGTTCCGTCGATACGATCCGAGCCGGTGGCGGCATCGATATCGAGGATGAATGTCGCCTTGTCGGACGGGTCAATGCCGAGAGCGACGTAGTCGTAGGCGCCGCTCAGGATGTTGCCCGAAGCGTCCACCGAAGGCAGCTCCAGAACGACAGTCGATGTACCGGATTCGTAGGCGCGCCCATTGACGATGCGGCTGCTGACGACGCGTCTTGCGGAGTCTGTATACAGGCCGATCGTATCGAGCGCTTGGAACCCTTGGTATTGCGCCTGGTTGATCGCGTCTTCCGCCGCGTGGTATCGGCTTTGCGTCAAAAAAATCGCGCCGACGATCGCGAACATGATCGATGAGATCGCCATCGTGACGATGAGTTCCATGGTAGTGAAGCCGCGATGCCTCATATTATTCGCCTTGGTACGTGCTTTGGCTCAAGGTGCGCGTACTGGTGCCGGAGCGGTCGGTCCAGGAGATGTTTACGGTGAATTTTTTGAACGTCGCCCCGCTGTATGGGGTGGTGACGGTGAGCGTGCCCGTGCCGTTGGGCAGATCGCCGAGGCCGAAACGCAGCCAGTCGTCATGAAGCGTACCCGGGGCCGTCGAATCAAAATTCCAGCTCTCGCTTTCGATAGAGAGGTCGTCGAAATTGACGGAAGCCCCGTTCCACGCCACCAGCGCCGCCTTGCCGACCGAGAAAGAGGAGTCCGTCACGGTCGTGACGTTCGCGCCGTTCAAGGAAACGCCGATCGAGGAGCCCGTTGTCGTGACGGTCAGTGTTTGCCAGCTGTTGTAGCCGATCGAACGGGCGTCGGAGTACAGGGTGGTCGCGAGGCCGTTGACGTATTTTTTCAGCACCAGCGATGATGCACCGAGAGACAGTTCGTACGTGTTTTGCAAATCTTGGGCTCGAAACAGGATGCCTGCGCGCCAAGAAGTCGGCGAGCCGGAGTTCGTTTTTACTTTCGCGGTCAGAGCGAAATCATCGTAGGCGTTTTTGGGGAACGGCAGGATCGCGCTGATTCCGGAGATCGTCGAGGTTGCCGCATTCAGCGCGCGCCCTTGAGACGGCGCCGTGCCGTCCGAAACCGTTGAAAAAACGCCTTGACTGAAGAGGACTCCTCGCAACGGCCCGTTCGTTTGGTCGGAAATCTGGCTGGCGCTGTAAGCCTGCAACGCCGAAAGCTGCTGGTCGGCTAGAAAGACGGCCGTGCTTTTCAGATGAGCTCGCTGGGAAAGCGCGGAAGCGGCAAGCGTGGCGGAGTACACGAAAACGAGGGTAGAGACGATGCCTATCCCGATGATCGTTTCGACGATCGTCAATCCGCGCGCGCGCATGCGGTTACTGACCGAATTGGGTCGTTAGAGCGTAAATCGGCGTAATGATCGCGAGCGCGATGCCGCCGACAGCGCCTCCGAGAAAGATGATGAGAAGCGGCTCGATGATCGACGAGAGGCTGCCCATGATGCCATCGACCTGCTTTTCGAAAAATTCCGCGATTTCTTCGAGCATTTGATCGACCGTACCGGCGCGTTCGCCGACGGCGGTCATTTGCACGACAAGCGGCGGGAAGAGTTTTGGTGAAAGTTCGAGGATATGGGAAATCGTGTCTCCTTTTTTGACAGCTTCCGCCATCGCGAGGCAGGCGTTTCGATAGTAGACATTGCGGACGATATCCGACGTGATCGTGAGACCCTGCGTGATCGGAATGTCGGTGCGAAGAAGCGCCGAGAGCGTGCGCGTGAAACGCGCGAGGTTGATTTTTTGAATGATCGGGCCGATCAGCGGCATGCCCAGGAGGAATCGGTGCCAAAGGCGTTTGCCGAACGGGCGCTTGATGGCCCAAGAAAAAGCGGCGGCAGCGGCGAGGGTTCCGACGATCAGGAGCGGCCAATCGTTTTTCATGATGTCCGTCGCGGCGATAAGCATGCGGGTGGGAAGCGGAAGCTCCACGTCTCCCATTTCTTCGAAAATCGAAAGGATTTGCGGCACGACGAAGATCATCATGCCGATGCCGATGAGGACGGTAGCGCTCAGTACGACGACGGGGTACGTCATGGCGCTTTTGACTTTCGAGACAAGCTCGTAGTCCTTGCGCATCTGCATCGTCAGCTGCTCGAGCGTTTTTTCCAAGGTGCCGGAAATTTCCCCGGCGGCGATCATGTTGATGAAAATAGGCTCGAAGACGTTGGTGAAACGGCCGAGCGCCTGCGAGAGGCTTTTTCCCTGCTCGACATCCGAATTCAGCTCCAGGATCACGGATCGGAAGCCCTTGTCCTCCGTTTGGAGCGCCAATGTATGCAGCGCTTCGGTCAGCGACAAGCCGGCTTTGATCATCACGCGCAAATTTTCGGTAAAGAAAATCTTTTGCGGAAGCTTGACGCGCAAGAATCGGCGACGCAGCCCTTCGGTTGAAAATGTCGCTGGTACGTCGGCCATGCTATTCCTTCGTCACGCGCATGATTTCTTCGAGCGTCGTCACGCCCTTGACGGCTTTCGAAAAACCGTCTTCGACGATGCCGATCATGCCTTCTTTGTCGGCCAAGGCGAGCACTTCGGCGTTCGAACCGTTCTTGCTGATCAAGTCTTGAAGCGGCTTGCTGACTTCGAGCACTTCATAGATGCCGACACGGCCTTTGTACCCTTCGTCATTGCATTGCTTGCAGCCGGCGCCGCGGAAGAAATTCGCCTTCTCCAGCGTTTCGCCTTTTTGAAGGAAGCCGTCGCGCTGCATGGCTGCGGTGATGGTCGGAATGTCGTAGAGCTCGGAGATGTCCTTGAGTTGCGCTTTAGAAAGCTTGTAGGACTGCTTGCACTCCTTGCAGACCTTGCGAACGAGGCGCTGCGCGATGATCATGTTGCACGTGAATGCGACGAGAAAGCGCGGGACGCCCATATCGACGAGGCGGGGGAGGGAGGTGACGGAGTCGTTCGTGTGCAAGGTCGCGAATACTAGATGGCCTGTCATGGCGGCGTTGGTGGCGATTTCCGCGGTTTCTCCGTCGCGGATTTCTCCGACCATGATGATGTTCGGGTCTTGTCGCAGGAGCGTGCGCAGCCCGATCGCGAAGGTAAAGCCGATTTTCGGATTCACTTGCGATTGATTGACGCCATTCATGCGGTATTCGACCGGGTCCTCGATGGTCGAGATGTTGACGCCGGGCGTGTTGCGCAGAGATAAAATCGAATAGAGGGTCGTTGTTTTCCCGGATCCGGTCGGTCCCGTCACGAAGATGATGCCGTGCGGCTTGGCGATGTTGCGCTTCACGGCTTCGAGATGCTTGTCATTGAAGCCGAGCTGCTCGAGCGTCAGCGCTTGCGCTGTTTCCGAGAGGAGGCGCATGACAACCTTTTCTCCGTCCATGACGGGCAAGGTCGATACGCGGACGGAATATTTGTAGCCGGCGCCGCTGATTTTCATGCGCCCGTCTTGTGGCAGGCGGTGTTCGTCAAGCTTGAGATTCGAAAGCACCTTGATACGCGCCAGGATGCCTGCCTGGGCATTTTTCGGGAGGGTCATGACGTTGCGCAAAATACCGTCGACGCGGTAGCGCACGGCGAGGTCCTGTTCCGTCGGCTCGATATGGATGTCCGAAGCTCCTTCGAACACGGCGTGTTCAAGCAGCGATTCGACGATGCGCACGACCGGCAAATCTTGCGCAAGTTCCCGGAGTTTTTGCTGGTCTGTTTCCTCGCTCGGCGCGGCGACCTTGGCGATGTCTTCAAATTCCGCTTTGAGCGAGCGTTTGTATTGCTTGATGATCTCATGGAGCGCAAACGGCGTTGTGACGTGAACTTGCACCTCCAAGCCTGTCTTGTGCTTCAGGAATTCGATCGTTTGCAAATCCTCCGGATCGAGCGTCGCGACTTTTAAGAGGGACTCTCCCTTGTCGAACGGGACGATGTCGTGGGTCGTGGCGATGGGCTCCGGAACCAGATCGAGAAAATCTTTGCGTACCTGGACGCCTTTCAAATCGATGAACGGCACCTTGAAATACTCGGCAATGACGCGATACAGCGTCTCCTCCGGCATTTTGGCAAGCAGCGCCTCTTCCAGGCGCGTATGCTTCTCTTTGGCGGACGCGACCAGATCCTTGATCTCTTGCGGTTTGAGGGTGCTCGCGGTCGTTAAAATTTTCTGGAGCAGGGCATCGCTGTACATACCTTGATAGTATAGCGCATTTCCGGTACGCTTTACACCGGTATGCTCGCCAGATTGTTCGAACGACATCGATTGCACGTACGCGAGGCGCGGTTCGTCCGCCTCGCGCTCTTGCTGTCTTTGGGGTTGAACCTGCTTGCCTGGGCCCTCGCCCTCTGGTTCGTCATTCCGCGTATCGCGACCAGTCCGTTCTTCGCGCTCCATTATTCTGTGTATTTCGGCGTCGACAGGATCGGCCCACCTTGGGGACTTTTGCGTACTCCGTTTCTCGGGCTCGCGCTGTATGCCGTGAACGCGTTGATTTCCATCCGGCTGTACCGCACGGAGCGTTTAGCATCGGCTTTTTTCATGGCGTTGACGCTCCTGTTGGAGGCGCTGGTGCTCGTCTTGACCTTCCTTTCGATCCTCTTGAATCTTTGAACATGAACTCCGCGATCTCGATACTTGTCGTCTCAGCCGCGTCCTTCCTGGCCGCTATGCTCGCCACTCCGGCCGTAATCAGGCTCCTGAGAGTGCTGAAGCTCGGCAAACAGATCCGCAGCGAGGCGTCTGCTCCGATTTTTTCGAAGCTCCATGCCGGAAAGAGCGGCACGCCGACCATGGGGGGCATCCTTGTTTGGGGATCGGTCCTGGCCTTGGCATTCGCCCTGTCGTTCGCGGCAAACATCTTGCGTACCGAGCCGTGGATTTCCTTGAATTTTCTTTCGCGCCGGGAAACGTTGTTGCCGTTGGCGGCTCTTTTTTTCTCCGCGATCGTCGGATTGGTGGACGACTACTTGAACGTGCGCAAGATCGGCGCCGACGGCGGCGGGCTCAAAATGTGGCACCGCCTTGTCTCGTATTCGCTCATCGCTGTCGTGGCAGCATGGTGGTTTTACGTCAAGCTTGATTGGGACGTGCTGCGCATCCCGTTCGTTGGGATCGTCGAGGTGGGCCCGTGGATGGTTCCCTTGTTCATCTTCATTATCGTCGCGACGGCGTTTTCGGTAAACGAAACCGACGGCCTTGACGGCCTTGCGGCAGGAACGCTGCTAACGGCCTTTACGGCCTACGGCGCGATTGCCTTTTTTCAAGAGAAGCACGACTTGGCCGCTTTTTGCGCGGCGGTCGTTGGCGCGCTTTTGGCTTTCTTGTGGTTCAATATCAATCCGGCCCGTTTTTTCATGGGGGATACGGGAGCGATGTCGCTGGGCGTTACGCTCGGCATCGTTGCCATGCTTACGAACAGCCTGCTGCTCTTGCCGGTTATCGGTCTGGTGTTCGTGATTGAGTCGTTGTCAGTCATTATTCAGGTTGCTTCAAAGAAAATCCGCAAGAAGAAAGTGTTTCTTTCCGCTCCGATTCATCACCATTTTGAAGCCAAGGGCTGGTCCGAGCCGACGATCGTCATGCGGTTTTGGGTTATCGCTTCCGTATCCGGCGTTTTGGGGTTGATCGTCGCTTTATTGGATCGCTAAACGCGGTATGCGGCGCCGTCCCCCGGATTACACGTTGCTTGCCCTTGTTGCCGGGCTCCTCGTCTTCGGGTTGGTGATGCTTTCCTCGGCGACGTGGCCGACCGGAAACGAGCGCTACGGGGACGGGTATTACTTTTTCAAGCGCCAAGTGCTCTTCGGCATACTTCCTGGCATCGTGCTCATGTTCGCCTGCCTGCGCATGACGGTCGAACGCTTGAAATCGCTCGCTCCTCTCATGTTGCCTGCGGCGGCCGTTCTCCTGTGTCTCGGGTTCGTTCCCGGCCTGCGAGCCGAATATGGTTCGGGTTCCTGGATCAACGTATTCGGCGCTTCGCTTCAGCCGTCGGAACTCGCCAAGCTGTGCCTTGTTTTGTATTTTTCTTGGTGGTTCGCGCGGCGGGATGAAGAGGCGATCAAGGGTTTTTGGACGGGTTTTTTGCCGTTCGCGATCTCTATCGCGCTCGTGATCGCGCTCATGATGCTGCAATCGGATCTCGGTACGACGTCCGTCATTGTCGCATTTCTTTTCACGATGTACATCGCCGCGGGAGCATCGTTCAAGCATCTTGGAGCGCTTTTTGCGGCCGGATTCGGGATGTTTCTCGTATTTATCAAAATCGCGCCGTATCGAGCGGCTCGCTTGGAGATTTTTCTGCGGCCCGACCTGGATCCGCAAGGCGTCGGGTATCACATCAATCAAGCCCGATTGGCGATCGGATCGGGGGGCTGGTTCGGGCTTGGTTTGGGCAAGTCGCGCCAGAAATTCCAGTATTTGCCGGAGGTTGCCGGCGATTCGATATTTGCCGTGATTTCAGAGGAGCTCGGGTTCCTGATTTCGGCGGCGATGATCCTTGCGTTTATCATGCTCGTGCGTCATGGCCTTAAGATCGCCGAGCGTTCGGCCGATCCTTTTGCGCGTTATGCGGCGATCGGTATCAGCGTCTGGATCGGCTTTCAGGCGGTGCTGAACATTTCCGCCATGGTCGGACTCATGCCGCTTACGGGAGTGCCCCTTCCCTTCGTGAGCCATGGAGGCTCGGCGATGCTTGCTAATTTGATGGCTATCGGCGTTTTGGCGTCCATTTCGCGAGAAGCTAAGGTAGTACGCCCTGTCGAAACGCTATGAAGATTCTCTTTGCTGGAGGAGGTACGCTCGGCCCCGTGACGCCATTAGTGGCCGTTATTGAAGAAATCAGGTTGCTTCGGCCGGAAGTCGAGTGCGTGTTTGTCGGTACTTCCCAAGGTCCTGAACGCAGGTTGGTGGAAGAGGCGGGTATCCGATTCGTTTCTCTCGACGCGCCGAAACTCCGTCGGTATGCGGATCCGAGGACGTTGTTTGCCCCCTTTTTCTTCTTAAGGGCATTGTGGAATGCGAGGCAACTGCTGATGCGCGAACAGCCTCGGATCGTCGTGGGTGCTGGAGGGTATGTTCAAGTACCCCTCGGGCTTGCGGCGAAATTCCTGGGCATGAAGTTGCTGGTGCATCAGCAAGATGCCGTCGTTTCGTTGAGCAACAGGCTGCTTGCACCGTTCGCGGATGCCATCACGACGACATTCGACGCGTCGTTAGGCGATTTTTCAAAGAGGAAGACTTTCGTCATCGGCAATCCGGTGCGGCGCATGATCGAAGAGGGGAATCGCGAAGCTGGGCTTCGAGAGATGGGCTTCGCGGGAGAACGTCCGGTTATTCTGGTTCTTGGCGGCGGCACCGGTTCGGTGTTTCTGAATCGGAAAATCGCCGACTCCCTGCCGATGCTCACCGACTTCGCCGACGTCGTCCATCTGACCGGATTTCAAAAATCCATGGAAGTTCCGAAACTCGAACATGCCGAACGTTATCGTCAACGAGAGTTTCTCGGCGCGGGGATGGCTGACGCGCTGGCAGCTGCCGATATGGTTATTTGCCGGGCCGGGCTCGGTACCCTTACGGAACTGGCCGCGCTTCAAAAAGCATCGATCCTCGTTCCGATCGGCGGCTCCCATCAAGAGAGGAACGCCGAATTGGTTGTGGAGCGGGGCGGAGCCAAGTGGTTTCGGGAATCCGAATGCTCGCCCGAAGCGCTCGCGCAAGCGGCGCGGGACTTGGGAACGCATCCAGAAGTAGCTGGACAGCTCGGGCGCGCGCTTGGAGCGATCTTTCGTCCCGGCGCACGCGCGGCACTGGCCAAAAAGGTTCTTTCTTTGTTATCATAGCTGCCTATGAAATCCCTTCGCGCCCTTTTGCCCGCAGCCGCGCTCGTCCTGCTTGGAGCAGGCTGCGCTTCGCCAGCGTCCGCGCCGCCCGTTTCCCGCTCGCCTGACACGACGCGACCGCCTGCCTCGGCTGCGTTCAAACCGACGAACCCGATTCCAACCCCTAAATCTCCCGCTATGGAAAAAACGTGGAACTTTCCGGGCATTTTGCCTGAGAATCAGATCAAGAACCGCCAGATCCGGATGCAGACGAGCAAAGGAGAAATCGTCTTCGAGCTTTTTGAAGACGAAGCCCCTAAGACCGTTTCGAACTTCGTTTA
>CAYMBC010000008.1:0-24038 GCA_964388605.1 uncultured Gammaproteobacteria bacterium
GAACCACGCCGTTTTCGCCATAACGCTCGCTTCCGCCGCCCTTCTTCTTGCGGGCGCCGGTTGCGAAAAGGAAAAACAGGTTCGTTCGTTCCAGGAATGCATCGCCGCCGGAAATCCGATCATGGAATCGTACCCGCGTCAGTGTCGCGCGAACGGGGAAATATTTGTCGAGATTGTCCCCGAGGTTCCGAAGCCGAAGCCGGAACCGGAATTGGAACCGGAACCGAAACAGGAATCACCGGCGAAAGCGGGGATCGGCGATCCGTTCACGCTCCAATCCGGCCAATCGCGCGAGATTGACGGCGATATCCGGCTGACCTTGTTGGAGATTCTGGATTCGCGCTGCAAGGACGGCATGCAGTGCATTTGGGCTGGCGAGCTTTCCGCGCGTTTCAAGTTGGAAAGCCTCGAGAACGCGTTCGTTTCTCGGGAGTTCTCGCTCGGGACGATGAATAACCAGTCGTCTGAAGTCTCCGGGTTCAAATTCTCGCTCAAAGGCGCGACGGAAACGTCCGCGACCGTCGTCGTGACGCGCTAAGATGTCGCTGGAAGACTTCTTCTTTTACTTGCCGGCATACGGGTCGGTCGCGCTGCTTGCAGCTGGTTTTGCTGCGTCTTGGCTCGCATGGCGCCTTCTTAAAACGCGCTTGGGAAAGAAGCGCCCGGAAGCGCCTCTGGAAAACAAGGAGAACAGGTGATACGCTAAGGGTGTCTAACTGTCTTCTAATGCATCTATCGGTATGATGAACCGAAAAGGCATGTGCCCTCTGCACAAAGCGGCTTGGGTCCTCGTGATCTTTGGCGCGTTGAACTGGGGATTAGTCGGCGTCGCGAAGTTGAATTTCGTCTTCGCGCTTCTCGGCCCGTGGCCGATGGTCGAGCGCGCTGCGTACGTTTTGGTCGGCGTCGCGGCGCTCGCGATGGTCACCTCCGGAAAGTGCTGCGTCAAAGGCAGCTGCAGGTGCGATGACGGAGGCTGCGGTCACTGCAGCATGGAAGAGAAAAAGCCTTCGGGCGGACAGATGTAAAAAAGAGCCGGCTTCTGGACAAGAAGCCGGTTTTTTGTTAGGAAGAAACCTGTACGAAGAAAGGAAAACGATGCAGGTCATTCAATGCGAAGGGTCGTTTTGGCACGTCGGACGCGCGGTCGGCGAAGCAAGTCGCGGCGTCGTGTCAGGACTGTACGATCTCGTTCTCCTCTTCCTGCTGAGATACTCCACGGTGGGGGATGAACTGCATGTCCAGCGTCTCGCCAACGCCTATGCGGAAAGCGCTTTGGCGTACTGGCCTCCGGCCATCGAGTTTCTGCAGGGTCTTGCCGAAGGGGCAAAGGTGCCGTTCGGCAAGATCGCCGTCATCGCGTTCTCCGAGGAAATCGCCTCCGAGTTTTGCCGAGACAAGCCCGCTAAGTGCACGACATGCGTCATAACGACGTCGCGCGGGCAGATCATCGGCCATAATGAGGACTATGAGCCTCATTATCTTGGGAAGATGATCCTCCTCGATGCTGGGTTTTTATTGAAGGAATCCCGTCGTTGCGTGCGGACGGTGGGGGTGACCTACCCCGGCATGTTGCCGAACCTGGCCGGCTCGCTCAATGCGAGCGGGATCGCGATCACGAACAACTCCTTGTGGCCGCCGGCGCAAGTCGGCATCTCCAAGCAAGTCCAGCATTTCCGCGCTTCCTTGGAGCCGACGGTTGAGAAGGCCATTCGCATACTTTCTCAACAACCGATCGCGCTCACTACGCACTATACGATCGCGAGCGGCCTGCCGTCTCCGGACGCTGTCTCTCTTGAAGTGGCGAATGCCGCAACCGCTCGGGAGCTTTGCGTGCTAAGGCAGATCGGTCCGGAGCCGTTCTTTCATGCGAATCATGCGAGTAGCCTTGCGTTGTATGATCCGGATCCTGCCGTCGCTCCAGGAGGAAACAGCATCGCTCGTTTGAACAAACTGGCTGCTCTGCCTCGTTCGCGTTGTCCGAAGACGGCGGAGGAGATGCTTGCGATGCTCTCCGAGAATGACGGGCTTTTGCACCGCACGCCGGATCAGCACCCGACAAGCGCCACGCTCGCGACCGTGGTCATTCATCCGGCGGCCGGCCTGATCCTGGTTCGCGACGCGAATCCAGCGGCGCCGGTCAAAGATCACCGAGTGATTGTCTCTCGCACCCAGCCGAATTAGGCCGGGTTTTTTCTTTTAGTGGTATACTTTTGACGATATGGGAAAAATCAACGCTACGGGCATATATAGCAGGCTTTTGGACGCGATTCGCGAGCTCGTGTTCGGTTTGGAAGACGGTCTCGTTTCGACGATGGGAGCGGTCGCCGGCATCGCCGCCGGTACGGAAAACGGAGGTGTCGTCGTGCTCTCCGGCCTCGTCATCATCGCCGTCGAGGCGCTGTCCATGGCGGCCGGTTCGTATCTTTCCAACAAATCCCACCGCGAGATGCTCGAGAAAAAAATCGCTGACGAGCGCAGGAAAATCGAAACGAGGCCCGAGGACGAAGCAGAAGATCTGCGCGTCATGTATCGCGAGCGCGGATTTTCGGAAGAGGAGGTTGCTATTCTTGCGCGCCGCATCACGGGGAATCCGTCCCTCTGGCTTGAAGAGATGGTATCGAAAGAGCTGCGCATCGGCATGAATGATCTCGTCGAGCCGAACTCGCGCGCCGTTATCATGGGGGGATCGTACGTGCTCGGGGGAGCCGTGCCTCTTGCACCGTATCTGCTTCTTCCAGTCGACGCCGCTTTGCCCGTTTCCATCGTCGCGACGATTGCCGCGTTGTATGGCGTGGGATACGCCAAAGGACGCGCAACAGGGTTGAGCAGCATGAAGAGCGGAGGCGAAATGGTGCTGGTTGCCTCGGCGGCAGCGGTCGTGGCGTATCTGATCGGAAAAATCGTCGGTCACGTTTTTGGCTTCACGATCTAGGTATGGACGAAAGAACCCGGCATGTTCTCAAGGATGCGGGCATGCTCGCGGCGAGCGTCGCAGTCGCTGCGGTCTTCGCAGGGACGGACGCGGTCGCTGATTTCTTGATTTCCACTCGGGAGATGCGTCTGCTCGGCAGCTTTCTTGCCGGAATGTTTTTCACGTCTGTATTCACGACGGCTCCCGCCATGGTTGCTTTGGGTGAGATTTCGGCGTTGGGCGGCTCCGTTTGGTTGACCGCGGCCATCGGCGCGGCCGGCGCCGTGGTCGGAGACCTCTTGCTTTTTTCTATCGTCAAAAACCGGCTTTCCGAACATTTGGCGTTGCACATGAGGAACGCGAAAGGGTGGTCGCGTTTCTCCCTGCTTCTGCGGGCGAAGTCGCTTCGATGGCTCTCGTTTTTTATCGGCGGCTTGATCATCGCTTCGCCCTTTCCGGACGAGCTCGGCGTCAGCCTGCTCGGGATCTCGAGGATGCGGACGTCATGGTTCGTGGCACTTTCCTACGTTTTCAATTTCTTCGGGATTCTCGCGATTGGCGGTATCGCGCACGTGCTCGTTTAAAACGTTTCACTGCGAGAATTTGGCGGAGAGATAGCTGGAAATCTTCCGGATATCCCCCTCGTTCGGTCCGGTAACGATCACGATCCGTTTCGTGGCGGGGAGATAGGCCCGCAGCTGCAGGCGTCCGCCGATTTTCAAAAAACGCTGCTGCGGTTCGGATGTCCAGTTCGGAGCGGTTGGGACGGGGGCTGCGTACACGGCCACGAGATTTCCGCAATCGCTGCAATCTTTTTTCGCGTCGCTTTCGGAAAGCTTTTCTTTAGTGCGGAAGTATTTTACGGGAGCCAAAAAACGCTCTTTGGTTGGAGCGACGGCGGCGGCGCCGGGGACGCCGGCTGCGGCCAAGTCGGCTTCAGTGATTTCAAACGTTCCCGGAGTAGCCGCCGAAACGGCGAGGGCGGAAAAGAAAAAGACAAAGGAGATCCAGAGCATTTTTTCCATATTGTGGGCTTGGTACATACAGTATACACTGATCGTGCTTGTAACGGTGTTATGGCCAATCACAAGATCAATCCCATTTCGAATACGCTTAAAGCCTTTTTCGGGCGCGACGCGGCTATTCTGCGGGAAGCGCTGAAAGCGATTCAGCCGGCGGAGCTCGGCATCATCATCAACGGATTGTCCGAGCGCGAGAAAATCCAAGTTCTCGCACTGCTCGAAGCCCAAAAGCTCGGACGCGTCCTCTGGGAAGTCAGTCCGCATACCAGGCGTAGGTTTTTAGCGAGGATGCCATCCGACCGGTTAGCGACTCTTGTTTCCGGCTTGGAATCGGATGAGGCCGTCGATATCATCCAGCTGCTCGACCGTCGCAGGAAAGATCGTATCATCGAAGCGCTCAAACGGAACGACCCCAAGAAGATCTTGCCGCTCCTTGGCTTCGAAGAGGAAACGGCGGGCGGACTCATGAAGTCCGAATATTTGCGCGCGGAATCAGGAAAAACCGTCGAAGAGGTTCGCAAGGCGATCGCGGGCAGCGCCTTGCAAAAAGCGTCGACCGTCTATGTCGTCGACGCCTCCAATGCGCTGGTTGGCGCGATCTCGCTCATGCGTTTGGCAACGGCTTCTCCCGAGATCCTGATCGACGATCTCGCGCATGCTCCGTCGGCCAAGATCCCGGCCGGGATGCTGCAAGACGAAGTGACGCAGATGTTCAGCGATCTCGACGCTGTCGAGCTTCCCGTCATCGATGCCCGGGGAAAGCTGCTCGGCGTCGTAACCGCCGACGACGTGCTCGATGTGCTGAAAGAATCGCTATCCGAAGACTTGTCGCGTTTCAGCGGAACGTCCGAAGATGAGCATGTCAGCGACCCTGCCTGGCTGTCGATCCGGAGGCGCCTGCCGTGGCTGCTTGTCAACCTCGCGACGGCCGTTCTTGCGTCGTTCGTGGTTTCCCAGTTCAAGGACACGATCAGCCAACTGGTCATTTTGGCGGCGCTCATGCCGATCGTTGCCGGCATGGGCGGCAATGCCGTGACGCAGACGCTTGGCGTTTCAATTCGCGCGCTCGCGCTTCATCAGCTGCATGCTTGGGATGTCTGGAAGATTGCCGGACGGCAGATGCTGGTCGGTGCGGCCAATGGCTGTTTGACCGGAACGGTCATGGCCGGTTTGGCGTATTTCTGGACGGGCGATATCTGGCTCGCGTTTGTGATGCTGATTGCCATGACGGCGAACTTGTTTATTGCCGGCTTGGGCGGCGTGCTGATCCCCGTAACGATGAAGAAATTGAAGATCGATCCGGCCTTGGCTTCGACGGTTTTCGCCACGACGCTGACAGACGTCGTCGGGTTCTTCACGTTTCTCGGTCTCGCAACAATCTTACTGACATGAAACTTCATTTCTTCGGAGCGGCTCAAGAGGTGACGGGTACTTGCTACTTGCTCGAATCAGGGAGCCATAAAGTGCTGGTTGACTGCGGAATTTTCCAAGGCGGCGAAGGCGACAGCAAGCGGAATCAATTGCCGTTCCCGTTCGAGCCGGACGCCATTGATGCGGTTTTCTTGACGCATCCGCACATGGATCATGTCGGGCGCGTGCCCTTGCTCGTGAAGCGTGGGTATCGAGGACCGATCTTTTCGACATTCCCGACCGCAGATCTCAGCAAGCTGCTGTGGAAGGATATGTTGAACGTCATGCAGGACGCCGAAAAGCGCGAGCATGTTCCTCCGCTGTACGACGAAGACGATGTCGCCAAGGCAGAAGCGCGCCTCATGCCGGTGGAGTACGAGGCGTCCGCGGAAATCTGCGCCGGCGCGATCAAGGCGACGTTTCACGACGCTGGGCATGTGCTCGGCTCGGCTTTTATCGAATTCGCCGTCGAAGGCAGGACGGTCGTTTTTTCCGGGGATCTCGGCAACGACGACGTGCCGATCCTTCGCCCGACGGCGCCGCTGCCGGAGTGCGACGTCCTCGTCGTCGAATCCACGTACGGAGACCGCCTGCACGAAGACTTGCAGACGCGACGCTCGATTTTGCGCGATCTGGTAAAGGAGACCGTCGAGAAAAAAGGCGTGCTCATGATTCCGACTTTTGCGATCGAGCGAACCCAGGAGATCATGCTGACGCTGCACCGGCTCGCGGAAAACGGGGAAATACCCCGGGTTCCCGTATTCCTCGACAGCCCGTTGGCTATCAATGCGACGCATGTCTACGAGGAATACGGCCGGTATTTCAACGACAACGCCAAAAGCGAAATGCTTTCTGGGCATGAGCTGTTCGAGCTTCCCGGCTTCGTGGCGACGAAGACTCCGGACATGTCGAAAAAAATCAACGATGTCGTCGCGCCGAAAGTGATTTTGGCCGGCGCCGGCATGATGACTGGCGGGCGTATTTTGCACCACTTGGTTCGGTATTTGCCCGACCCGAATTCGACGCTCATGATCGTCGGTTATCAAGCGCATGGAACGGTCGGACGAAGATTGTACGAGGGGGCGAAATCGGTCCGCATCCATGGCCACGATGTCCGCGTGAATGCGACCGTGACTTCCGTCGGGGCGTGGAGCGCGCATGCCGATCAAGCCAAGCTCCTGCGATGGATCCAGAGCGGGCCGAAAAAACCCGAGGTCGTGCTCGTGACGCACGGCGAACAGAACGCCTCGGAGACGCTCGAGCGAAAACTGAAACGCGATCTGAAGATAGACGCCTATGTCCCGGCTCCAGGCCAGCTGTTCCATCTTCATACGTAAAGAATAATGACAAAATAGCCATAAAATGGCTATTTTTGCTGAATCTAGCTCTTTTAATTGTCATAATATATTGACAAAATATACAGTCTGTGCTAGACTACGAGCACAGGAAAGATCTTTCGCCTCAACCACCACTGGAGGATTTCATGAAGAAGCTGGTATTTGCACTGATTTTCGTCCTTTTGGTCCTGTTTCGGGGGGTGCGCGCGGACGCAAACCCAATGTTTGACAGAATGAACGATGTGGTCCAGATCACGTTCATTTCCTCCTCTGCGAAGACGTTCAGCTTTCCCAAGCCGAGCACGATCCTGGTCAAGACCTGCGTTGCCGATCGTACGCGCGTCTGCGTGTACCAGATCGTCCCCCGTCGGAAGGGGCGAGGAACGATGGAGGTCAAGATCCATGAGTATCCGCTGGGACAGGATCTCTATCCCGTCTACATCGTGCATCGTGCCTCTTGAACGCGCTCAGCACGTCGAGCTTGCTCGACGTTCCGCCAAAGTTTCCGATGCCTGGCATCGGGGCCTCTGGCGGAAAGCTCGAACCCGCTCGCTTTTGCGGCGGGTTTTTACGTGCAAGCGATTCTTGACGCTGGGTCTCATGCTTGATAGTCTCAGCGTGGTCTTGAAACAGCCCGCTACGGGACGGAGGACAAGATGCCCAAGATCGTTCTGTTCGTTTCCCTGTTTTTTCTGTCTTTTTCCGGCGCATGCGCTGGTCATCGGTACCCAGCCGTTCGTTCGGCCCAGGTGCCGACGATCGTCGAACAACGCGTGGTCGCCCCTTCGGCGGCGGAAGCCCCTTCGAAATCGACGGCTCAAGATCATCCCGTCAGTGCCGCGCCAGCCAATATTGCCGGAACGCGTTCGGCGATGTCGGCGAGTGTCGTATGGCCAGAAGATGGAACGAAACCTGTTTTGAGAAACCGAGTTCGGACCGACAGGCGTGAGAAGCGTTCGAAGAACACTCCGATCGTTGCCGCGAAAAAGCCTGGTGGAAAGCGGCTCGTCGCTGTCCGCACGGCCGAGAAGAATGTTTATAAGGACTCCTTCCCGCGCCATTTCAGCGAAACTATGAATGCGAAGGCCGTCTTGCGTGCGCGAGACGTGCCGGAAAAACCGGTGGAGTATTCTGACGCCGACTTGCTCGCCGTTTTGAACGCTTCCTCTCCGGAGGCTCCTCGCGTTTCGGATTCGATCTCGCCTCCGCTCCTTTCACTTACAAAAGCTCCAACGCGGCATACTGCTGATGCCGTACAAGAAAAGAAAAACGCGCCATCTCCGTCGTCGGACGCGCCTCAGAGGCTTTTCGTGCCTCTTGAGGTTGGAAGTTCTTTCAATCGTTTGCTACGGATCTTTCTTCCGTTGATTGCTGCCGTGGTTTTCCTGGGTTTTTGTGCCGGATACGTTCTTTCTCGCCGCTTACGGCGGACGCCTTCGTTCGATGAAAATGTTGGGGACGCGGTGTCCGCGTCTGGCTCGACCGCTCCGCTCGCTGCTGCTCATTCCGCTCCAGATGCCGTGCCGATCGTACAAGGTCAGGGTGAAAAAGTTCCCGCTCGTTCCGATACCGGCGACAACAACGCCGCAGGTGAGACCGTTTCCTTGAATTGAGACAGGTGACATGTGTTCGAACCGCCCGCACAAGGCGGTTTTTTGATTGTTTTGACATGTTCGCCATCGCCGCCTTTAAACTGCTATTGTTGACAAGGCTGTTTCTAAGCGGTACTTTGCGTTCTTATTGAGCAGCTATGGATTTCAAGCTTACCGCGCCGTATTCACCGTCCGGAGATCAGCCACAAGCCATTCAAAAGCTCGTGGCCGGCTTGAAGTCGGGGCAGCCGATGCAGACGCTGCTCGGCGTGACGGGTTCGGGAAAAACGTACACGGTCGCCAACGTCATCCAGGAGATGCGGAAGCCGACTTTGGTGATCGCTCACAACAAAACCTTGGCGGCTCAGCTCTGCAACGAGTTCCGGGAATTTTTTCCCGAAAACGCCGTCGAGTATTTCGTCTCGTATTACGATTATTACCAGCCGGAGGCCTACGTTCCCTCGAGCGATACGTACATCGAAAAAGAATCGATGATCAACGAAGAAATCGACCGGCTGCGCCACGCTTCCACGCAAGCGCTGCTCACGCGCAAGGACGTCATCATCGTCGCTTCGGTTTCTTGCATCTACGGCTTGGGCGCGCCGGAAGAATACGAAAAGACCGTCTTGCATTTCAAAACGGGGGAGCGTATCACGCGCGAAGGCGTGCTTTCGCGCTTCATCGACATGCAATTCGAGCGCACGAATGCCGATTTGACGCGTGGGCATTTTCGCGTGCGCGGAGAAACCGTCGAGGTAATGCCGGCCAACGAGGAGATGATCTACCGTATCGAGACGGGCCTAGGCGAGATTGTCGGCATCTACAGGATCGATCCGCTTACGAGAAAGCGCGCCGAACGCGTCGAGGATGTTTGGATTTTCCCCGCCAAGCATTTCATCACCAATGCCGAAGATCGCTCGCGAGCCTTGGTGCAGATCGAAATGGAAATGAAGTTGCAGCTCGAAAAGTTCCGTAAAGAAGGGAAACTGCTTGAGATGGAGCGGCTCGAGCGCCGAACGAGGTTCGATATGGCAATGATGCGCGAGGTGGGCTATTGCCACGGCATCGAGAATTACTCGCAGGTGCTCTCGGGGCGACCTCCGGGTGCGCCTCCAGACACGCTCCTTTCGTATTTTCCGAAGGATTTTCTCATGATTATCGACGAATCGCATGTCACGGTTCCGCAGATCGGCGGCATGTCGGCGGGGGATGCCGCCCGGAAGAAGACGCTGATCGAATACGGGTTCCGCTTGCCGAGCGCCGCCGACAACCGCCCGCTCTCGTGGTCGGAGTTCGAATCGCGCATGCCGCAAGCCGTGTTCGTTTCGGCGACTCCGGGAAAATACGAATACGAGCGCAGCAGCCAGATCGTCGAGCAAATCATCCGTCCGACAGGACTTGTTGATCCGGAAGTCATCGTGCAGCCCGTGACGGAAGACGTGACGAACGGCTACAAAGGCCAGGTTGAAGACTTGATCGAGCGGATCAAGGGTCGCATCGAGAAAGATGAACGCGTCATGGCGACGACGCTTACTAAAAAAATGGCAGAGGATCTCACCTCCTATCTTGAATCGCTCAAGGTCAAGGTGAAATACATCCACTCCGATGTCGAGACGCTCGACCGCATTCAAATCCTCCATGAGTTCCGGCGAGGCGTCTTCGACGTGCTGATCGGCGTGAACCTCCTGCGCGAAGGCCTCGACCTGCCGGAAGTCTCGCTCGTCGCGATCCTCGACGCTGATAAAGAAGGTTTCCTCCGTTCCGAGACGTCGCTGATCCAGACGATCGGCCGCGCGGCGCGAAACGTCGGCGGCCAAGTCGTGCTGTATGCCGATGGCGACACGGGATCGCTCTCTCGGGCCATTAAGGAAACCAACCGCCGTCGCGAGCGTCAGATAGCGTATAATAAGGAGCACGGCATCACGCCGAAGACGGTCAAGAAAGCGATCACTTCGATGTTCACTGAAATCGAGAAGTCGCGCGAGAAGGCGGCCAAGCGCAACCTCGAACTCGAGGCGAAGGCGGAAAAACGTCCGCTCGAGGCCGTCTTGAAAGAAAAGGAAGGCCAGATGCGAGAGGCCGCCAAATCCTTGGAATTCGAACTCGCCGCGCTCTTGCGCGACGAAATTCGAGAACTCAAAAAGAAGCAGGCTGAGGCAGAGGCAAAGCCGAAAACCGCTACGCCGCGGCGCAAGCGCTAATCCCACCGAGTATGCAAGAACACATCGTCATCAAAGGCGCGCGCGAGCATAACTTGAAGAACGTCGACCTCACGCTGCCGCGCAACAAAATGATCGTCCTTACGGGCGTTTCCGGTTCGGGCAAATCGAGCCTGGCTTTCGATACCATCTTTGCCGAAGGGCAGCGCCGCTATGTCGAATCGCTTTCGGCCTACGCCCGCCAGTTCCTCGGCCAGATGCAGAAGCCGGACGTCGACGAAATCGAGGGCTTGTCGCCGGCCATTGCTATCGACCAGAAGGCGCACTCGTCCAATCCGCGCTCGACTGTCGCGACCATTACTGAAATCTACGACTATCTGCGCGTGCTCTATGCCCGCGTCGGCCGCCCGCATTGCGTCGTTTGCAAGAAGGAGATTAGGAAACTGACGCCGGAAGAAATCGTCGACACGGCGGTCGAGCGGACGAAAGCGATCCATTCCGAGCAAGTCGCGGAGAACAAGGCCGCTTCCGGAAAAGAATCGTTACTGAAGAAGAAAAAAGTCCATTACGACCATCTCAAGGTGCTTGCGCCGATCGTCCGAGGCCGCAAGGGCGAATATCTGCAAATGCTGAACGATCTGTATACCGCAGGCTTTGCCGAGGTGCGCATCGATGGCAAATGGAAGAACTTGCGGGAGCGCATCGCGATGAACCGCTACGGCACCCATACGATCGAGCTGCTCGTCGATCGAGTGCCGCTCGGCTGGCCGCTCGAAAACAACAAAGGCTTCCGCAGCCAATTGGCAGAAGCCGTGGAAACGGCGCTCGACCGCGCGAACGGTGTCGTGACGTTCGTGTACTCGGATGGTACCGAGCATGTCATGTCATCTGAATACGCCTGCCCTGACGACGGCTTTTCGTTTCCGGAAGTCGAGCCGCGCCTCTTTTCGTTCAACAGCCCGTACGGCGCCTGTCCGACCTGTCACGGACTCGGTACCGAGTCGGTTTGGAGCGAAAAGGTATGCCCTGAGTGCAACGGCGCGCGCCTTCGCAAGGAAGCGCTGCATGTGTGGCTTGGGGGCAAAAAGAGCATTCTCGACGTCACGACCTTCTCGATCGACGAAGCTGCGCAGTTTTTCGGCAATCTCAAGCTGAACGACACGGAAAAAGAAATCTCGCTCTCCGTCCTCAAGGAAATCACCTCGCGCCTGCAGTTCATGCTGGACGTCGGCTTGAATTACCTGACGCTTTCGCGCAAAGCCGGCACCCTCTCGGGCGGAGAAGCGCAGCGTATCCGCTTGGCTTCGCAGATCGGCTCGAAGCTCGTCGGCGCGCTCTACGTGCTCGACGAGCCGACGATCGGCTTGCACCAGCGCGACAATGCCAAACTTCTTGAGACGCTGACGCACTTGCGCGATCTCGGCAACACGATCATCGTCGTCGAGCATGACGAGGATACGATTTTTACGGCCGACCATCTCGTCGACTTCGGTCCTGCCGCCGGCAAGCATGGCGGGCGCGTCGTAGCCCAGGGATCGATGCCCGACGTGCTCGAGAAGAGCGCTGCCAACAAGGATTCGCTCACCGTCAAATACCTGAACGGCGACTTGAAAATTGCCGTGCCGCGCAACCGCCGCACGAAAGACAAGGGTTCGATCCGCATCAAAGGCGCGTCCGAAAACAACTTGAAGAACGTCGATGTCGAAATCCCGCTCGGCAAGTTCGTTTGCCTCACCGGCGTTTCCGGTTCCGGCAAATCGACGCTGATGGAAGACGTCCTTTGGAAATCCCTTTCGAACAAGCTGAACGGCACGGGCTACAAGCCTGGAAAGCACAAGCAGATTCTCGGCCTCGAGCATCTCGACAAAGTGATCGTCATCGACCAATCGCCGATCGGCCGCACGCCGAGGTCGAACCCCGCCACGTACACGGGCTCATGGACGCACATCCGCGAACTGTTCGCTTCGACCGCCGAGGCGCGCATGCGCGGCTATAAGATCGGGCGCTTCTCGTTCAATCGCCCGGGCGGCCGCTGCGAGAACTGCGAAGGCAACGGCCAGATCGCGATCGAGATGCACTTCCTGCCGACGGTCTACGTGCAATGCGACGTCTGCAAAGGACGCCGCTTCGACCGCGAGACGCTCGAAGTGAAATACAAGGACAAGTCGATCCACGACATCTTGAAGATGACGGTCGAAGATGCCTGCGAGTTCTTCCGCGACGTGCCTTGGATCTACGACAAACTGAAATTGCTCAAAGAAGTCGGTTTGACCTACCTCGAGCTCGGACAGAGCGCGACGTCGCTTTCGGGCGGCGAGGCGCAGCGCGTGAAGCTCGCTTCGGAACTCTCCAAGCGCCAAACCGGACGCACGATCTATCTGCTTGACGAGCCGACGACAGGCTTGCACTTCGCCGACATCGACAAGCTGCTCGAAGTGCTGCACCGTCTCGTGAACTACGGCAACACCGTGCTTGTCATCGAGCACAACCTCGACGTCATCAAAACGGCCGACCACATCATCGATCTTGGTCCTGAAGGGGGAGATCGCGGCGGGGAGGTTGTCGTGAGCGGTACGCCGGAAGAGGTCGCTCGAAGCGCCAAATCGCTGACGGGAAAGTACTTAAAGAAGTACTTGAAATGAAAAAGCCCCGGGCGAGGCCGGCGGCTAGCTGGGCAGAGGCGGCGCGTGGAGCCTCGCGTGCGCGATGATGTTCTCTGTCGAGACGCCGAGTATCCTTGCTAGGATCTCGAGACTTTCGGGGTGCTCCTCGCTCCCCCCGATCAGCTTCAGCACGTCGAAGGGATAGTAGACCCAGTGCGCGTCCTCGGACGGCTTGTAGACCGCTATCTCCACCCACAGCCGGCTTTCGGCGTCGTAGCCGTAGTCGAGGCGGACGGTCTGCTGCCGCCCGCGTTCGCGGCAGGTAGCCGTCACGTCGACCGACTTCGTCACGATCGGATGCGGCTCGCCGGGGAGCCGCGTGTCCCGCGTCTGGAAGTGCCTCGTCGTGGCTGGGCGGTTCGCGGTCGCTTCGTTCTGCGTCGTCACCATGGTTCCTCCGAGTTGAAGAGCGGAACGTTTATATCACGTGAAACTGGCGGCGTCAAGGCCGTGCTATGATCCAACTATGCGATTGCCCGAGCGGCTGAAATTGAAGGAGCCTGAAATCCCCGAAAGCCCCGGCGTGTATTACATGAAAGACGCCGCCGGGAAGATTTTGTATGTCGGCAAAGCGGTTTCCCTGGCGCGCCGCATCCCTCAGTATTGGCAGCGGCCGCATGGCGAACATATCGAAAAGATGGTGCCGTTGATCGCGGAAATCGACTGGCAAGTGGTGCCGACCGCGATCGAGGCGCTGATCCTGGAGGCAAACGAAATTCGGAAAATCAAGCCTCCGTACAACGTGATCGGCAAAGACGATTCGAGTTTTTTGCATCTCGCGATCACGAACGAGGGTTTTCCGAAACCCGTATTGATCCGCGGTTACGAGCTGGAAGCGACGCCGAAGAAGAAATTCAAGCATGTGTTCGGCCCGTACACGTCGTCAACGTCGATTCGCGCGGCGCTCGAGCTCACCCGCAAGCTGTTCCACTGGTCGGACTGCCAGCCGAGCCAAACGCGGCCGTGCTTTTACTATCACATCAAGCTCTGTCCTGGCGTGTGCGTCGGCAAAATTTCGAAACGCGATTACGCGAAAATCATCCGTCGCCTCGTGCTCTTCTTCGAGGGCAAGAAGGCGCAGATTTTGAAGGAAACCGAAAAGCAGATGAAAGCCGCCGCCGAGGCGGAACGTTTCGAGGAGGCGGCGCGCCTCAGGAATCTCTCGTTCGCGCTCGCGCATATCCAGGACATTTCCGTCCTCAAGCGCGAGGATGACCCTCGCGAAGCGCGCGAACTCGGCATCAACGTGTTCGGGCGCGTCGAGGCCTACGACATTTCGAATACGCAAGGTCAAGAGCCCGTCGCCTCCGGAGTCGTCTTTGTCGAGGGCGTTCCGCGCAAGAGCTTGTACAAGAAATTCAAAATCAAGACGGTCAAAGGCGCGAACGATATCGCCATGATGAAAGAAGCGCTGAGCCGGCGTTTCGCGCATGCGCAGGCGGGAGAGAGCGGCGAAACGTGGAAACTGCCGGACCTGCTCGTGATCGACGGCGGCAGAGGCCAGGTGAATGCCGCAATGGAAGTGCTTCGCGGATTGCATCTCAAGATTCCGACGATCGGTTTGGCCAAAGGGCCGGATCGCAAGCAAGACGTCGTCGTGTACGGCGATCGGACGCCGGAACTCGTCCGTGCCGTGACGCGCTATAAAAAAATACTACAGCATGTCCGCGACGAAGCGCATCGTTTCGCGGTGAGCTATCATCGGTTCCGAAGAGGGAAGAAATTCCTCGCTAAGGGATAAAACAACCGCTTTTTCCAAAGGCGGTTGTTTTGCGTATCTTATCCCCATTTTCCGGTGGGGAAGGGGGTTGCATGGTGGTTAAAAGTGGGGTAAAATACCTGTATCGTGGTGAGAAGTGGGGAAAACACAAAAACACGTTATGTTTATTGGCGAGTATCGACATTCGATTGACGACAAGGGGCGCCTGGCGATTCCTGCGAAATTTCGCGGGGATCTTGAATCTGGCGCGATTGTCACGCGCGGTCTCGACGGCTGCCTCTATGTCTATACGCCCGCCGAATGGCAGAAGCTCGCCGACAAGCTTGCTGCGATGCCGATGAGCCAGTCCAATTCGCGCGCTTTCGCCCGCCTCATGCCGGCCGGCGCCATGGATTGCGCGATCGACAAGCAGGGGAGGATCGTCCTGCCTGATTACCTCCGTTCGTACGCCGGTCTCAAGAAAAATACCGTTGTCGCCGGCTTGTACAACCATCTGGAACTCTGGGACGAAAAAGCTTGGAACGCCTACAAGCAGAAAACCGAGAAAGACTCCGGCGACATTGCCGAGCAGCTCGGCTCGCTCGGCGTGTAGGTATGCCAGGCCACATCCCGGTTCTCCTTGATGAAGTTCTTTCGCACCTGAATCTCAAACCGAACGACAGCGTCATCGACGCGACGCTGGGCGGAGGCGGACACGCCTCGGCGCTCCTGGAGGCGACCTCACCGAACGGACGCCTCCTGGGGATCGAATGGGATGCGCGCACGTTGGAGGAGACTCGCAAAAAGCTCGAGAGGTACGGTTCCCGCGCCATGCTTGTCCGCGGAAGCTATCGCGATCTCGAGAGGTTTGCGGGGGCGTGCGCCTTCCCAGAAGTCTCCGGCATCTTGTTCGACCTCGGGTACTCTTCGTTCCAAATCGACGATCCGGACCGCGGATTCTCGTTCCGCTTCGACGGACCGCTCGATATGCGCTACGACGCTTCGGGCGATCTCACCGCGGCCGATATCGTCAATACGTGGCCGAAAGAGGAATTGGTGCGTATCTTTCGCGACTATGGAGAAGAGCGCGCCAGCGGCCGCATGGTCGCCGCCATTCTCCAGGCGCGCGAGCACGCCGCCGTCACGACGACCGGACAGTTCGCGGCCATCATCGCTTCCGCCGTGCCTGAACGCACGCGCTGGGGGAAGCCCAAGATCCATCCGGCGACGCAGGCGTTCCAAGCGCTGCGCATCGCGGTGAACGACGAGCTCGGGAACGTCCAGGCCGTGCTTCCGCAAGCCGTCCGCTTGCTTCGTTCCGGTGGGCGCGTGGCCGTCATTAGCTTCCATTCCCTTGAAGATCGCATCGTAAAAACCTTTTTTGAAGAATCGGACGAGCTCGAAGTTTTGACCCGAAAGCCGGTGACGGCGAGGGAGGAAGAACTTGCGCTCAATCCTCGCGCCCGTTCCGCAAAATTGCGGGTCGCGATCAAACGCTAAATACCATGGCGCGAACATTCCATCATCGGCGCGTACCGCAGCCTGCGCGCAAAGGAGGAAGCGATTCCCGATCAAAGCCAGCAGCTTTGGCGCTTGGCGCCTTGGTTCTTTTGTTCGGTGCTGGATATCTCATGCAGATCAACATCGCGTCTTCCAAGGGGTATGAGATTCGAGCACTGGAAAGCCAAATTGCAGAGCTCAAGAACCAAGGAGAACGCCTTGAGCTCAAGGTGGCTCAAGAACAGTCGGTGCAGGCCGTGGAAACCAAAGTGCGCGAGATGGGCATGGTGCCGACGCCGAAGGTTGAATACATTACCGCCTCGGTTCCGACTGTCGCGCAAAGATAAAGAAAAAACCCGGACTTAGCGCGTCCGGGTTTTGCGTTGACGAAGCGCTCTTTGCGCCTGCGTAGCGAACGAAATGCCGCCGAGCGTCGTCGCGAAGAAGAAAGCGACGAGCGCTCCGAAAGCGACCGCTTCGTGGGTTGTCTGGAAGACCAGGAATGCGATCGTCAGGATTTCCGCGTGTGCCTTGAATTTTCCCCAAGCATTCGCGCCAGGAGTGAGCGACCAATACCGTTCGATATAGAGACGACCGAACGTCAGCAGGAAGGCGAACGCGATGGAGAGCCAGATGAGCGTATGCGGCAAGGCGCTCCAACCGAGCGGAAGAAGCGCTGAGAAATACCGGATCTTGTCGACGAGGGGATCGATTTTCTTCCCGATTTCGGTCGGGCCGAGTCGAAAAATTCTCGCTCGATGCTCTCGAAGATCAAGGCGTCCTGCAAGGTGCAGGCGTTCTTGGAAGCGGGCGGCTGCTCCGTCCAGCCAGTCGCACAAGGAACTGATGGCGAAGAGGACGGATCCCCAGGCAATGCGGCCATGCAGGAATGCGAGACTCATTGGCAGTGCCAGGAAACCGCCGCCCAGGATGGTCACGATGTTTGGGGGGATACGGGCAAGCGGGCCTGCATGCCGTAAGACGCGATCCGAGAAGCGCCCGGCGCTGTGAAACTCGCTTGTGTCGTACCAACGGTTGCGATCAGTGTTCATGAACGGTCTCCCTGTGCCGCGCAAGGCGGCTTTCCTATATATAGCACGGAATTCGACTTGGCAAGCCTCCGGGCTCTCAAGAACCCCCCCCAGCCATCTTCGTACTTGCGATGACGGGCAGCACGAGATACCCTGAAACAGCATAGCAGTATCGACGCTCCATGATTTTTCGCATTTTTCTGTACGGCCTGTTTTTCGCCTTGGCAAGCACCCCCCTCGTCCGCTTTTTTGCAAGAAAATGCGACGCGGTTGATCATCCCGACGGCGGGCGGAAAACGCACGAAAATCCGACGCCGCTTCTCGGCGGACTCGCCGTTTTTGCCGCTTTTTCGGCGACGGTCATGTGCCTGCATTCCGAACTGCTCGGAGGATTTCTGCTTGGAAAGCATCTATTGGGACTCTTGGCAGGTTCCGCGTTCTTGGTTTTCGGCGGGATTTTGGATGATCGATATCGCCTGCGCCCGTTGTTCCAGATGCTCTTCCCCGTACTGGCTTCGCTGACCGTTATTGCTTCTGGTATCGGAGCGGACATCATTACCAATCCGTTTGGCGGAGCCATCCGCCTGGATGGCTGGAACGGCACGCTGTTTCGCTGGCATGGCGTGCCGTATCAGTTGACGCTGCCAGCCGATCTTTTTACTTTTGCCTGGATCATGGGGATGACATATACTACGAAACTGCTTGATGGCCTTGATGGCTTGGTTTCCGGCCTTGGCCTCATCGGTTTTGTTGTCATCGCGCTTTTAAGCTTGACACCCGAAGTCGCGCAGCCGGAACTGGCAATGCTCGCTATGGCGGCCGCCGGCGCGCAAGGCGGATTTCTTATTTTCAACGCTCGTCCCGCATCGATTTTTCTCGGAGAGGGCGGGTCGACGCTCGTGGGTTTCCTGCTCGGCACGTTCGCGATCCTTTCCGGAGCCAAAATCGGCATCACGCTGCTTGTCCTGGCTGTGCCGATCATGGATGCGGCATGGACGATTATGCGCCGGTTGATCTCGCGCGCCTCGCTTGCCCAAGGAGACGCCGAGCACCTGCACTTCCGTCTCGTACGCGGAGGCCTGTCGGTAAACCAGGCCGTTGCGCTCTTTTGGATTTTTGCCGCGGCGTTTGGCGGGGCGGGTCTGTTCATTCGCGGGCAGGAAAAATTGCTCGCGCTCGGAATTCTTGCGATACTGTTCCTGCTCACGATGTTTATCTTTCGTCGCCGCATTCATGGAAGACCGGAAAATCGACAATAGAAAGGCGAAAATTGCGGCCGTCCTCCTCGTGCTCATCATCGCAACGGCGTTCGGGCTGCGAATCCGTGACGCGTGGCGCGCCAGGACGCCTCTTTTGACGGAGGTTTTGCTGCGCGGCAGGACGTTCACGGTCGAGGTCGCGGATACGGAAGAAAAAAAAGAACGAGGGCTTGGCAGACGCGATGCTCTCCAACCGGACAGGGGCATGTATTTCCCGTTTCCTTCCGCCAGCCGATGGGTTTTTTGGATGAAAGACATGCGCTTTCCGATCGACATCGTGTGGATCCGCGACGGAACCGTCATTGATATCGATGCATTCGTTCCCGTTTCACAAAGCGAAGACCTGGAAACGTACAGTCCCGTCGAGCCTGCCGATGCCGTCCTGGAGCTCAATGCCGGAGCCGTCGAGGATCTCGGCGTGCGGATCGGGGATCAAGTGCTGCTTCGCGCGCTTTGAGAATCCTTGGAAGAGGCGGGTTCATTCAGGGAAATGTGTGCCGGCCGAGCGGCTTATAATATCTTCGCCGCGGTTCACTGCCTTAAGAAGAGCGTATTGAAAAAACGCCTGTAATTGCGCAGCACGAAGGCAAGCGAGCTGAGAATCGCCGATAAGGGCGGCAGAGCCGGAAATCGTGCCTTGGCCCCAGTTTCTTAGGCGTCCTTTGGACGTGGAACGCGCGGGGTGCGAGACGTGCTCCGTTGTCCGGTTTCGGGACAGTTTTTGCGGTCTCGTCCGTTCCGTCGGCTTGACGTCCTGAGGCGGTTTTGGTAGGATAAGCTCACTTTCAGATAAGCAATTTCTATGTACGCAGTCATCGCCACCGGCGGTAAACAATATAAGGTGAAAGAAGGCCAAACCGTGAAGGTTGAAAAGCTTGAAGCGGAAGCCGGATCCACATTGGAACTCGCCGCGCTCCTCGTGTCTTCGGAAGATGGCAGCATCCTCAAGGTCGGCGTTCCGACGGTCGATGGTGCCAAAGTCAAGGCGAAGGTCGTCGGCCACGGTCGCGCCGCGAAGATCCAGGTCGTGAAGTACAAACCGAAAAGCCGCTACAAGCGCGTCAACGGCCACCGCCAGCCCTTCACGTCCCTTCTGATCGAGAAAATCGCGTAGATCAAAAATCCCGGTGTATGCCGGGTTTTTTGATATTGAAGGCACGGAAATTTCCTCAGCGGGCGGTGACATCGCGCCTTCCCACGAGAGCGTCCGAAAGAGTCACTTCGTCGGCGTATTCAAGGTCGGCGCCGCGGGGGAGGCCGCGAGCCAGTCTCGTCACGCGGGGCAGGGAAGAGGCATAGCGACGGGAAAGAAAAGCGATCGTTGCCTCGCCCTCGATTGTCGGATTGACGGCCATGAGCAGTTCGCGAACATTTCCTCCCTGAAGCCTCCGGTCGAGAGCGTCGATTCCCAGGGTTTCCGGCGTAATGCCCTCAATCGGTGAAAGCAGTCCTCCGAGCACGAAGTATTTTCCGCGGTACGCGCCGGTACGTTCAATGGCGGAGAGTCCTTGCTGATCGGCGACAATACAGAGCTCGTCATCACGCCGTGCTGGGTCGCGGCAGATGCGGCATGGGTCGCTTTCCGAAACGCTGCGGCATCTCGCGCACATGATGATCGAGCGTTTCAGCGCGAATAAGGCGTCACCCAAGCGGGTTGACGCGTCTTGACCGCGCTCAAGCAGGTGAAAGACTAAACGTACGGCGGTCTTCTCGCCGATACCCGGGAGTTTCTTGAACTCCTGGATCAGGTTTTCGATCGAAGCCGGAAACCTCGACATGGATTAGCTCAAGCCGGGAATGTTCAAGCCTCCGGAGTTTTTCATAGCTTCGGCCATGGCGCGCTGCGCTTTTTTTACGGTGTCATTGTACGCGTCTTTCACGGCTGCTTCGAGCTTCGCTTTGTCGGCGAGGAGTTCCGGGTCGATATTCACGGAGGTTACTTCCTGATTGCCGTTCATGCGGACGGTGATTTTCCCCCAAGCCCCGCTGCCTTCGACGGTGACGTCTTTCAGTGTTTCTTGGATTTTTTTGGCTTGGTCGCGAAGATCCTTGATTTGCTTGAGCTTGCTGAACATGGTCATAGGGGTTGATTACGCTTCAATAGGTGTTGATGCTCCGAAATCCCTGTCGAGATTCTTGAAGCTCGTGCGGTTCTCGTCAAAGAAGAGGCGCGCGACTCCGGTCGGTCCGTTGCGGTGCTTGGCGATATGAATCTCCGCGACGTGCCTTTCTTCCGGAGCCAGGTCTTCCAGGAGATAGTTGCGGTCGGCGGCTTTGCGGTAGATGAAGAGCACGACATCCGCATCCTGTTCGATCGAGCCGGATTCGCGCAGGTGCGCGAGCTTCGGAATGGCTGGTTTCGTCAGTTCGACGGCTCGGGAGAGCTGCGACAGCGCCAGGACGGGGACGTTCATTTCTCGAGCCAGCCCTTTGAGCGAGCGCGTGATGCCCGCGATTTCCTGGACGCGGTTTTCGATTTTCGTCTGTGATTCCATGAGCTGCAGGTAATCGATGACGATGAGCCCGAGCTGGCCATGCTGCTTTTGGAGACGCCGCACTTTCGTGCGGATTTCCATGATATTGACGTTGGCCGAGTCATCGATGAAAATCGGCGCTTCGGAAAGCGTGCCGAGCGCGTGCGCGATGCGCGGAAAATCGTCGTCACCCGGCTTGTCCGAGAGCCGTCCGGTGCGCATTTTCCACAGATCGACGTTGGCTTCGGCGCAGATCATGCGGTCAACGAGCTGTTCTTTCGACATTTCCAGCGAAAAAATACCAACGGGCTTTTGCGCGCGCACGGCGACATTGCGAGCGATATCCAGAGCGAACGCCGTCTTTCCGCAAGCCGGTCGAGCGGCTAAAATGACGAGATCAGAAGCTTGCAGGCCGCCAAGGATGTTATCGAGGGACGTGTAGCCGGAGGGGACGCCGCGCAGCTTGCCCTTTTCCCTGTGTATTTCATCGATGCGGTCGAAAGCCGCGTCGAGAACGCTTCGGATCGGAACGAAATTCTGCTTGAGGTGCTTTTGGGAAACGCCGAAGAGGCGTTGTTCGGCCTGATCGAGAAGTGATTCGACATTCTCCGTTTCTCCGCCATCGAAGCCCATGCGGGCAATTTCATGCGAGGCGGTGATCAAGCGACGGAGCGTTGAATCGCGCTGAACGATCTTGGCATAATGAAAAACGTGCGAGGCGGTCGGGACGGCTTCGGCGAGCTGGGCCAGGTACGTTTGCCCTCCGCACCGCTCAAGTTGATTTGCTTCGTTCAAGCGGTCGGAAAGGGAGATCAGGTCTATGGGCTCGGACTTGGCGTAGAGGCCAAGCATGGCGTCGAAGATCGCGCCGTGGCTCTCGCGATAAAAATCTTCCGGCGTGACCATGTCGGCAACGCGCAGGATCGCTTCTTTATCGATCAAAATCGAGCCCAAAACGGCCGCTTCAGCGTCGTAGTTATGAGGCGGGATGAATTCTGGCTTACGTTCGCCGGAAGCTTGCATAGTGGCACTATCGTACGCGATGGGGCTAGCACCGTCAAAGGCAAGCAGCTGCCTTCTCGGGTGCTCAGAATGCTTCCGCGCAGAGGCCTGTGGATAAGGTCGCGCGCCGGTGAAAGCGGGGAGTGATCAAGAAAAACATGCTAGAATGTTCCTCTATGGGAAACAGCAACATCGTTTCGCGTTTCGGATCAAGCGTACGCGCCTCTTTCGTTCTCTTCGGAACCATCGTGGGAGCGGGAATTTTCGGCCTCCCCTTTGTCATGCAGCAATCCGGGTATCTTCCCGGACTTTTTTGGATGCTGGTTTTGGCCGGAGCGGTCACGCTCACGCATCTTTTGTATGCCGAGGTGGTCATGGCTACGCCGGGTCAGCACCGTTTGGTCGGGTACGTGCGGATCCATTTGGGGTCTTGGGCGGAGCGTCTTGAAGCCTTCTCTTCGGTTATAGGGCTTTTTGGGTCAAGCCTGGCCTATCTGATCCTGGGCGGCTTGTTCGTTTCGCAGATCTCCGCCTCTTTTTTTCCTGTTTCGGCATTTTGGGGTTCGCTCCTTCTTTTTGTTTTCGGCCTCATGGTCGTAAAAAAGGGGACAGCGTTCCTTTCCGGCGTTGATTTTTGGATGACACTCATTGAAATGGGTTCCATCCTGCTTTTGGCTTTCATTGCCGCGACAGCCGTGAAGACCGAGCACCTTCTTACGACACATCTTGATCGGGCGCTTTTGCCGTACGGCATCGTGTTGTTCGCCTATGGAGGCTTGACCGTCGTCACGGAGGTGCGCGAGATGGTCGGCGGTGATCCGCGCAAAGTGCGGCGCAGCGTCGTGGCAGGAACGCTCATGGCGGTCGGCCTGACGATTATATTCGTGACAGCCGTGGTTGGCGGTTTGGGTCCGCAAACGACGCCGGAGGCGATTGGCGGCCTCAGTCGGAAGTTCGGCGGTCCGTTGCCCGTCCTCGGCGCCATCGCCGGCCTTTTTTCGATTTTGACGTCCTATATCGTCTTCACCGATTACCTGAATAAGCAATTTCGCCAGGATTTCGGCATTCGTCCGCTGTTGGCAGCGGGGGCGTCCGTCGGCTTGCCGTTCTTGCTTTATCTTATCGGAGTACGGAGCTTCGGGCGCATTCTGGAACTGGTCGGCGCCGTTTTGATCGGCGTGGAAGGCGTGTTCGTCGCTTTAATGTATCTCAAAGTCAAACGGGAGAAACATCCCGGTCTTTTGAAAATTCCGAATCTTGTCGTGTATGTCTTGATGCTCGTATACGCGGCGGGCGCGTTCTACGCGCTGTTTGGGCCGCGCTAAGAACGCGGTTCGTCCTGGGACGTTTTATGCGCGAAACGATTGCGCTTGGCGAGATCAAGCGTCTTTTTAAGGAGCATTGCTACCGTCATCGGTCCAACTCCTCCGGGAACGGGGGTAATCGCCGAAACGGTCTTCTCCAGGCTTTTGGGATCGGCGTCGCCAACGGTTTTTCCCATAACGCGCGTCGTGCCGACGTCGATGACGATCGCGCCGGGTTTCAACATATCCGCTGTCAGCGATCCTGGTATTCCCAAGGCTGTTATGACGACATCGGCAGCATGCGTATCCTCGGTCGGTTCAAGGCCTCGCCGCGAAAGCAGGGCTTCGAGCGGAACCGAAAAGACCGCACTGTTGGCAAGTACGCAAGCAAGGCCGTGATCGGGAGCTCGTGCTGTGGTGAGAAGCATGGAAATCGCCTCGATCAAGCCCGGAGCATCGCCCTCGCCTTCAAGGTAGGAACGCAGGTTTTCCGGATGAAAACCATCGGCATCTTTGCGCGGGTCGATAGCGTTCATAACGGCATCCGTGTCCAGATGCGGCGGAAGCGGCAATTGCACGAGAATGGCGTCGATTTCGCTTCTGTGATTGAAATTTTCCACGGCCTTTAGGACGTCCTTTTGATCGGCGTTTTCCGGAAAAAGGTTCAGCTCG
>CAYMBC010000009.1:0-22602 GCA_964388605.1 uncultured Gammaproteobacteria bacterium
TGATTTTTTCGCTTCCTGATGCGAACAAGGCCCCCTCGGCTTCGGCAAGAGATACTCCTTTGAGCTGTTCCGGCTGAGATACTGCATCCGTCCCCAGGCTCTTTGTGGGCGGACGGTGTTCCATGGAGGCTGGCATAGTTACTCTAGTTCTTTGAGAAGACGGGCAATCTCTTCGCGTTCCAACTCGCCGATAACGCGCTTCATGACGTTGAGGCGGTCGGTTTCGAGTCCGCGAAGCTGCGTCATGAACGCGTCATAGGCTTCCTGCAGCTTTTTCTCCCTTTCTTCGGTAGAGCGGTCGTTTTCTGCCATATGCCCACAGTATACAACACGAAACGAGGTCTATGAACGCCGCGTCTTCTTTTACGCGGAAAGCCTGGGAAAAAGAATCTCGCCCTTTTTGACCGGGGTACCTGCCTTGAGCCCTCCCCAGGCCTGAGCCTCCGGAAACTTGACCGAGGCGGGGTCGACTGACAGCTGCGCGAGCATCTTTTCCGCGCCCGACGGAATGACCGGCAGAAGCGCCGTGCCGATATGCCTGAGCGCTTCGGCGATTTGATACATGAAGGGAGAGACATCCGCGCCTTCTTTTGCCTTTTTGAAAGGCGCTTCGACATCGATGGCTTGGTTGACCGACGTAACGTAGTGCTCAAGCACGCGCATCGCTTCGTCGAAACGGAAGCCGTCGAGCGCGGCTTCGTAGGCTTTCCAGAACGTCGGGGTTTCGAAACGATCCTCGACCGCGGCCGGCGCCTTGCCTTCGCAGTACTTCTCGACCATCGTGGCCGTGCGGGCAGCCAAGTTGCCGACGCCGTTCACGAGCTTGGAAGTGTACGTCTCTTCGAAATGCTTTTTGCTGTAATCGCCGTCTTCGTACGAAGGCAGGGCTCCGAGCAGGAAGTAGCGCAGCGGATCGGTTCCGTACTGGGCGACCAGGTCGTACGGATTCACGACGTTGCCGAGCGATTTGGACATTTTCTGGCCGTCGGCGGTAATGAAGCCGTGGATGAAGATCTGCTTCGAGAGCGGCACTCCGGCGGAGAGCAGCATGCCTTGCCACATGGCGGACTGCTGGCGGAGATTGTCCTTGCCGGCAACCTGAACGGACGGCCAGGAGTCGGCGTACTTTTCGTCCGGCCAGCCGAGGGTCGAGATATAGTTCACGAGCGCGTCGAACCAAACATACATGACATGCGCTTCGTCGCCGGGCACGGAAATGCCCCACGGCATCTTTTCCTTGAGGCGCGAAATACTGAAGTCCTGAAGCCCGCCTTCGACGAACTTCGAAATTTCGTGGAGGCGGCTCTCCGGCATGACAAACTGCGGGTTCTCCTTGTAGTGCTTGAGAAGCGCGTCTTGGTACTTCGACCAGCGGAAGAAGTAGTTTTCCTCGTCGCGGTTTTCGATTTCGAGTTTCGGGTGGATCGGGCATTTTCCGTCGACGAGTTCCGAATCGGTTTTTTCCAATTCGCAACCGACACAGTACTTCACCTGATACTGCTTCTTGTAGATGTCGCCTGCGCTGTCGCAGCGTTTCCAAAATTCCTGCGCCGCCTTGACATGATGCTCGTCGGTCGTGCGAATGAAATGCGTGTACGTCACATTAAGCGCTTCTTTGAGGCCGTGGAACTTGATCGCGTATTGGTCGCAATACGCTTTCGGGTCCATGCCGGCCTCGTTCGCGTTCTTCCAGATCTTCTGTCCATGCTCGTCGGTTCCGGTATTGAAGACGACCCTCTCTCCTTTCAAGCGATGCCAGCGCGCGAGCACGTCGGCTTGGATGATTTCCAAGGCAAAGCCGATATGCGGGTCGGCGTTGACGTACGGAAGCGTCGTCGTGATGGAATAGGTGCTTTTCATGGCTGTTCTGGTTTTTGGAAATGTTGGTAGTCGATCGGTTCGGTCCAGCGGCCTCCCCATGTCCAGCCGCGACTTTCAAGGAACGTTACAATAAAGGAGTCTGAGCCGATCGTGCCCGGTTTTTCAAGGTCGTAGGTCGCTCCAGGAGGCTCGCTGCGGCCGTCTCGGACACACGGATTCAGCGCGGGATTGAGGTCGATCGCGCGGCCAAAAGCATGGTAGGACAGGCGGTTCATTCCGGCAATCGTCCGGTAATTGAAGCCTGAGGAATTATTCGCCGCCGTCATTGCCTTGTCGCTCCAGTTAAAACGCGGATCCGAGGCCGGAACGACGCTCTCAAGAGGAAACCGTCGCCGGCGCATCTCTTCGAACAACTCCTCGACGTCCGTAGCGACGTCTCGATGTACGACCATTGTTCCTTCATGCTCAAAGCCGTCGAAACCGACGTGGAGCACGACAAGCGCGACGAGCGCGTCGTGAATATCGGCCGGCGCGTCCGCATGCAAGAGGCCCGTTTCAACGGCCTTCCACGGCGATGACATACTCTCCTTTGATCGGTTCTGATTTCACGATCTCAAGCGCGTCTTTCATTTTTCCGTAGCGGACGGATTCGAACATCTTGGTAAGTTCCCGGCCGATGACGATTTTGCGGTCGCCGTCGCACAGCGCGGACAATTCGGCCATCGCCTTCTCGACGCGGTGCGGACTTTCGTAAAAGACCGACGTGCGCTCTTCTTCCGCGATCTGTTTCCAAAAAGCCGTCCTTCCTTTTTTGTGCGGCGGGAATCCTTGGAAGACAAAACTTCCGGCCGCGAGCCCTGACACGGAGAGAAGCGTTGTGATGGCCGAAGGCCCGGGAATCGGAACGATTTTCACGTCGGCTCCGGCCTCGCGGACAAGTTCCGTGACGAAATGCGCGCCAGGGTCAGACACGCCCGGCGTGCCGGCATCAGAGACGAGCGCCATCGTCTCACCGTCCTTGATGCGAGCGACGAGCGCACGGAGCTTCGAGGGACCCGTGTACTCATGATAGCTGGTCGTCGGCGATTTGATTTCAAAATGCGTGAGGAGCTTGCGCGTGACGCGCGTGTCTTCGCATAACACCAACTGCGCTTCAGTTAAGGCGGCCATGGCGCGAGGCGAGAAATCGCTCAAATTCCCGATCGGCGTCGCGACGACGTACAGCGTGGGCATATGAAACCAAGGTTATAGAAAAAAACTCAGGCTGTCGAGTATTGACAATCCAGCAAAAACGTGCTAGGGTTCTGCCTAGGAGGGATCATGCGCGAACGAGAACGCCTCGCCGCCACCATACGGTGGCCGTACTTCCGATGGATTTTCGGACTCCTGAACGCGTGCGCGATGCTCCCGCAGCTTCACCAGCTGGTTCGTACCAGGGAAACGGCTGGCATCAGCATCGCGATGTTCTGGGTCATCCTGGCCGTGCAGCTCGGCTATAGTCTCGACGGCTACTTCAGCCGCAACAGGATGGTAATGTGGAGCTTAGCCGCCGCCTCGTTAATTACGATCTCCATCATCGGTCTCTACTACGCCTCATAGGCCGGCCATCTTCATAGGTCGGCTTTTTATGTTGGCGTATGCCAAGAGGTGTCTTTGACATCAAGTTTCTCCTCTTCTTTCAACGCGGCATTGATCAACTTCTCGACATCGAGCTTCGTTTCATCTTCCGTCACGAGCGCTTCGATGGATTTTGTTGCCGGCCTCGGCGGCATGAAGAGCGAGCAGCAGTCGGAGTGCGGCAAGATGGAGAGCTCGTAGGTGCCGATCTGGCGGGCGCGCGCCATGATTTCTTCCTTGTCCATGCCGATCAAGGGCCGGAGCACCGGAATGACGGTGACCGCTTCGATCGTGCGCATGTTTTCGACGGTCTGCGAGGCGACTTGGCCGAGCGATTCTCCGGTCACGAGGCCTCCCGCGCCTTCACGCCATGCGATGCGCTCGGCAATGCGGAACATCATGCGGCGGTACAGGATGACGCGGTACTGCGGATTGCAGATGGCGGCGATTTCTTCCTGGATCGGCGTGAGATTGATGAGCGAGAGCGTCGCGCGAAGGGCGGTGCGGTTCAAAACGCGCGCAAGGTCCTTCACGATATCGATCGATGCGCGGTCGGTGTACGGAAAATTGTGGAAGTGGACGTAGTGCAGCGGAGCGCCACGGCGCGCCATCATCCAGGAGGCGACCGGCGAATCGATGCCGCCCGAGAGAAGCGCCACGAGTTTGCCGCCCGTGCCGAGAGGGAGTCCGCCCGCGGCTTTGACTTTTTCATCGGAAACATACGCGCCATGGTCGGTGATTTCGATCCAGCAGGTGTGCTGCGGTTCATTCAAATCCACCTTCAGATCGGGATTCGCTTTCAAAATCGCCGCGCCGACGGCGGCAGAAAGGTCTTGCGAGGTCGTGAGAAACCGCTTGTTGGGCCGGCGTGCCGTCACGCGAAACGTGCCCTTTTTGGAGATAAAGAGCCTGACGGCTTCTTTGGTGATCAGCTCGGTATCCAATTCAAGCCGCGTCGCCGGAGAGACCGTCGCGGCGCCAGCGACCATTTTAAGCCTCTTTAAAACTTCAGCCGGATCGGCATCTCCCGCTTCAACGCGCACCATGCCCGTGTTCCGCATGACGCCGGCGATGCTCAAGCCGCGGAGCTGCATCTTGATATTCGAAACCAGCTTCTCCTCGAAGAAGTCGCGATTATTGCCCTTGATTCCGAGTTCCGCGTAGTGGACGACGAAAGTCATGCGTTCCAATGGGTGAGCAGCCAATCCCCCGCTTCCGAGGGATTGCCGATCTTACCTTTGGCTTGCGCATTCATCAAGAGGTCGAGTGCCTGGCCGACAGCAGGTCCGGGCGGCAAGTCCAGAAGTTTCATGACGGCTTCTCCTTCTAAAAAGGGCTTCGCGCCGAGCGCTTTATAAAGAGTGACGTCGCTTCCGGAAGCGATGGAGCGCACGAGCGCCTCGTCGATGCCGAATCCGGCGGAGGAGAGTTTGAGGCGTTCCACGAGTGCGGAGGCGTTTTTCGCTCCTTGATGCGCGATCGAAAGCGCGAAGAGCACGCGTGCGGGAAGCGCATCTTCTCCGACAATTCTTCGGATATCCTCCTGCGCGGCGCGGGCGAGCGCCTCGCGCACGCGCTCCGGCCACTCGGCCAGTTCAGGCATGAGCGCTGCCGTCGCTCCCGATTCTTGCCACAAGTCGGCGGTTCGCACGGGATCAACCGCGAAACCGCGCAGAAGCTCGCGAGCGACGAGTTCGAATGGCACGAGACGCCTCCCCTCGCGATCGTCATTCAAGCGCGGCATCATGAGCAGCGCCGCTCTCCAAGTTTCCCATTCGATTTCAAAATCGAGTTGCGCCGCAAAACGAAGCAGGCGCAGCACGCGCGTGTAGTCTTCGGCAAAGCGCGTTTCAGGATCGCCCACGGCGCGCAACACGCGCTTTTCGAGATCCGTCCGGCCGCCGGACGGATCGATCACGAGATCCGCGGAAGCCTCCCAGGCCATGGCGTTGATCGTGAAGTCCCGACGCCCAAGATCTTCCTCGATTGGCATCGAGGGGTCGGAATCGGTTTCAACGTCGCGATAGCCTCCCGTACCGGCCGCGCGTTCCCGTCGAGGCAGGGCGATATCAAGCATCATGCCATCATCTTTCGAAACGAATTTCAGCACGCCGAACGTGCGGCCGACCGCATCGACGGAACCGCGCTCTTCGAGAAACTTCATAACGTCATCAAACGGCGCGTCCGCGACGAGCACGTCGATGTCTTGCAGCGGCCTGCCAAGCATCTCGTCGCGCACCGCCCCGCCGACGACAAACCAGCGCGAATCAGACAGTTCCGCGCTCCAGCGCTCCAGCATTTCCCTGATCGGGTGCGAATCGAACATATGCGGCCACTCTAGCACCGCTTTTGCAAAAGAAAAACCTCGCGCCATGCATCGCGAGGCTTATTTTTTCATTGCTAGTATGCCGCGACTTCGGCGGCAGCGAGTTCTTCGGCACCGCAGATGCCGCATTCGATGGCAAGATCGTCTTTTTTAATTTCTCCGCACCCGCCGCAGAAGAACGCATTGTCCATCTCATCGACGCGCGAGGAACTGCACAGTCCGCAACGGAAAGCCAAGTCCCTGGCTCCCAACTCTCCGCAAAACGGACAGGCGTACGACATGGGCATACGAAAGATCGATCGCTAATTTTTAAAACTGGTTGGGAGTATAGCATAAGCTCGTTTCAGGACAAGCAAAAAAGATATCCACATCTGAGGTCTTGCACTGTTCGCCTTTTGTTCATCTATGATGTGGGCGAACGATATACGAACATTTTATTCCATTTCTTCTTCTCCTATGTTCGAACTCACTTCGAAGCAGAAAGAACTGCTCGATGCGATCTCGGAACACGTCGATAAGCGCGGCGTTATGCCAAGCTATCGCGAATTGGCAGGCGCCATGGGCGCTTCGAGTCCGGCAACTATCCATAAACACGTATCTCTTCTCGAAAAAAAGGGGTATGTCTTGCGTCATGACGGCGGACGCTCATTGTCGCTCACGCCAAAAGCGACGATGCGGCGTCCGGCAATCGGACTTCCGTTGCGCGGATTGATCACGGCGGGACAACCGATCGAGGCGATCGAAACGGATGATACGATCGATGTTCCAGCCGATCTCGTCGTCGATGAAGTAAATTCATACGTTCTCAAAGTTCGTGGCACATCGATGATCGATGACGGCATTTTGGACGGCGATTACGTCGTCGTGGAACGAAATCCTTCGCCTCGCAACGGCGACATCGTCGTCGCTCTCCTTGAGAACACGTATGCCACTCTGAAACGCTTCTATCGCGAAGCTACGCGCATCCGCCTCCAACCTGCCAACGCTGCAATGTCGCCTATTTTTGTCCACGATCCTCTCATTCAAGGCGTCGTGCGGGCCGTACTGAGAAAGTACTAACTAGCGTCATGCTGAAGCAGTGAGGATCCCCTCTCCCCGAAAGGCGATTCTTCGTTCCGCTCAGAATGATATAAAAAATGCCCCCTATGTCCAGGAGGAAATTCAAGTCCTTGTACCGCCAACTGGTCGGCAAAGTCGTTGATTGGTTTGAAATCTCCGAATATGAAGATCGTGTCGATACTTTCGCCTCGTAAATCGAGGCACGAAACCGTTTTTGCTTTCAAAGTGAGAACATTGCGGCTGCATCAACCGTCGCTTTAAAAAATAAGCCTTTCTGCTATACTGACGGCGTCATTCCTTATCTCTCTCGTATGGCTGAATTGCAACCGAAACCCCTCAAATACAAGGAGCTCCCCGGTCTTTCCGAAAAACAGCTCGTCGAGCACCACGACGTTCTGTACGCCGGCTACGTTAAAAAGACGAACGAAATTCGCACGAAGCTGGAGAATGTCGATTTGGCGAATGTCAACGCGACATATAGCGATCTGCGCGAGCTGAAAATCGAGGAGACCTTCGCCTTGAACGGCGTAAGGCTCCATGAACGTTATTTTGATAATCTTGGCGGAAAAGGCGGCGCGCCGGAAGGCAACATCGCCGATCTCTTGATGCGCGATTTTGGTTCCTACGAAAAGTGGGCGGCCGAATTCATGGCTTGCGGCATGGTGGCGCGCGGCTGGGTCGTATTGGCCTACGATTTGGAAGAAAAGCGCCTCATGAACGTCGTGTGCGACATCCATAACCAAGGCGGCGTGTGGGGGCAGATACCGCTTCTCGTCCTCGATGTGTACGAGCACTCCTACTTCATCGACTACGCCACGGGGCGCAAGAAATATCTGGAATCGTTCATGCAAAACATCGACTGGAGCGTCCCGAACGTCCAAATCGAGAAGTTTGACCTGCTCAAAAGCTAAAGCTATGATTAAGCCTCGCCTCCATGGCGAGTCTCTTTATTCCTACAAAGAACCGTATGCAAACACTGATCGGCAAACAAGCGCCGGATTTCAAGCTTGAGGGCGTTTCGCACGAGACGTTCGAATACCACGCCTTGTCCGACTACCGCGGCAAGTGGGTCGTCCTCTTCTTCTATCCTCTCGACTTTACCTTCATCTGCCCGACGGAAATCACCGGATTCTCCAAGGCCGACGCGGAGTTTGAGAAGCTTAACGCGAAGGTGCTCGGAGTTTCGACCGACTCGGTTCACTCGCATAAGGCCTGGCTCAAAGAACTCGGCGCGCTCAAGTATCCCCTGCTCGCGGATAAGACAATGCGTGTTTCCCGCGATTACGGCGTCTTGATCGAAGAGGAAGGCATTGCGCTGCGCGGCACCTTCATTATCGACCCTGAAGGCAAGGCGCGCTACGCGCTCGTCCACGACAACGGCGTCGGCCGCTCGGTCAAAGAAACGCTCCGCGCCCTCCAGGCTCTCCAAACCGGCGAACTCTGCCCGGTCGAATGGACTCCGGGGGAGAAGACGCTGGGGAAGGCGTAAAAATGCAAAAAAATGCCCGCCGGACATGCGTCTGTGCGGGCTTTTCAGTTTTCTACTGTTTCGAGATCGCGAATCGCAGCTCCAGGATCATTTGCGTAGTTCTTGGGCGCGGGTGGCGGCGGCAACCGCCTCTGCGGAGCGACCATGCCCTGCGGTCTTGTTTCGGGGACCGGCTGTTCGGTGCGGGATGGTGCGCAGGCTGCTGGATACGACAGGCAACACCGTATCGGAAGCGCTGCGAGCAAGGCGATGGCAATCGCCCCTTTCGGATGACTGTATATCCAGTTAAGCGCTTGCGAGAGCAGATTTAAAGGCTCCCACAGCCACCGAAGAAATTTTTCCATGCAAAAATCCTTTCAAGTCCATTGCTCTCAAACGGACGGATACCCGTTTTTCGAAACATGCCCAAAAAATCTCGAACTGTCAATAGGGCTTAGAAAACCGTTATTTTTGATATGGAGGGATCGTACCTTGACAAATAGGCTGAAAACGTCTACAAAAACAGCATGAGGAGACCCACTTGTTTGCTTCCCTGAAAACCCTGACCGACGATAACACATTACGGGATGTGTTGCTGCAGGTTTACAAGAGTGCGCCATGCAGGCGCGAAACCGTCCTTTCAAACATCAGATTTTGGAGTTCGGAGAACAAAGCGGCCTTTGTACGCAAACTGAATGTGTGCATCCAAGACGGCTTGGTGTCTTGCACTGATTCTGGAGAACTATCCCTGACCAGATCGCTTCAAGATATCTTGAAGGACATGAAAGTGGTTAATTCGAATTGTGGCGCCACTGTGGTTGCGAGAGGGGGGGGGTAAGGAATTACTACTGTTGGCAGTGCGGAGGGTTGTTATGAACGCACTCGCGGTCTTGTCCGCGATTTTATTTTTGCTCCTTCTTTTTTCAGAAGAGTGATCTTGCGTTTCGATCCCCCGAACGCATACTCCCCGACCGTACCATCCGCCCGGATAACACGGTGACACGGCACGCGTTTCGTATCGCGATTTTTGCTCATAATGGTGCCGACGGCTCTGGCGGCGCCGGGTCGGCCGGCCGCCTTAGCAACCTCGCCGTAGGTGCGCGTTTCGCCGCGCGGTATTTTCGAAACGACCTCGTACACGCGCCGTGCAAACGGCGTTGCGGCCTCCAAACCGCGCGAACGCGAAGCGTTTTTACGCAGAGAGCTCTTTGAGATCAGCGAGGACTTCTTCGGCATGGTTCGCAGGTTTGACGTCTTCATAGATTTTGGCGATTTTTCCTTCCGGATCGATCAAGAACGACCATCTCTTGGTACCCATGTACTCGCGACCCATGAATTTTTTCTTGCCCCAAACGCCATAAGCCTCGACAACCTCCTTCTTTTCATCGGCAAGGAGGGTGAACGGCAGTTCGTGCTTTTCGGCAAATTTCGCGTGTTTCTTGACCGGATCAACGCTTACGCCAAGCACGACGGCGTTCAGCTTCTTAAATTTCGGAAAATTGTCGCGAAGCGCGCAAGCTTCGACAGTGCAGCCGGGCGTATCATCCTTAGGGTAAAAATAAAGCAATACCGATTTCCCCGCATAGTCTTTAAGGGCATGCAGCTGTCCTTTTTGGTCCGGCAGATGAAATGCCGGGGCTTTGGCTCCAACTTTCAACATAGGCATCCGATCAAGAAGCGTTTAAGCGCGACACGCGGAAAATCATCGTCTTCAAATAAAGCGATTCTGGGAAGTAAACGGATTGCGGATGATCAGGGCTCTGTCGCACGGACTGAAGGAGATCGAGCCGAAGCCCGGCTTGGACGGATGCTCGGCGGAGCGTAAACGCCAAATCGTCTTCCGAGAGGAAGTGCGAGCAGCTCGAAGTTGCAAAGATGCCGCCGTCCTCCACGAGACGCATCGCAGCGCGGTTCAGGAAGTGGTAGTCTTTTCGCCCTTCTTCTGCATCCTTCATGGTCTCGATAAGCGCTGGGGGATCCATCACGACCACGTCGTATTTCTTTTCCTGCCCCGCTCCGAGCCACTGGAAAATATCGGCCTGTTCAACCGTGAACGTCTTCTCGGAAAATTCATGAAGTGCCGCATGTTGTCGGCACAGCGCAAGCGCTTCCTCGGAAGCGTCGACGTTGTGCACTGACTTCGCCCCGCCGCGCATCATCGCGACGCTCGCCGCTCCGGAATAGGAAAAAAGGTTCAACGCATTTTTCCCTTTTGCCAAACGCAACAGCGCGAGACGCGCGTCTTTTTGATCCAGGAAAAAACCCGTCTTTTGCCCTTTGATCGGATCAGCCAAAAACGGAATTCCGTGCTCCTCAAACTTTACGAGATCGTCGGCCGCGCCTTTATGGATCTTGACCACGCCTTCCAAGCCTTCTTCGGAACGCACGGCCATGTCGCTGCGTTCGATAAGGCAACTCGGGCGCAAGATGGCGGTGATCGCCTCAATTACGTCTTCACGCATGGCGTCCATGCCGGCCGTCGAAATTTGAAAAACGACCGTATCGGCATAGCGATCAATGACGAGGCCGGGGATGCCGTCGGCTTCCCCGAAGACGACACGGTATCCGCTGGTGCCCGTCTTTGCACCATAATCCATCAAAGAGCGTCGTTTGGATGCTTCTTCGATACTTTTTTCGAGCCAGGAGCGGTCAATGACCGCTTCGCCGAATTCAAAGCAACGCACCGCGATCGAAGACCGCGCGGAAAACGAGCCAGTCGCCAAAATCTTCCCGTTTTTATCAACCACGCGCACGAACGATCCATGCTTCGCTTCAAGATCTTCGAGCGCGCCGGAAAAAATCCATGGATGGAGAAAACCGATGTTGGCTTCCTTGCCTGATTTGAGAGTCAGCGTGGTCATAGTGCGGGGATCATAACAAGAAATCCTTCTTACGAAAAGGGCTCGCCTCATGGGCGAACCCTTTTCTTATCGCCGCGCGCGGCGTTTCCAAACGCGGTAAATGAGCCAAGTGACAAAGCTGATCGGAAGCAGAATGCCTCCCCAAACAATGACAAGCCAGATCATTCCGGCGACAGCCTGTTGCCCGACGACGACAAGGGTTTGGAATGCCGCCTTCACGATCGTGACAGGGCGGAATTCTTTGGTTGGCGCGCGCACAACAGGCTCCTCCGACACGGTGAGCGAGATCGTGGAGAAGGATGTGGTATTCGCAAGGTAGCGGATACGTCCCTTGAGGGTCTCGATCTGTTCGCGGATCGACCCGAGACGCTCCTGAACGCTCAGGATGTCCTCGACGTTTTTTGCCTGCTTCAAGATATCGAGGTAGGTTTTTTCCTGCGCTTCGGCGTTGCGAAGCCTCGCCTCCAAATCGGTATAGTGTTCCGTAACGTCCTGGCCGTTGGCCGATTCGCTGCGAACAAGGGTTGCAAGGCTTCGCAGGTCAGCCATGGCCGATTCGAATGCTTCAACCGGCACCCGTACGACTACCTCGCCGTAATACACGCCGTTTCCGCCTTCGCTGACGTTCGATGATTGGACGAAGCCGCCGCGTTGAACAGCAAGGCTCCCCATCTCTTCGACAGCCTCGGAAACATTCTCAACAAGCATGTCCAAGGATCCGGTTTTCACGATTTTTTGATCGACATCGGCGGCCGTTTCCCCAGCGGCATCGGGATAAGGCCGTGGCACGACGAGGCTGTCGTTCATGACCGACGGCGCTACGGGCGTCGTTATCGAAACACCCTTTTTTCCACCCATTCCAGCGTTGCCGTAACGCAGAGAGACCTCCTGCCGGAGAACGTTCGTATTGGCAAAAGCATCACCATTCCGGCCGAAAAACGGTCCTTTATCCTCGCGAGCCCACAAAGCAGCAGCGATGAGCAATGCAATCATCAACAACGCAGCCGCCGTTTTTGGACGCTCTTTAAAATGGGCAATGATTTTTTGCATAGTTTCAAAAGAATCGCATAAGCATCTTATCACAAATACGTCCGTGCACGAATATGGTAACATCACTTTATGGAACATCTTGAGATATCCAAACCGGTTGAAGCAAGATCGGCGTCTGGATTAGCCGACATGGCTTTGCGCTTACAGGATCAATTCGATCTTCAACGATCGCCAAACGCGCATATTTTCTCCGCGCTTGATGCCGCGAATGTAAAAGACTCTTCGGAGCGGAAGAGGCTTTTTGGTGAAATCAAAAAAGAACTTGCGCGACGCGGAGCCCCCCCTTTCCAGCCGGCGGGACCTGATCGAAGACGCGCGGCGCCAGGAAACGAGGCATCCGCCCGACGAGGAATGAAGCGAGGGACCCTCAGCCCCCGCGCGCAGTTCAGAGCACCGGATCGATTGCGTGCAGTTCTTTGCGCAGCTCTCGATAGTTTGGAGACACCTTCTCGACATGCGCCCAAAAACGCGGCGAGTGGTTGAACTCAATCAGATGCGAAAGCTCGTGGGCAACGATATATTCGGCTAAAGGCTCCCGCATGAGCGCTATCCGATAATTGAACGAAAGCACTCCGTTACGGGAACAGCTTCCCCAACGGCTTTTCTGATTGCGGATGGCTACGGCGCGCACCGCTACGCCGTATATCGGAGCAAGGCGAGCGATGAAGGCGTAAACTCGTCGGCGAGCGGCCTCTTTGTGCTGAAGGTACTGTTTGCGGAGTTCTTGTCCTGATTTTTGAATCGGTCTTTCAGGAATTTCCGCCAACACCTCCTTAATCCAAGCCTGATTGTGCTCCAAAAATCGCTCGGCGAAAGCGCGAGAGCATCGTTTTGGGGTCGTGAGCGTAACGCGCCCGTCCGGGTGCACCCTAAGACGCAAGCTTTTTGCCCGTGGGTGCGGACGAATTTTGACGCTAAAAAGCGACTCGTTCTGGCCGTGCATAAGTTTTCATCCTAAAATCCATGCTATCATAGACGCATCGTATCATTCACTTCTTTAGCGTATGAAGAGCGCAGAAATGCAAAAGTACGTGCCCTATGTTCTTCTGGGCGTTTTGATCGGGATCGTCGTCTACGGTTTGGCTGCCCGCACAGCGAAGGCGCCGCAACCGGAGACGCCCCTTCCGCCAGCCGAGACGGCTCCACCTGCCGACATCGTTATCGGCGGAGAGACGGAAGCCGCTCCGTCAGTTTCCGGAAAGGCTTATCCGAAAGCCTCGCTGCCGTACATCGAAAACGGCTATCGCTTTCAGTTTTCGAATTGCCGTGGTACGCCAGGCAGCTTGGTCGTAAAAGCTGGAAAATACTTCTTGTTGGACAACCGCGATGCCACATCGCACACGATCGCAGTTGCCGGAAAATCCTACTCGGTCGGTTCCTACGGCGCTGCCGTGGCAGCCGTTTGGAAGCCGGGCACATACAACATCACGTGCGACGGCGGAGGAGCCGCCTCGCTCACGGTACAAAGGTAAAGCTAGGAACGAAAAAACCGGCTCTAGGCCGGTTTTTTGCTACTTTTTACTGGCAGACGGCACATTCTTCATTGGCGAAATCGCGAGGTTGAACTTTCGCCTGCGCTCCGTCAATGGCATCGGCTTCGATCGGCGCTGCGGAACGCAAATAGTACAGGCTCTTCATTCCAGCTTTCCAGGCCATGAAATGGGCATCGTGCAAGTACTTTCCGCTGATCGGTGTCGGGAAGAACAGGTTGATGGATTGAGATTGATCGATATACGCTTGACGATCAGCTGCTTGCTGAATGATCTCGCGCATATTCATCTCGTACCCTGTTCTAAAGACGGCCTTTTCCGCATCAGTGAGCTCTTCAAGATGTTGGATCGATCCTTTGGCGGCAATAACCTTCTTCCAGGTCTCGACGGTATTGATGCCTTTTTCTTCGAAGAGTTTTTCGAGATACTTGTTTTTGACGAGGAAGCTGCCAGAAAGCGTTTTTTGCAGGTACGCATTTCCGGAAATCGGTTCGACGCAAGGCGTAGCCTCGCCGCAAATGAACGCGGTCGATGCCGTCGGTTGGATCGACGTGACGTAACTGTTGCGACGCGTACCGCCATCAAGCGGCAGACCCCGTTCTTGGCCGAGCCGCGTCGAAGCCGCGTTGGCGTGCTCGTGGATGTTCTTGAAGATCTGCTTGTTGAGATTGCGGGCAAGCAGGCTTTCGAACGGGTACATTTTCGACATCAAGTAGCCGTGATACCCCATCACGCCCAGGCCGATCGAGCGCTCGTGCTTGACGGAATTGATGGCTTTGCGGAACTCGACCGGATGAGCCTGTTCGCAAAACGTGTCCAGGTTGTTGTCGAGCGCCTTTACGCAGGCGTAGGTCAGGGCAGAGATATCGTCTTTCCACTCGTCGTAGCGTTCAAGGTTCAAATTCCCCAAGCAGCAGACAGCCGTCCGTTCTTCATCGGTCGGCAAAACGATTTCGGTGCACAAATTGCTTTGGCGAACGAACAGGCCTTTTTCGACATGGTGGGCAGGACGCGCGCGGTTGACGGTATCGATGAACAGCAAGTACGGCTCCCCCGTCTCCGCGCGAATTTTCAAGAGCTTGCGCCAGACGTCCACGGCCGAGAGTTCGCGAACAACGGTTTTGTAGTGGGGATCAATCAGCTGATATGTACGGTTTTCCTCGACGGCTTTCATGAATTCGTCGGTGATAACCACGCCATTGTTGATGTTCAGGCACTTGCGATCCATGTCGCCCCCCGTCGGCTTGCGCGTCTCCATGAAGTCCTCGATATCCGGGTGATCGATGCGCAGATACGCCGCCGCGGCGCCTCGACGCGTGCTGTTGCGTGAAACGGCGATCGTTTCCGAATCCATGATTTTCAAAAACGGGATCACGCCGGAAGACCGGAGACCGCTGCTTTGAAGCGGGGCGTTCTGTCCGCGCAATTGCGACCAGTCCGTACCGATTCCTCCCCCGTATTTCGCCAGGAACGCATTTTCCCGGTAAATGTTAAAAATACCTTCAAGCGTGTCGGGAACAGTGTTGAGAAAGCAGGAAATAGGCAGGCCTTTATTGGTGCCGATATTCATCAACACCGGCGTGCCGGGGATGAACCACTGCTTGCTCATATAGGTGTAGAGATCCTGGGCCAAGGCGCGATCTCCGCGAGCCATGCCGGTTGCTACGCGCGCGTAGAAAGACTGCGGGTCTTCGCAAATCTGGCCGCTCGCATCCCGAAGCAAGTAACGGTCGCGCAAGTTCTCCAAACCGAAATAGGAAATGAGCTTGTTTCGATCCGGTACGAGCGAAATATGTTTCTGCACTTCGATGTCGGTCGCGTAATGCGGGCAATCCCAACTCTGCTTGCCAGCCGTTTTGGACAAGATCTCTTCAAGCAGCAAATCTCGCGCGCCCAAGAGGTCGTTATTCGAGAGCGCGTCAATAACGGAAGCGTACATGCCCATGCGGGTCGGATTAATTTCGTAATGAAGTTGCGTTCGGCTCCCTGCTAGGCCCAATCTTCGACGACGGAGCCTTTCGCGTATTCCGTAGCGCGGCTCTCAAAAAAATTCGCGTGCTCTTTGGCATTGATCATGGTGTCGAGCCACAGCAGCGGATTAGCCGTCCGGTAACGGGGTTCAAGTCCGATTTCTTGGAGTTTCCTGTCCGCGGTGTAGCGGATATAGGCCTTGACCTGTTCAGCGGTGAGACCGGGAACGTCGCCCATGGAGAAACACGTATCGATAAATTTGTCTTCGAGATCAACCATGTCCTCACAGGCCTTGTACAGCTTTTGCTGAAAGGCTGGCGTCCAAATCTGCTGGTTTTCAGCAATGAGGTCACGGAAGAGATGGCACACGCCTTTGCTGTGCAGGCTCTCGTCCCGAATGCTCCACGTGACGATCTGCCCGACTCCTTTCAGCTTTCCCATACGGGGGAAATTCATCAGGATGGCAAAGCTGGAAAACAGGCTGACGCCTTCCATAAAGGCGCCGAAGACGGCCAGGTTGAGCGCGAGGTTTTCGACGCTGTCCGTTTCGAAATTTTGAAGATACTGATATTTGTTGCGCATCGATTCGTAATCGAGAAAGGCGGAGTATTCTTTCTCCGGCAACCCGAGCGAATCATTCAGGTAGGCATAGGCCCAGACGTGCACGCTTTCCATGCCGGCAAAGGCAGAAAGCATCATGCGGATCTCAGGTTTCGGTATGGCGGGAACCAGCCGCGTATTGTAATTGTTATTGACTTCGATGTCCCCTTGAGTGAAAAATCGAAGGATTTGAATGATCAGGTTCTTTTCAACGTCCGAGAGTCGGAAGCGGTAGTCCGCAATGTCAGCTTCCATCGGTACCTCGGTCGGCATCCAATGGGCTTGGTTCTGCTTTTGAAAATATTCGAAAAAGTGCGGATATTCGAATGGGCGATAAAATTTTCTTGGCGTCAGGATACGTGGCGTTGACATAAGGCAGGTAAAAACATCAGAGACCGCATTACACTACATCTTGTGTAAGGCGGTCTCAGTATACCACTACGTGTAGTGGTTCAGAACTAGGTGGGTGGGGATAAACAGGACGGCTCACGACAGAGCACGCTCAGTCTAATTTTTTTGAAAGCATTCTACCAGAGGGAAAGCTGTGGACAGAGGCCATGCTACCGACGTTTCACGCATGGCAGGAGCCAAGCCTTCTTTTTTGAAGGTATTTTTGGTGGTCTTCCTCGGCTCTCCAGAACCCCTTGGCGGGAACGATCTCCGTCACAATTGGTTTTGACCATTTACCCGAAGCCTCCAACTCCGCTTTTGAACGTTCCGCCACCGCTTTTTGCGCGGCGTCATGATAGAAGATGACGGAACGATACTGTGTTCCCATGTCAGGGCCCTGGCGATTCAACGTCGTTGGATTGTGATTTTTCCAAAAAACGTCCAGAAGTTTTTCGTAGGCAATCCTCGTCGGATCGTAAGTGATGCGCACGACCTCGGCATGGCCCGTAGTATCACTGCACACGTCTTCGTACGTGGGCCAAGACTTGGCTCCGCCCATATACCCCACCGTCGTCTCTAGGACGCCTTCAAGAACACGATAGGTCTCCTCAACTCCCCAAAAACAGCCGGCTCCAAAGGTGGCAATCGCAGAAGATGACATATGTCGACCATAATAGCAGGTACACTCACGGTCAGATCTCGCGACGAGCGCATTCAACGGCGGATTTTATTGCTTTTGGCTTAAAAACTGCGTACGCTACTCCGTATGCGCACCCTGCTCGAACTCTCCGGCCTGAAAAAGACCCACGGTCGCTCCGTTATTTTAGACGGGGTTGATTTGACTGTGGCGGATGGGCAAAAAATCGCTTTGATCGGCCGCAATGGCGCTGGCAAGTCGACGCTGATCCGCATCTTGCTCGGCGAAGAAGAAGCGGATGCCGGCGAAGTCCGTGTGTTCCCCTCACTTCGTCTCGGCGCGGTTTCCCAGCACGAAACGATCCCGGAAGGCGTGACCGGCTTTGAATATTTGGTCAAAAAAACGGGACGTGAAACGTGGGCCTGCGCCAAAATGGGCGCGCAGTTCGGCCTGCACCGCGCGAACCTTGAAGCAGCGGCAACCACGCTTTCGGGCGGATACCAAATGCGCCTCAAACTAACGGCCATGTTGCTCATGGAACCGAATTTGCTGGTGCTCGACGAGCCCGTCAACTACCTCGACTTGCCAACACTCCTCTTGCTTGAGCGCTTTCTCAAAACCTATCGTGGCGCGTTCATCGTCACGTCGCATGATCGCGCGTTTTTGAATGCCGTCGCTGAACGCACGGCGGAGATTGAACGCGGGAAATTGACGACGGCATCGGAACCGGTCGATGCCTATCTTGCACGGAAGGCCGAAGCGCACGCCTTCGTACTGCGCACTAACAAAAAAATACAGAAGGAACGCGAGCATATCCAGGAATTCGTCGACCGTTTCCGTTTCAAGGCGAGCAAAGCGAAACAAGTGCAGTCACGCATCAAAAAGCTTTCGAAGATGTCCAAAATCGACGTTGAAAGCCTTTTACCGACGGCGCGCATCGTGATCCCCGCACCCCTCGTTACGCACGGACCAGCTCTTCATGTTCAGGATCTTTCTATCGGATATGACGGACGGATTGTGGCATCCGAAATCACCTTCGACCTGCAGCGCGGCGAGCACGTGGCGATTTTGGGAGGAAACGGCATGGGCAAATCCACGCTGCTCAAGACGATTTCCGGATTCTTGCCGCCGGCAGCCGGCATCGCCAAATGGTGGCACAAGGCGGAGATCGGCTACTACGCGCAGCACACCGAAGCCTCCCTTAAGCCCGAAGATACGGTTATGAACCACCTCGCGCATTCCGCGCCGCCGTCCGCGAGGCAGGAAGACCTTCTCAAAATGGCCGGGGATTTTCTGTTCCGCGAGGACGATCTCGAAAAGCGCGTATCCGTGCTTTCCGGAGGAGAGCGGGCGCGTTTGTGTTTAGCAGGCCTCTTGCTGTCGCCGCACAACGTCCTGCTTCTCGATGAACCGACGAACCACTTGGACGCCGAGACCTCGGAATCGCTCGCCAAAGCCCTGCAAACCTATCCCGGAACGATCGTTTTCGTGAGCCACAGCCAATCGTTCATCAAGGCGATCGCAACGCGCATCTTTGAAGCGCGCGAAGGGAAAGTGCGACAGTATCCGGGAACATACGAAGAGTATCTCGCCGATCTCGGCGCCGCCATGGAAGAAGACGTGCAAGGCGCGGAAAACGAATCGGAGCCGACGACGGCCGCCGAGGTTGAGACCCGTCGTCACGCACAGGCTATCCTGAAAGAAAAACGCAGGCGTCAGCAGAAAATTGAAGAGCGCATGAAAACTCTCGATCGGGAAAAGAGCGAAATACTCGCCTACTATTTTGAAAACCCGACGGAGTACGCTCCGGAAAAGTACGCGCGTCTCAAAGAGCTCGATGAAGAATTGGCGCGCCTCGAAAAAGAATGGTACTCGCTTCTAGCCGAGATCGGCAGTTGAATATCGGCGTTCGCAGCGCGTTTCACTTTAACTGGTCAGACCACCGTCCGACAGTTTCTTCGAAGGCCGTCTTCTCCTCCGGCTTGATCGGATCGGTGCCCGGGAAGGTTTCCTTCATCGGATTGATTTTGGTGCCATTCTTTACCATCTCATAATGCAGGTGCGGACCCGTCGAGAATCCGGTCGATCCGACATAGCCGATCACCTGACCTTGCGTGACTTTTTGCCCGCGTTTCACGGCGATCTTCGACTGATGCGCATAGTTCGTGGTGTACGTGCCGTTGTGACGGATCGAAACTTTGTTGCCGTAGGGACCGTCCCAGCCGGCAAAGGAGACGACGCCGTCAGCCGTGGCACGGATCGGCGTGCCTTTTGAAGCGGCGTAATCGATGGCGCGGTGGCCCGTCGACGTATTGAACGCGCTCACGTAGCGCAAGCCCGTCGTGAAACCGGACGTAATGTATTTAAAAGCGACAGGAGCTTTCAAGAACATCTTGCGCTGCGAGTTTCCTTTTTCATCGTAGTAACCGCCTTCGCCAGCGGCATTTTCGAACCAGAACGCGCGATAGGTTTCGCCGCCATTCACGTACTCGGCCGCAAAGACGCGTCCTGGCATGACGTACGCTCCGTCGCGATAGCGTTCTTCGTAGACGACTTTAAACGTATCGCCGACGCGGACATCCTGGGCAAAGTCGATCGTCCACTGGAAGACGTCGCCGAGCTCGATCACGGCACGCTCATCCATCCCCTGTTCGAGGCCGGCAGCATAGAGCGAAGACGTGACTGTACCTTTCACGGTCTTCATTTTGATGTCGTAGGCGATCGCCTCGAGCGAAGCCTTCCAGCTATCAGCATCCTTGCGCACACGCAATTCCTCTTCGCTGCTCGGAGCGTACAACAATCCTTTCAACTCCCCGGATGCCGGATCATACGACAACTCAAGGCGTTTTCCGGCGCGAATAGCCGCCAGGTCGTAAAGTTTTTTGGCTGCCTCGTAGATGGCAGTCGCGTCGGTGGCGGCAACACCCTGTTCCTCCATCAATACGCCGTACGTCGCTTTTGGAGCGATCTCGACGGTTTCAACGCGCTCCTTGGGCTCCTCTGGCGCAGTTGCCGGTGCAGACGACGGTGCCTGGACGCGTTCTTGGCTGCCTTCGACCGTATGCGAAGACGGCAGCAACAGAAAAACACCGCCGACGAGCATCGCGATTCCGGCTACGAGCGTGAGCGCCTTGTCTTTCATAGGGAGGAGTGTAGCGCAGATGCCGCGGCCGCGGAAGAAGCTTCTTGACATTTTAGCTTATTTCTGCTACAAATACCGTGTTGTTCATTTCAAAAGGGCCTATCACAGGAGGACCGCCATGGGAACCCATCGTACCGCTGTCCTGATCCACGGCTTCCACGTGGATTCAAGGCTTGGAGCAGCTATCTGGGATGATCTCGTACTCGGCCATCTCGATGACGGTCGTCTCGACGGCCGGGCGACCTATGGCGTAAGTCTCGCCCTCAACCTGGACGCAGATCTCGTCGTCTTCTCGACCGGCGCCAGCGAGCGCGATGGTCTCAAGGAGGCCGAGTACACCTACCGCGCCGTCCAGCGGCGGATCGAGAAGATCTCCGAGTGCCTCGGCGTGACCGCCGACTACCTCTTCGAGTGGCTCGCGCCGCGCGTCGAGCTGGACACGGTCTCCCAGAACACGTCGGAGGAGCTGAACAGAAACCTCCGGCTGTGCGCGGAGCGCGGGTGTTGGCAGGTCTACCTCGTCACCAACCGCTTCCACGCACCGCGCGCCCTGGCCAACGCCAACGACGTGCGCGGTCGTCTGGGACTCGGCGGCAAGATGCGAATCTTCGCCTCTACGCCCGACGACGGGACTCCGGCGCCCGTGATCTTCGAACCGGCCACGCGCCCGGATCGCCCGAGCCACGACTGGCACGGGACGCTCCCGGAGATCTTCTCGATCCCGGCCGAGCATCAAGCCAAAGCACTCTGGGAGATCCAGCAAGTGATCGACAACCATCGCCACCGTTCTTGAAACGCACAAGCCCCGCATCTTTGGATGCAGGGCTTTTTTCTTTCTCCTAGAGCGCGGACAAATCGATGCGCTCGCTGATGCGGATCTGCGAGACGAAATCAGGAATGTGGCTGACCATGATCATGGCGCCTTCGTACGAATCAAGCGCTTTGGCGATCACGGGGAGATGGCGGAAGTTGATGTGGTTGGTGGGCTCGTCGAGGATCAGGAGTCCCGGACGCATGAGCATGAGACGAGCGAAAGCCAGGAGTCCTTTCTGCCCCTCGGAGAGCTGGCCAATCTTCGTTGCAAGAGCCTTGCCGTCAATCAGGAAGCCTGCGGCCGCCGAACGGAGGTCGTGTTCGCTCTTTTCAACCATCGCGTCGTAAAGGCTGTCGTAGCCCGTCTGATTGAAATCGAGCGTCGAGAAGTCCTGGCGGTAATAACCGACGACGACTTCGGGAGCGACCTTCACGCCCTCGGCAGTGCCAGCGGCGATCTTTTCAAGGAGAGTCGTCTTGCCGATGCCGTTCGGACCGGACAAGAGCAGATGCGAACCTCGGCGCAGATCGAGGTCGAGTTTTTTTAAGACCGGATCGCCGTTCTTCACGATGCCGACTTGCGTGATCTCGACGATCTTGCCGCTGAATTCGCGTTCGAATTTCTGGCACGGAATCGTGAAGTCGCGGATCGTGCGGTCTTCCTGGCGCACTTCGACCATGCTTTCTTCCGCCTCTTCGGCCGCCTCGCGCATGCGCTTGGCGACGGAACGGAGCTTGCCGCCTTTGTGCGCGAAGACTTCCGCCTGCTCGCGCTTCTTCCGAATTTCCGCTTCGGCGCGCGCGTTCTGCTGGCGCTCGCGCTCGACGCGTTGCGCGATTTCCTCGACGACATTGTAATAGTTGCCTTCGTACTGTTCGACTTTGTGCGTGTGCACATCGAGGTAGAGGACGCCGTCGGTAAACGCGTTCAAGAATTCGGCGTCGTGGGAAATGACGATGACCGTTTTGTCATACGTCATAAGGAAGCCGGTCAAGTGATCGATACCGGCCTGATCGAGGTTGTTGGTCGGCTCGTCGAGAAGAAGGATGTCGGGATTCTGGATGAGGGCGTATGCCAAGAGAAGGCGCGCCTGCTGTCCGCCGGAGTGCGCCCGAACCTTCTTCGCAATATCGGTCGTGAAGTTCACGGCCTCGAAGACGTCGGCAATGCGCTTATCGAGGTTGTACGGGACTTCGGCGAAAGTCGAGGCAAAGAGCTCGCGCACGCTAAGGTCGAGCTGCTCCTGCGTGAAGACCTGCTTGCCGATGCCCACAGTGGCTTCTTTCGGCGTCAGGAAAATGCCGCCGGAACGGTGCTTGTTCTCGCCGAGGATCAGCTTGAAGAGGGATGTCTTAC
>CAYMBC010000010.1:0-21532 GCA_964388605.1 uncultured Gammaproteobacteria bacterium
GAATTTCGCTACCTTAGGACGGTTATAGTTACCGCCGGCGTTCATCAGCGCTTCGATTCAAGGCTGCCTCCAAATTTCTTCGGAATGACCTCTCCTCTTAACGTTCTGACACTGGCCAGGCATCAGCCCCTATACATCGCCTTGCGGCTTTAGCAGGGACCTGTGTTTTTGGTAAACAGTCGGAAAGAAGACGCTCGCTGCGGCCCCATCTCTCTCTCCTTGCGGAGCCTTTGATGTGGCAGGCCTTATACCGAAGGTACGGCCACTTTTTTGCCGAGTTCCTAAACGATGGTTATCTCGTTCGCCTTGGCACACTTGTGCCCATCCACCTGTGTCGGTTTCCGGTACGGGTTCTCATGACTTAACCCTAGAAGTTTTTCTGGTCACCACCTTTTCTCGAATTTCCAGCGGTAAAGCCGAATTTCGACCACCCTCTCCTTTGTGACAGCGGATTTGCCTACTGTCGGATCGGGCTTCTCGACGCGCATATCCATAGAGCGCTCGAGATCTGGCGATGCGTCCCTCCATCGGACGCCATGAGAAGTGCAGGAATATTAACCTGCTCATCCATCAGTTACCCATTTCTGGTTGGCCTTAGGACCGACTAACCCTGGGACGATTTGCGTTGCCCAGGAAACCTTGGATTTACGGCGTTGGAGGTTTTCACTCCAATTTGTGCTACTTATGCCAACATTCTCACTTCCCAACGCTCCACCGGCCCTTACGGGTCCGACTTCGCTGCTGTTGGGAATGCTCCCCTACCGATTGCGGATTTGACTCCGCAATCCCACGACTTCGGTACTACATTTAGCCCCGGTATATTTTCGGTGCCAAACAACTCGACCAGTGAGCTGTTACGCTTTCTTTAAAGGATGGCTGCTTCTAAGCCAACCTCCTGGTTGTTTGAGTCGTAAGACCGCCTTTTACACTTAATGTAGATTTAGGGACCTTAGTCTGTGATCAACGGCTGTTTCCGTTTTGACCGATGGAGCTTAGCCCCCATGGTCTGACTGCTGGGAAGTGCATATGGTATTCGGAGTTTGGTTGGGAACCGTAGGATTGCTCCACCGGTCCCCATTCAGTGCTCTACCCCCACATACATATTGACCAGCGCTAGCCCTCAAGCTATTTCGGGGAGAACCAGCTATCACCCAGTTCGATTGGAATTTCTCCGCTAACCACAAGTCATCGCAAAGTGTTGCACAGCTTACGCGTTCGGTCCTCCAGTTTGCTTTCGCAAACCTTCAACCTGCTCATGGTTAGGTCACCGGGTTTCGGGTCCAGTCTGCGCCACCTTTCAACATCTTGGCCCTGATCAGCAAGCCGATCAGAACCAAGAGTTGAATACGCCCTATTCAGGCTCGCTTTCACTTCGGCTCCGTCCCCGCAGGGACTTAACCAAGCGACACAGATCTAACTCGTTGGCTCATTCTTCAATAGGAACGCCATCACCCTTGCGGGCTCTGACTCCTTGTAAGTGTATGGTTTCAGATACTATTTCATCGCCCTCCCGGGCTGCTTTTCACCTTTCCCTCGCGGTACTCGTTCACTATCGATCATTGAGAGTATTTAGTCTTGGCACATAGTCGTGCCGGATTCCGACGGGATTTCACGTGTCCCGCCGTACTTAGGAATAACGACTGCAACGTGTGAGGAATCTTTTAAATACGGGGCTATCACCCTCTTTGGCCAACCTTTCCAGGTTGTTCTTCTAGAAACTCACGACGGCACCGGGTTTTGAAAGAAACCCATTGTCATCATCCATCGACCCCTATAAAGCGACAGCTTTCACTCGTACCTTCCATCCGCGGCCTAGCTTGCGCCAAGCTCGGTGTGGTCGGCAACTCTATAGGTTTAGACTGATCCCCTTTCGCTCGCCACTACTTAGGGAATGCGCTGACTTAGCTCAATCTGAAGACCCTTGCGGATTCTCAGATTGAGAAGTCAACCTTGTTTTCTCTTCCTCTGGCTACTGAGATGTTTCACTTCACCAGGTGCCCACCGTTCCAGCTTTCGCTGGGCGGCAACATGACTTCATCATGCTGGGTTCCCCCATTCGGAGATTCACGGGTCAAAGGTTGCTTACCACCTCACCGTGACTTTTCGCAGGTTGCTACGTCCTTCTTAGGCTCTCAACGTCCGAGGCATCCACCATACACCCTTTCATCTACAACTACTGAAGCACGATGTGCTCCAGCAGTGTCACTCTTTCAATTGCAATTCAATTCAGTACTTGTATGTACTGTACCCAATTCTAACTATTATCTTGACGTCATTTCGTCTGTATTCAGTTGTCAAGGTTCCGTCCGTCTGTCGTGGCCCCGCCTTGCGGTCAGGGTGTGCGTCCGCTTCTACACGGACTCCGACTTACGAACCGGGATGGGAACTGGACCTCGTAGTGTCTGCAGTAGAATAGCAGTCCCGTAGGTAACCAGGAGTTCCCGTCTCGATTCACAAGCGTCAGTTGGGTGAAGAAAGGACCAAAAAAACCGCCTTCCAAGCGGTTCCAGCGGCTCGACTTCGGAAGTCGAGCATGGGCTAGCTCGGTTTACGCTACGACTCGATTGTGAGCGCGTTACGCAAAGTAGGAGGTTTAAGTTGTCCACAGTATAAATGAGTCCCAAATACCTGTCAAGTACCGTCTTGGGAAGCACATTCTGCTGCGGAGAGCGAGGTAACAGGCGGCACTGTAGTGAAGTACGAAGAGCCTGTCAAGTGCTCTAAGATTAGCTATAAAATAGGACTTTTTGAAGGGCTGTGCGGTAGCTTCCGCGCTAATTTTTCAGAAACGGGCGATCGGCGACCTGTTCTGAGGCTTTTCAGATCGGCAAGAATGAAAATAGTCGTCGCGTTTTGATGCGCGGGACGCATCAAAAAACTTCAAGCTCCTTCGCAGATTGACACGCGTTTTTTTCAAGAGCACCATAAGTACGGTTCATTCGGGAGGAACTTATGGACAGGGATTCTCTTGCCCGCATAAGAGACGGGCGTACTCACCAACAAAAGTGCGACGCCCTGTTCGCGGGGGTCGTGCGATTCGTTCAGGGAAAGATGTTGCTTAGCGACGTCGAACCTTTATATAAGGACGCTGCTCCTTGCTTGGGAAAGGACGAAGCGTGGAGGGCGTTCAAAACCACGCTTGCGAACATACCCGATCCCGCTTCTTGGGCAGTTGTCCTCAGCATGGCTCTGCGTCATGCGTCACTAGAGATAGGATCGCGCTTACGGGAGTATTCCGGAATGCAAGCCGTTGCCCTTGCCGTGGATGTGGATATTGAAGATCCTCAAATCTTCGGCGACCCGGAAGCGGTATTTGCCGCAGTTCGGTCAGGAAGACGTTCTATTGTCGCCTTGGTCGGCCCTCATGCACGCTTTATCGGAGCCTACGCCGCCTCGGCGGATTCCTGACTTCGTGCCTGTCTCGTTTGTGAGACAGGCATTTTTCGAATCGCTCAAAACCGTTGATACGCGCCTCTGTTCATTGACGGAGACGGGAAAATCTCGCAGAGTGACCGTGTTCGAACGGCCTTTTACCACGCAATAAGGAGCGCGGCATGAACGAGAACCTTTTTCGCATGGATGCGTCTCACCTGAGAGCATACCGTTCCCTCGTGGGCGCGATGGATGTTCCCCATCTCCCGACAAATCTCGCAGATGTCACCCGCATCCTGTGTATTGACGAGATGTCCAACAGCGGCGAAAGCACCGTTGTCGAGGGGCGTGAGTATCCTGAACGCCAGATCATTCGCGTTTTTGCGGAATACTCCCGAGACGGCAAAAGAGGCGTTATTTGCCTCGCGCTGGATCGGCTGAACGGCACGCGCGCCTGGTGGTTTGGCCAACAAGGTAGTAACCGCGTCATCGAACAACCGACGCATCCGAATGCCCCCATCTTTTCTGATGAGGACTTCGTGCGACAACTCCTCCTCATGAGGCTCTGCGCGCTCGTCGATCAGGATCCGGCGCTGCGCATGTACTACACTTGCTTTGCGGAGGCATGGCTCCGGCCGGAGGGAACCGGGTTTCAGAAGCTCGCGCGAGAGGACGGGCTCGAGCTTGTCGACGAGCATCGGTCTGCGCGGGTCGTTGAACGCCCTGGTGCTCCCGCCGAGTTTGTTGAAAACGCGTGGTATGCACGAGGGCATGCCAGCACGGATCCCTGCGACACCTCACTCAAGATCACGATCTGTCCGATCCGCACGCATCTGGATACGGGTCGTACCCTGTTTTGGGGGGATGAGACCGTGGCTCTCATCTGCGAAAACTTCGGTTATGGACGCATGCGTCCCGAACCCCGTCTCGGGCGAGGATTCGTCTGGCTGCAGAAACACGACTCGTTTTTCCGATTATCGGACGAGAGGGCAGACCGCTTGCTCCGCTACTTCGCCCGTCCTCCAAGCGCGGAGGAGACGAGGAAAAAACTGCTCGATCTTCTCCTCGCGCCCTAATGCAGGGCTTTTTCTTTTTCAAAAAGACGGTTAGGCTGAGAGCATGTTCAAATTCACTGTCGCAGCCGTCGGATGCTTGAAAGAGCCGTTTTGGAGAGACGCGGTCGCCGAATACCAAAAGCGCCTTTCGCCGTTCGCCAAAATCTCCGTCGTCGAAACCGCGGAGGCGCCATTCAAGTCGATGCACGAGGCGCCGGCGATCTTGCGCGCGGAAGCCGCGTCGCTGAAAAAGAAACTCGCCAAGGGCGCATTTGCCATCGCGCTCGTGAAAGAAGGGAAATCGCTCACGACTGAAAAGTTTTCGGAAGCGCTCGAACGCGAAGGGCAAGGCGGCCGCGAGATCGTCTTCCTGATAGGCGGGGCGCTCGGTCTTGATCCAGAACTCGCGGACGCCTGCCAGATGAAACTCTCGCTTTCTTCCATGACTTTCACGCACGGCGAGGCGCGCGCCGTTCTTTTCGAGCAGTTGTACCGCGCCATGACGGTGCTTGCCGGAAAGACGTATCATTATTGAGAACGGTTCGACGCCCGCCGATTTTTTGTAAAGAAAAAGGAACCCTGCAAGGTTCCGACTGCGCCCTCGCGCCAGCTTCGCTGATGCTTCTCGCTGAAATCTTCCGGAGCTGGTGCTGATATAGGACATGGGGCACGAAGAGGGCGAACCGTTCGCTTTCTTTGAAGCTTTCAAAGCTTTCTCCTTATTTGAACGCGTCGTACTTGATAGACGTCTTGGCGCCACATTCGGGGCAAACGAACCAGTAGGTAGAGTCGACATCGTAATCATTAAAGACGCAGATGTCGGCGGGTACCACGTGAAGCACTGCGCCGCAACCGCCAACCTTCGACCCCAATCCGTGTCCCTTGCACACAAATTCCTTGCCGAAATGCGCATTCTCAAACCCCTTCTTGATGACCTTCATGACACTTCCTTGGTAAAGAGCGGGTACCAGCGATCCGCTGGCGATGCCAGCATGCCAGGATGCCTTCATATACGCCGTAAAATATCGTTTGAAAATTGACATGAAAGATGATTTTGGCTTATTCTAGGGTCATAACCCTTAAGAATTTCTACGAAAAAAATCGTATACAAGGAGGTCAGCGAAGTGCTCAAACGCTTCGGCCTAAGCGCGAAGGAGCAGGCAGTCTACCTCGCGCTACTCCCGCTCGGGCGCACGTCGCTCACGCCCATCGCCCACGCCGCAGGACTTCCGGTCACGACGGTACAATCGATCATGACGCGCCTAGCCGAAGCCGGGCTCGTGGCCGTGGCCAAGCGCGGCAGCCGCAACGTCTACGAGGCGCACGATCCCGTCATCTTGCGGAGGCTGCTCGAACGCCAGATCGAGGAAGCCGCCGGCATCATCCCTCATCTCCAGAAGCTCCGTACCGACGAGCTGCGCCCCGCGCGCATCCGCGTCTACGAGCGCGAGCGCATGACGGACGTCTTCCACCTGGCGCTCGCCGCCAAGCGGAAGCCGCTCCTCGAAATCGTCTCCGCCAAGGACCTCCAGGAGATCCTCGGCGAGAAGTTCCACTTCACGCGGCGGCGCCTGAAGGTCGGGCTGACGCTCCGGAGCCTGCGCGTCGAGAAGTACGAGATCAAGAAATACTCGAGAGCGGCGCACGAGCGCGAACTGCGCGAGGCGAAGTTCCTGCCCCGCGAGCTGGCCTTCAAGGCTTCGCTGATGTGCTGGGACGACACCGTGGCCTTCTTCTCCTCCAAAGACGAAGGCCTGGCCTGGACCGTCGAAAGCCGATCGATCGCCGAGACGGCCCGCCAGCTGTTCGAGCTCCTCTGGAGCGTGAGCCGGACAATGGAAACGGCCTGAACGAAAAAAAGCCCCGAAGAGTCGGGGCTTTCGCTTACCCGGTGAAGACCGGGAAGTGGTGGAGGGCGATGACGCCGGGGCGGGCGTCGCCTTCGGTGCCGACGGCCATCACGCCGACAACGAGCGCGCCGGCCTTGTCGAGCAGGGCGTCGAGCGTCTTGAGCGTGCCGCCGGTCGAGACGACGTCGTCGATGACGAGGGCGTCCTTGCCCTTCAGCTTCGCGACGTCGTCGGCACCCAGGAAGAACGTGTGCTCGGCCTAGGTCGTGATGCTCACGGCCGAGACCTTGAGCACGGGCTCGCGCATGTAGGACACGCGGCGCTTGCGGGCGACGACGGCCGGGAGGCCGGTCTCGCGCTGGATGACGTGCAGGAGGGCGATGGCCTTGCCGTCGGGCATGACCAGGACCTCGGTCTGCGGCGGCACCAGCGCGGCGAGCGCCTTGCCGGCGGCCTCCGTGAGCTCGGCGTCGCCGAGCAGGTTCATGATGGCGATCGAGACGCCGGGGGCGACCTCGAAGACCGGAAGCTGGCGGACGACGTCGGCGATCTGGAGACGGTAGGACTTCGGGACAGGCATCTTCAGGCTCCGTGGTTGAGGGTTGCGGCCTTCATGGCGTCGAGGATGGCGGATGCGAGGAGCGTCCGGCGGTCGGTCTTGCCGCCCGACCAGACGACGTGCGGATCGGCGTGGTCGCAGCCCGGGGTGCGGGCGGCTTCCAGCTTGCCGGCGGTGACGTTCCAGTCCGTGGCGCGCGAGCGCTCCACGAGCTCCGGCGGGACCGGGACGCTCTCCGAGTGGCGGATGACGATCCGTCCGTCCGGCGTCAGGACGACGACGTAGGCGAGGTCGACGTACCCCTGGCCGCGCGGCGCGATGCCGTTCTCGACGGCCAGGATGTAGCGGCCGGGCCACTCCGGGCGCAGGCCGTGCGCGCGGTGGATGGCGCCGCCGAGCGTCACGATGTGCTCGTACGGCTGGTTCGGAACGCCGGAGTCGCCGTCGCGCTCGATGACGTCGGACTTGAGGCCGTCGAGCCGGGCGAGGGCGATGTCGGTGGCGTCGCGCTTGATGCGGCTCTTGGAGCAGAGGACGACTTCGATCTTGGTGCGGGACATGAGGATCTCCTTTCTACTCGCGGATGGCGTTGGCGATGGAGTCGGCGAGCGTGAACACTTCGGCATGCGGACTGCCCCGGAGCTCCTTGGCGGCGCTGGGGCAGGAGTCGGTAGTGTACAGCCTGCGGATGACGCCGCCGTCGAACTTCCGCCAGCCGCCGTCCTCGTGGACGACGTGGGTGCCGTAGGCATCGACGTCGATGGCGCCGCTCCGGCGCATGACTTCGGCGCACGCGAACAGCGTGTTCGCGGTGCGGATGAGGTCGTCGATGATGACCACGCGTCGGCCGCGCACGTCGCCCTCCTGGAGGACGACCTTGCGGTCTTCGTCGCCGATGCGGTTCTTGCCGCAGACGGCGATCGTGAATCCCAGGCGTTGTTGCGCCTCCATGAGCGCTTCCATCTCGCCGAAGCGCTTCTTGGCGCCGTCGTCGGGGAAGGCGATGGTCAACGTGTCGAGACCCGGCTCCTTTTCCAGCTTCTGGAAGAGCAGCTTGAGGCCGGTCTTCAAGCGCAGGACGAGGTTCGGACCTGCGAAGCTGCGGATAGCCAGCGCGTGGACGTCGTAGGTGTACACGGGCACGAGGCCGGGTCCGGCGGGGCCGATGGCCCCGAGGGCGCGCAGCATCGTCTCGGCCGTGATAACCTGGCCCTCGCTTGTGGCGCGCTCCATCGTGGACGTCTTCATGAACGGCACGATGAGGCGGTAGCTTCGCGGCGCCAGGCCGGCGAGGTGGTAGTGGACGCTGAGCTGCTCGAAGTACGTGCCCCAGTCGTCGAAGCAGGCTAGGAACGACACGTCCTTCGTCGCCAACTCCTTGGCGCCGAGCACCTTGGTGTTCGGGCTGCCGTCGGGGAAGCGCTTGAAATCGATGTCGCCCAGCGCGATCTCGCCGTTGTTGCGACGGACGATCTCGCGCGCGAGCTCCGCCATCTGCGGACTATGGAACAGGACGCGTTTCGCCATGATTTTCTTCTTTCGATTGGAAGGTACAGTGCGGGTTTTTGTTCCTGCGGTCGCAGCATAGTTCGCGACGACCAAAAATAGAAGAAAAATGAAGGCTTGTCAAGACAGCTCAGTCGTTTTTTCTCTTGTATTGGCAAAAAGAGAACAAACTAAAACGACGAAAAAAGACGTTGTTTTTCTCCGCTCTCTAGTCATGTACGTCAGAATGTAGCAAACGTTGACTGCTAGACGCTTACTCGCTATGTTGAAAACAGTACTTTAGCAGGAGGAATCGCGATGGGTATTCGAAAAGACCTAGCGAAGCAAGCCAACGCCGTGCATGAAGCTGGCCACGTCGTGGCTCGCTGGTACGAGTCTGTTCTGCCCGGCGTCAAGAGCGTGACGATCGTGCCCAAACAACAAGATTTGGGAAGCGTCACAGGAAAGAGGAAGTCGTGGGAGGAAAGCCTCTTGAACGTAGAAGCAGCCAAGGCGAGAATTCGCGTCTACTTTGCAGGGCGGATTGCAGAGTTGCTCTGCCTCGGCGAAGGCTACCTAGGATCGCGCAACGACATTGAGAACGCGACGGAGCTGGCACGAATCCTGGTTTCTAAAGAAGGCCTCTGGAAAGAGGTGGGCATGGTAGATGTCGAGCAACTGAACGATGAGATCCATAAACAGACCGGCCAGGCCATACGAGCGATTTTGGCCGAATGCGAAAAGGAAGCGACCAAGACGCTCCGCCGACGCAAACAACAAATCCTGAGGGTTGCGTTCGCTCTTGTGGAGCAGAGAACGCTCAAGCACAAGGTTCTCAAAAAGATCCTTGGCCCTCGACCGAAATGGAAGCCCAAACGCGGTCTTCTCAAAAGACAGAAAAAATAATACCCGCCGGACACATGTCCGAGCGGGCTTTTTCATCGCTCGCGCGAAGCGGATGATGAACCGAACGATGGCGCAAAAGGGCGACGAAGATACATGCGGCAATCGGGGCGTGCGGCGGCAAACTCGATGTCGTCGCCAATGAACGCCCTCTGTGCGTGCGCGCATTCCTCCATGCGCGCGCGGGTGGCCGGCGGAATCTCTCTCCACCCGGAGCAATCCCAATCAGCAGAAAGAGCGCACGCGATGAGCAACAGTCCGAAACACACGCTCCACACATGCCGAGACGCTTGCGGAATATTCCGGATCACGACGGCCTCCTTTATGGTACGGGGATTCCACTATATACCTGCGAACAGGATAGCATATCTAGCTGTTTTTGTCAATAGTTCTTGACATATCTTGAAGAAACAAAAAAGCCCTTTTCAGGCTTTTTTTGCATGGTGCTGCGGAGAGGACTTGAACCTCTACGGGTTACCCCACCAGCTCCTAAGGCTGGCGCGTCTGCCAATTTCGCCACCGCAGCACGGACGAAAGGAGCTTAGCACGTCCCCTCTTGCATGAAAAAGAGGGCCTCTGCTAGGACGCGGTCTGCCTGCTGCGCGCCACGTGCACCAGGGCATTATTCATTTTTTTTGAGCGTATGAAGCGTATCGTGTTCGCGCTTGCGTGCCTGCTTGGCTCCCCGCTTTCGGTACACGCCGAAGCATCAACTTCTTCGCTTTCGGCAAACCGCTCAGTGTACATCAGCGAAATCGCTTGGGCTGGATCTTCCCTCTCGACGTCCGACGAGTGGATCGAACTGTGCGCCGCGCCAGGAACGGACCTTTCGCAGTGGAGCCTTCGCGGCGCATCGACAAACGCTCTCGTACTCCCGAGCGGGAGTATCGTCCCCGAATCGGGGGCGCCCTTGCTTTCAAACTACGGCGATGACGACGCGAAATCGAGCCTGGGCGTTCGGGCGCATTACGTGACCACGTCAGTATCGCTTTCCAATGCGCAACTGTTTCTTTCGTTGCACGACGCTTCCGGAGCGTTGGCTGATGTTGCCGGCGCTTCCGGCACGCCTCCGTTTGCGGGAACAAGCGGCAGTACCAAAGCGACGATGACCCGGTTGCGGCCGCTTCAAAACGGCGATGTTGCTGGCGCGTGGACCAGCGCCACGTCATCGCTCGGCTTTGATGCTGGCTCGATGGAGCTGGGCTCGCCCGGAACCTGCCAAGCAAGCGCTTCAACTCCCGCTCAAGCCGAACCGCCGCACGAGCAGGTGCCAGCTGATCCCATTGAAAGCCCGAGGCCGCAAACGAATTCTCCGCTTTCTCCGATGGCAGCGACGCGCCTTTCGGAACTCTATCCAGCGCCCCGTTCCGGAGAAACGGAATGGATCGAGCTCGTGAACCCATCAGGAATCGGGGACATTCTCGACGGATGGACGCTTGAGGACGGAAAAGGTACGGCCACGACCCTGTCAGGCGTGCTGCTACCGTGGTCTCGGCTCGTGATTTCGGCTCCGAAAGGCAGCTTGAACAACGCGGGAGATCTTGTTGTGCTGAAAGATGAGCGCGGCAGAGTTCTCGACGGCCTGGCCTACGGCGACTGGGAAACATCGCATCATCCGCATGTCGGTGACATCAAGAAGGGCGAATCTGCGATCCGGATCGAATTTCAGGACACCTTTGCCGTCACGGCATCTCCAACCCCGAACGCCGCAAACGCCTTGACAAAGAACGATGAAAGCTTCGACACCCAAGAAACGGCCGGAGAAACGCCTTCCGTACCCGCCGCGGCACAAGCTGCGCCACCAGCCTCCGCCCCTGCGGAAACGAAGGAGGCTCCGCAACATACCGAGCCGCTCGTCATCACGACAGCCATGCCTCGCAAATCCGAAGAACCCGCGGTGAAAAAACCCGCCGCGGCACGATATAAAGGCACGGCCTATTCAGGAACCGTCGCGGTTCCGCCGGGAGTCTACTCGAAAACACGGATGTACCTTTTACGCGCAGGAAGCATCGACGATCTGCGGCTCTCGAAATCGACGGCGGCAAGATTCGTTCCGGGTCAGAAGATTTCGTTCGTGGCGCAAGCGAAAGAAGAAGCAGGCTCCTTGTTTCTCTTGGCGAATCCGAATTCCATCAAAACATCGGGCAGCGCGGCATCGAGCACGTTCGCGACAATTGACCGCTGGCCGGATGAAGCGGGCGGATACCGATTTACGGCCGATCTGGTCGCGCTTCGCGCCGATGGCGCCGAGGTGCGCCTGAACGGAATTGAAGGCGATGTCGCCTTGCCGAAATCCGCTGGCGTGCTCAAGCCTGGAGACCGCATCGAGATTCAAGGCTTCATCTCTCCGGGCGCGAGGCCTCGGGTCGTCGTGCCCGGCATGGAATCGTTCCGCTTGCTGAAAACGGTTCCGGTTGAAACGTTGAACCGCGATGTGCCAAAGCCGCGATTGCCCTGGCCCTCTGCTGCCGCATTCACCGTCGCAGCAGGAGCTGCAGGAACGGCCGGTTATCTGAGAAATGCGCGCCTTGAACGCTTGGCGCTGAAAGCAACCTCTCGAAAAGAAAACACGGCTTAAACAGCAAAAGCCCCGGAACGACCGGGGCTTTTGCATGGAGCGGTAAACCAGATTCGAACTGGCGACCTTCTCCTTGGCAAGGAGACGCTCTACCAACTGAGCTATTACCGCGCACGCTGACAACGGATATCCTACTCAAACGCGCTGAGACTGTCAATGCCTTGTTTCGCTGGAACGGCTTGCGAGTGACGAAGTTTCTTCGCATGGTCGCGATCGAGCAAGGCACTTGACAAAAAAACAAAATCCTGGTAAAAACCGCCCAACTCAGCGCATACCGCGTTGACGTTCATTGAAAGGAAACTTGTGAAGTTCTTCCTCGTTGTGCTCTTGACCCTGTTCTCGGGTTCGGCTTTTGCGGCCGACCCTCTCCCCCTGTGCAGGCCGACTGAGGCTCCGCCAAAGCCAAAGAAAGCGGTGAAAAAGCGGCGTGTGCCTTCTAAGGCCCTTCAAGATCAGGGCGGCGGTCGGAAGTCGTGTGCGGCGTGTCCTCGAGGACCGGAAGGCCCACAGGGGCCGCAAGGCGAACGCGGTGCCGAAGGCCCACAGGGGCCGGCCGGACCGCAAGGCCAAGCCGGAATCATGACCCCGATCAACATCGCTATCGGCGTGACGGGCGGGATCTACGTCCCGCTTCGTGACTACGCCTGGGCCTGGGGTCCAGCGCTCCAAGTGCAAGCTCCCTTGAACAACGCCGGCAGCGAGCTGACCCTCACGGCTGGTCTCGCGGCAGGTGCCGACACCTATCGTTGGTCTCCAGGACGCGAAAGCGGCCTGATCCTCCGTGTAGGCATCACGCGCTTCCTGTCGCAGCGTTGGCTCGGCCTGACGGCTGGACTCTCCTACCAGTCCATAAAAGCGACGCTTCCCGGCAAGGGGGATGGAGCCTATTCCGGGCTGACACCCGGAATCGTCCTGCGCCAGCAGTGGACGACTGTCACTCTTCGCGTGGAAGGACTGCTCTTCTTGGGTCGTGGTTCCTACGATCCAAGTGAGAGCGGATTCGCCGTGGGAGGCGCCACCAGCGCCTTCCTGAATTGGAACTGGTAAAAAGGAGTAGGACACGTGACCAAAAAGATCTTTGCGTTTTCGATCTTCGCACTCGTCCTGGCGTTCTACATGCTCGCCGCGTCGAGCTGCGCCCACTACCCTCTCGGCGACGAGGAGGCGACGGACACCGATGCTGGCCCCCAAGATGGAGGCCACGGACACCACGATGGCGGATCGGATCGTCCTGATGGTGGTTCTGGAGGAGGAAGCGGGAGTGGGAGTGACGGAGGCACGTGCTGCGGAGGTTGTCCAGCCGGGCAGCACTGCCATCACGGCATGTGCGTTCCCGACGACCCTCCGCCGCCGGCCTGCTGTTCCAATGAGGACTGCGGTTCCGGAACCGTCTGCAAGGACGGCACGTGCGTCTGCGACGGCGAGCCGGACGACGGCGATCATGCCTGTCGCCCCGGAAAGACGCTGCTCTGCCACTACCCAGGACGGTATCGCCCTTCCCCTCATGAGATTTGCGTCGCCGATGCTGCCGTGATGGCGCACCAAAATCATGGCGATACCGTCGGACGCTGTCCGCGCTAGCTGTACTCACATCGACGCCCGCACATCCTGCGGGCTTTTTTCTTTCTAGGAATCCTGCTAAAGTAAAGCGGATTTCACTTCCCTATGAACCTCAAGAAATATTCCAGCCTGCTCATCACGCTCGCCGCTGTCATTTTTGTCATCGGCGGCCTCATTTATCTTTCCGTTCGGGAGAAGGGGGTACCCGGCCAATACGACAAGCTTGCCCAGTGCCTGACGGAAAAAGGCGCGAAGTTCTACGGCGCTTCTTGGTGCCCGCATTGCGCGGAACAGAAGCGCATGTTCGGAAAATCCATGTCCTATGTTACGTACGTGGAATGCGCCCTTCCCGGCAATCAACGAGGCCAGACAAAAGCGTGTGACGACGCGAACATCCAAAGCTATCCGACATGGATCTTCGGCGACGGCACGCGCCTGGAAAAAGTCGAGCTGCCCCAGGCACTCGCCGAAAAAGCCGGCTGCACCCTTCCCTAAGCCCTCGCGCGACGGTGCGAGCTTGATGCTTCGCGGCGAACGCGCTTAGAATCTCACCCTATGATCCGCAAACACGCCTACACGTTTTTGTTTTTCTTCATCGCCGTGGGCCTCTCCGTCTCGCTTTACGCGCTGAAGCAGCATTACGCGCCGCTCGGGGGAGGCGCTTGCAACGTTTCAGCGACCTTCAATTGCGATCTCGTGAATCGCGGACCATACGGCGAGATCCTCGGATTCCCGGTCGCCGGCCTCGGCGTCATCGGCTACGTCCTCATGGGCATCTTGGCATTCCATTTCTTGAAGACGAAGGATCCCGTGATCGGCAAAGCGCTGCTTGCGCTCTTGGCGGGAGGATTCGCCTTCTCGCTCTATTTGACCTATCTGGAAGCATTCGTCATCTACGCATGGTGCCTCATTTGCTTAGCTTCGTTCTCGAGCGTACTGGGGGCATCGCTCACCGGCTACGTGGCGTACAAGCAACTTGCTCCCGCCGCAGAAGAGAAGGAGGCGTGAAAAAACTCGAAAGAACTTTTCACGCATCTGTTGCAAACGAAAGCGCATCAGGATTCAAGCGTGCTGACAACCAAACGCCTTTTTGGTAGCGTATCCGTACGCCCGGATGGTGGAACGGTATACACGGGGGACTTAAAATCCCCTGCCCGCAAGGGCTTGAGGGTTCGAATCCCTCTCCGGGTACCAAGCGTTCCCTCGACAAGCATCGAGGGAATTTTTGTAAGGAAAGAATAGCGCCTTGCCCCGTTCGCCACTTTTCCCCTACGATGGAATCGCTATGGAAGAAGACGTCCAGAAAGCCCAGCCGCGCGACGTGTCGCCTGCCTCCCAGCCGGCAGAAACGGCGTTTGACGCCCGCCTGCGCCCGAAAAAACTGTCCGAATTCGTCGGCCAGCAAAAATTGAAGGATCATCTGGCCGTCTTCCTCGGAGCCGCGCAGAAACGCGGCGAACCGATCGAGCACACGCTGCTCTACGGCAACCCCGGCCTCGGAAAAACGACGCTCGCTCACATTATCGGCAACGAGATGGGCGTGAACGTGCGCACGACGTCCGGCCCGGCGCTTGAACGCGTCGGAGATTTAGCGGCGATTCTCACGAACCTCGAAGAAGGCGACGTGCTCTTCATCGATGAAATTCACCGACTCAACAAGCTGATCGAGGAAGTGTTATACCCGGCGATGGAGGATTTCGCGCTCGATCTCGTGATCGGAAAGGGCCCCTCGGCGCGAACGCTCCGCATGGATCTCCCTCGCTTCACCCTGATCGGCGCAACGACTCGCCTTTCGCTTCTTACCGCGCCGTTGCGCGACCGCTTTGGCGTCACGTATCATCTCGATTTTTACAGCGCCGACGATTTGAAACTGATCATCGAACGCGCGGCATCAGTGCTCGGATGCGCTATCCGCCCCGACGCCGCCATGCGCATCGCCGACCGATCGCGCCGTACTCCGCGCGTTGCCAACCGCCTTTTAAAGCGAGTGCGCGACTACGCGGACTTTCATGGAGATGGTACGATAACCGACGAGATCGTCGATCAGGCCCTGGCGATGCTCGAGATCGACGAAGTCGGGCTCGACCAAGTCGATCGGCGCATCCTCGAAACGATCATCTCGAAATTCGCCGGAGGGCCGGTCGGCCTCAACGCCTTGGCTGCCGCCAGTTCTGAGGAGATGGAAACGATTGAGACGATTTACGAGCCGTACCTCATCCAGCTTGGGCTGCTCCATCGCACTCCGCGCGGACGCATGGCGACCGACGCCGCGTACGCGCACCTCGGCTTAACGGCTCCCGAAAAGCAGCTTCCGTAAACAGCCCGGGAGGAAGCGGCGATATTTTCCCCTTTCCGCCCGAATGATGCCTTCGCCATGATCTCCATCCCGCCCTACTTCCTCCTGTTTCCTTTCGGTCTTTTCCTGCTTGGTTTCCTCTTTTTTTCCTTCGCCAACATGATCAGCTTGGCAAAATACGGAGCCCGTAACGCCATCGGCCTGCTGGTAAGCCTCCTTTTCATCGCGGGTTCGGCAACGATTCTTTTCTACGCTTGGAAGGCGGTGGAAACCGTCGCTTGGACAGCGCCCGCCCCCCTGCTTCAAATAGAAATTCCGGCTCTCTGACGTATGTCGATAGCCTCCTTGTTCGCTCAGCACGCTGAAGAAAAGATCGAGTTTGTCTTACGAAGGCATCCGATCGTCTTTGTGAAACCGGTCTTCGTATTTTTCATCCTCGCCGCGATTCCTTTGGCCGGAAAAGCGGTGTTCGCGGCGGAAAAAGCGGCCGTTTTTTCCCATCCACTGGCATATCCGGGAATGGTCCTGCTGATCGCTTCCTATTATCTCGGCATTTGGATTTTTTTTCTGAGCCAGTTCACCGACTATTACCTCGACATCAACATCGTCACGAACGACCGCATCATCGACATCAACCAGAAGGGCCTGTTCGGGCGTTCGGTTTCGGAACTCGACCTGACGCGCGTTCAGGATGTGAACTCGGAAATCAAAGGGATCATCCCCACGATGCTGGGGTATGGAAGCGTCGTCGTTCAAACGGCGGCAAACGAGGAGAATTTCCATTTTGAGCAGGTGGCGAACCCCAATCTCGTTCGCCAGCGCATCCTTGAGCTCGCCGCGCTTGACCGCAAGCGCGAAGCGCGCGAAGTCCTGCGCTCGGGACCCGGGGCGGAGGGGCGGCGAGAAATGCGCGAGCAGGGCTTATAAAGAAAAAACTCTCTGGCGAGAGTTTTTTAACGCAAGGCCGTTTTTTCCCCCGTCCACTCTTTTTCCGCAAGCGTTTTCGCGTCACGGAACGAATGCGCCACCGTATCGCACCCGAGCACGACGATGATCAAGTCGCGTCCGCTTTTCTCGACGCGCGTCACGAGCGTGTATCCCGCCTCGTTGATGAACCCCGTTTTCCCGGCCGTCACGTGCAGCGAGGAGTCATGCACGAGCTTATTCGTGTTTTTGATGAGGTGGGGGCCGCTCGATGTCGAAACTTGATACTGGGGCTCGGCGGCGATCGGCGCGATCCACTCGTCGTTGAATGCCGCTCGCGCCATGATCGCGACCTCTTTGGCGGTGGAAAGGTTGCCGACTTCTATGCCGGTAGGATCGGCGAAACGTGAATGGCTCATCCCGAGACTGGACGCTTTCTCGTTCATGCGTCGGACGAAATCCTCTCCCGCAAGCCCGGTCGCTCTGGCCACGGCGTTCGTGGCATTGTTCGCCGATCCAATGATCGCGCTCGCGACCAAATCGCGCACCGTAAGTTCGGTACCGACCGCCACGCGCAAGCGGCCTCCCCCGACTTCGTCGCCGCGAGAAAGCTTGACGAGCGAATCCTGATCAAGACCGGCTTCGCGCGCAACCATGACGGACATGAGTTTCGTGATCGAAGCGATGCTGCGAATCTCCTCGCCATTTCGCTGATCAAGTATCTCTCCGGTTTCGGCATCCATGACCGCATACGCCTTGGCGTTCACATCCTCGCGAACGGCGGCTTGCGCCGAAACGACGTTGACCGTCAGCCTGGCGACGGCTCCATGGATCCAAGCCTTGTTTTCGACGGCGAGCTGGAACTGTTCGCGGTACGTGCCGACAGCTTCCGGAGCGCGGAGCGCGAGCTCGATATTGCCTGTCTCCCCCGGGCGTACCAAAGCTTCCCGCAATCTCGCGGCTTGGAGCTCGGTCGGCCAACTTTCGTCCTTGAAAACGCTCTTGCGTCCGTACGGACCGGTGGCATATGCGGAAACGTACGAGGAACCCGACCCGCGCCATACATGCGTGCCCGAGTTTTTAAATGCGAGCCTAATGCGACCAACGCTTCCTGCAGGAATTTCAATCGTGGCGCTCCCTTGCAACCCCGAAGACGCGTAAGGTCGCGAAGCCGCTTCCGCGGAAAGCGGCGCAACGCACGATGCGACGAGCGCGATGATGGCGAAAAGGCGTCTCATGCAGTCAGGTGATGCGGCTTGGTATCGGAAGACCGGCTCTCGACCGGCGAGGTCGGGCTGGTCGGCGCATAACGGCGGTCGAGCAGGCGCAGTCCGCAGGCGAAGCCGACGATGACTGCCATCGCGAGAACGAGCGCCGGAGCGGCGCCGTTCATGATCGATTTCGTGCCCGAAAGAGCGTTCTGACGCCGCTTGAGCGCATAGGGGTGGAGTCCGCCGGCAACAAGCATGGCAAGAGTTTCTAGGCGAAAGCATATCAAAAAAATGGAGCTGCGTCAAACGCCATCAATTTGAAACGTGCGCGCGAAACGAGTACGCTGAAGCCGATATGTCGCGCACCATCAGCATTGCGAAGAACACGATCGTCCAGATCGTCGGCCGCGGCATCGGCACGGCTCTCAGCCTCGCCGCATTCGGCGTCATAACCCATTATTTGGGCGCATCAGGTTACGGGGCGTTCACGACCGTGACGAGCTTCCTTCAGATTTTCGGCATCCTCGCCGATTTCGGATTGTCGCTCACGACCGTGGCTATGTTGTCCGAACATGAAACCGAACGCGACGCCGTCGCTTCAAACATCTTCACGCTGCGCATCGTCTCTGCCGCCGTGTTTTTCCTGATCGCCCCGGTGATCGTGCTCTTTTTTCCGTATCCGCCCGGCGTGAAATCCGGAGTCGGCATCGCCTCCTGCTCGTTCTTTCTCATCTCCGTCAATCAGGTGCTGACGAGCGTGCTGCAGACGAAGTTGCGGATGGCGCGCGCCGCGGCGGCGGAAGTCCTCGGACGCACCGGGCTTTTGCTGGGCGCGATCGCGGCGGCTCGCTGGAATCTTGGGCTCGAGTGGATGCTGTCCATGCTCGTGCTCGGCAACGGCTTGACCGCATTTTGGAACTGGATGCTCGCGCGCACGCTCGTTCGCCTTGGCTGGCGCTTCGATTGGCCGGTATGGAAAGAGGTCGCGCACAGGACGTGGCCGATTGCGCTCTCAATCAGCTTCAATCTCGTGTATCTGATGGGAGGGTTCGTCGCGCTCTCGCTTTCGCGCCCTCTCGGCGAAATCGGGCTCTACGGCGCGGCGCGAAAGATCCTCGACGTGCTGACCGTCATACCGACCATGTTCATGGGTCTCGTGCTGCCGCTGCTCGTGCAGGCGAGCCGTGGCAGTTTCACCGAGGACTGGAAGCGCGTCATGCAGAAAGCCTTCGATTTCATGGCCGTCTTGGCACTCCCGCTCGCTGCGGGCGCCGCGATCCTCGGGCACGATCTTCTTGTCCTGCTCACGAGCGAGGAGTTTTCGGAAGCGGGTCCTTTGCTTACCGTGCTGGTTTTCGCTTGCGCCGCCGTCTTTTTCGGCTCGCTTTTCGGCCACGCCGTCATCGCCGTAAAAAAGCAGCGCCAGATGATTTGGGGCTACGCGGCCAATGCCGTGCTCGCGATTCTCCTCAATATCGCCTTTGTTCCGCGTTTTGGAGCCATCGCGGCAGCTTGGATCACCTTCGTGACCGAAGCGTTTATCGCTTGCGCGACCTTTCTGATGATCTGGCGCACGACGGGATTCGTTCCGCGCTTCGGCGTTGCCTTGCGCGCAGGTTTTGCGGCCGCAGCGATGGCACTGCTCGTTTTCCTGTTGCCGGAGATGCCCGTTCTTTTGAAAACAGCCGTCGGAGCGTCCGCGTATGCCGCGCTCGCGCTCGCGCTCGGCGCGGTCGATCTCGGGATGATAAAAAACCTCCTGCCTCGCAGGCAGAGCGTGGCCTTGCCGCCAGCGCAAGGATGACTTCATGCGCGTTCTCTTCCTTTCTTTCCCGTACGCTTCGTCGCGGGGCGGCGGCGAACGGTACACCGAACAGTGCGTCGAAGGCCTGCTGAACGGCGGCAACGATGCCGTGCTCGTTTCATCCTCGGAGGCCCTTCTTGCGATTTTCAAAAAACGCGGCTGGAGCTCGCATGCCGCCTGGTTCGGCATCGAGCCAGTGACGCCGATCGCGGCGCTGGCCTTTCCCGTCACGGCCCTCCTTTTCGCTCCGTGCATGTTTTTGCTCTTGTTCTGGTTCCGCCGCGTTCACGGGGTTAAAACCGTCGTTTGCCTCTCCCTTACCGAAAAGCTCCTCGCAACGCCGTTCGCGCGCCTGATCGGCATGCGGATCCTTTGGGCCGAGCATCTCGTCGCCGGGCGCTCGCTGCGACTGAACCCGTACCGAGGCTGGTACGCCGCCTGCTCGCGCATCGCGAATATCGTCACCGTTTCGGAAGCGGCCGCTTCGTCGCTCGCGAACGTCGGCGTGCCGCTCCGGAACATCCGCATTATCCCCCCGGGAGCTCGCTTGTCTCCGCAAAGGAACGATTCGCCCGCGACGAATACGGTGGGCGTCGTCTCGCGCCTCAGCCGCGAAAAAAACGTATCTCTCGCGATTCGCGCCTTCGCCCTTGCGGCAAAAAAGAACCCGAATGCGAAACTGGATATTTTTGGCGAGGGTCCGGAACGCGAATCGCTGGCCAAGCTCGCGCTCGAGCTCGGCATATCCGAAAAAACGGCGTTTCATGGATATATCGAACGCGTTCGCGGAGCAGGGCGCTTCGGAATCCTCCTCGTACCATCGGCGCAAGAAGCGTTCGGCATCAGCGCGCTTGAGGCGATGGCGGACGGACTTCCGATCATCGCGACGCGCGTCGGCGGGTTGCCGGAACTCGTGCTCCATGAGAAAACCGGGCTCTTGGTACCCCCGGAAGATCCGGAAGCGATGGCGGAAGCGTTATTGACGATGCTTCGCGATCCAGAGCGCGCGAGGCGTCTGGGCGCGGCCGGGCGCGAGCGCGCAGCAACCGAGTTTTCCGAAACGAAGATGCAAAACGCATGGATCGAGCTGCTCTCGCTACCGTAACCGCCGTCGCTGTACTGCTTCCCTTGGAACGCGTCGGCGCCTTTTCGATTGCCGGGTTCAACGTTCGCCCGAGCCAGATCGCCTTGCTCGCCGCTTGGGCGCTCTTTGGCGCCGCCGCATTGCGGGAAAGCGCCGCGCTCGAATGGCGACGAGGCTCCTTCGTGGCTCTCGCGGGGTTCTTCGCCGCCTCCGGACTCTCTTTATTGAATGCGGAAAACCTGAATCGCTCCCTTGCCGTTCTCGCCTTCACGATGTTCACCGCCTCGCTCGCGCTGCTTGTGCCGAACATCCTGAAAACCGAAAAAAACCTCGAGCTTATGCGGCTCGCGATCCTCGCCTCTGCCGCCCTCGCGGCGATCTTCGGCCTCTGGCAATTCGTCGCTGACATGCTCGGGGCTCCCGCATGGATGACGGGTCTCCGCGGCACCTATTCGCGAACGGTGCTGGGCTTCACCCGCATCCAATCGACGACGGCCGAACCTTTGTATTTTGCCAACTATCTCTTGCTGCCAATCGCGCTTGCCGGCTCGTGGCTGCTGAGAAATCCGGAGACAAATACCCGGCGGTGGCTCTCGTTCTTGCTGGCCGTCCTGTGCGTGAACGTTTTTCTTACCTCCTCGCGCGGAGGCTGGCTCGGAACCGCGGTCATGGCGATTGCGCTCCTTTGGATGGAACGCTCGCGCATACGAAGCGCCGGAACGCTGCTTCGGGCCGCAACCATCGCGCTCGCGTCGCTCGCCGCCGGAGCGATTCTGCTCGGCAGTTTTTTTTCACCAACGCGCGACACGGTGATACGCTCTTTTTTCCGGCATGTCACGACGATTAGCGAC
>CAYMBC010000011.1:0-20187 GCA_964388605.1 uncultured Gammaproteobacteria bacterium
GAACGTCTCGGCCCTCGTTTCGACGAGCGGGCTCTGGAGCGTGTCGTCGGAGGGGATTCTGATCGCGCAGAAACTGGAAGCGAAGAACGTGCAAGCCGAGAACGTCGTTCTCGTGCAATCTGAAGAAGCGGCGAGCGTCTCCGAGAGCCAAGTGCTGTCGGGGTACAAAGCTGTTGTCGTGCACAACCCGTCCATGACATCCACATCCAAAGTCTTTGTCTCCTTTTTGGGGGATCCAGGCGGAGGCTCTTGGATCGGAGAAAAGGGTGATGGAAATTTCACCCTCCACCTGGCTCAGCCGGCCGCACAAGATTTGCCGTTCGAGTATTGGATTATCGGTGTTGACGACCGTCGTCCCGATCCCCCCATCGGTACGGACGAGTCGGCGCCTTCCTCGAACGGATCTCCGCCGGCCGGCTCGGAGGTTGTTGATTCCGGATCAGGTACGGATCCTGTTCGCGACGGCATAATCCCGGGCTCGACCGAACCTGCCGCGGACGTCGCCGGTTCGAACGGGTCAGGCATCTGACCGGATGAGACATAAAAAGCTCCCGCTGCACGGGAGCTTTTTATGTTCGCATGGCGGCAAACGCCTCCTCCGTTTTCCTTGCGCAGGCGTTCCAAGAAAACCGTTTTGCCCGCTCCCGCCCTCTTCTTGCGTACCGCTCCGCGAGCGCAGGGGAGTCGAGCACGGCGGCAAGGGCGGAGGCGATCTCGGCTGGGCGGTAGGGATCGGTCAGGAGACCGGCATTTTCTACGAGCTCTCCTAGCGAGCCGGCGTGCGATGCGACAACGGGCGTTCCGGACGCCATCGCTTCGAGCGGGGGAAGGCCGAACCCTTCGTAAAAGGAGGGGAAGGCGAAAACGGAAGCGAGGCGATAAAGGTTGCGCCGTTCCGCAGTGTTGACGTACCCGATGTGCCGGATGCATTCGCGATGCGGGCTCTGTCGAATAGCGCGCAAGATCTCGGCATTGTTCCAGCCTGAAGGACCGACAAGAACGAGCCCTAAATCGGCGTACCTTTCTTGGGAGCGCAAGCGTTCGTATGCCCCGAGCAGGCCGAGATGGTTTTTTCGCGGCTCAAGCGTCCCGACGTGCAAGATGAATCGTTCCGGCAAGGCGTGCTTTTCTCGGGTCGCTCGCAACTCGGCTGGCGACGGCGCTTCAAAAAACGATGCATCGACCCCTTCGTGAGTAACGACCACGCGTTCCGGAAGCACCCCCCATCTCTCGACGATATCGCGCTTGGTCGTCTCAGAGACCGCCAGGAGAACGTTCGCGCGCGCAGCCAGCGTTCGCGGAGCGATGGCGCGATGCCATAGCCGCTGCTTCAAGGAAAAAAACTCCGGATAGATTTCGAATGTCAGATCGTGGATCGTGAGCGCGAGGGGCGTGTCAGGGGAGAGGGCGATGAAATTCAGATTCGGCATCCAGCACGCGTCAGGGGGCGAGGATGCGAACGACTCGACGCGGGGAGCCCCGAAGATCCGCATGGAAGCGTTCAGCAGCTTGTTCGGATAGCGTGTAAGCGTGTCGATGCCGGGCGCAGGCGTTTGTCGAGACGCGACGCTCGGCAACGCGGCGTTGGCCCAGGTCTCGAGGTCGTACCGACCCGAAGCGGCCAGCGCGTCTCTGAGCAGGCGGGCGTATTCGAAAACCCCCGCGCCGTTCGTATCGAGCAGCGTCCGAGCGTCGACCAAGATGCGAAAGCGCTTTTCGGGCATGATGGCGTATGCGCTTTGAAAGCGCGGGATGAAAGCGGGGTTGCTGCCGGTTTTGAACTCGCTCGGTTTCTTATGAAATGGCGCTTGTCGTTTGCCTGGAAACGTAGGCGTATGCCAAGCCGACGAACGCGCCGACGAACGCGCCTGCAATTGCCGCGCGGAGAGCCGATACGCCGCCCGCGGCGATCACGGGTTCTGAAGCGGTTACGATGAAGATCGTTTCCTGGTCGGGAGAAAGCACGAGCGTCCTTGCCCGGCTCGAAAGCAAGCTTGAAAGGCTCTCGTGCAGCTTGGCGGCGGTTTCTCGACTCTCCGCCGAGTACGCGACGACGACGTTTTGGCCAGAATATTTTTTCCCCCGGAAAAAGCGTCCGGCAAGCGCCTTGATCTCGGTGTCGGTCGTTGGTATCCCGGCTTTTTCGTAGACTTCCTTCAAGATCGAAGGCGTTGAGAGCCAGCTGATCAGGGTATCGGCTACGAGTTCGGAAGCGCGAAGCGCGTAATACCCGTCGTAGGAATAATCAGTCGTCGCTTGGCGCGCTTGTTGGGAAACCGTAAAGGAAAAAGACACGTCCGCTCGTCGAGGCAGGGCGGATGAAACGGACGCGAACAGGAGCGCTGCCGCCGCTGAAGACGCTAAAACGGCCTGAAGCGGACGCGCGAAAAACGGGGAGAGATATTTTTTCATACGTGCGATAGTTCTCGCGCGGCAACGGCGCGTTCCTCCCGCGCCGCGCCGGCGTTACGGTTTTTCCAAGCGTTTGATACGAAGGAAGCGATGCGGCGTTTGAAAACGCCGGTATCGAACGCTTCCGCATGCGCGCGGATCGTTCCCGGATCGTACGCGTCCGGATTGAAACGGATGACCGTTGCAGCCAAATCCTCCCACTCCTGATCCTTGAAAAATTCTCCCGTGACTCCGGGAAGGACGGTTTCGAGGGCGCCGCCGGCGCCATAGGCGATAACCGGGCGACCGGCAGCCATCGATTCGAGCGCGGTGATGCCGAAGTCTTCCTCTTGCGGGTGAAGGAAGGCGATCGCTCCTTTGTAGAGTTCGGCTTTTTCGGCGTCGCTCACTTTGCCGACGAATTCGATATTCTGTCGAGCGCTCGCGCGATATGCCGCGGCAAGCGGGCCATCCCCGAAAATCTTGAGCGGCAGGCCAAGGCGGTTGAAGGCTTGAATGATCAGATCGAAACGCTTGTAGGACACGAGCCGTCCTCCGGCCAGGAAATAGGTTCCAGGCCTTTCGGCAACCGAAAATTTTTCAATTTCGACGGGCGGGTAGATAACCGTCGAATCGCGCGCGTAATACTTTTTGATGCGGTCGGCGACGGTACGCGAATTCGCGATAAAATGATCGACGCGGTCGGAAGAGAGACGGTCCCAGATGCGCAAGCGGTTTAGCAGGATCGGGAGAACGGCCTTGGTCAGGCGATTGGCGTTCAGTTCCTGCACGTAGCTGTGCGTGTCGCTCCACAGGTAGCGCGTGGGGGTGTGGCAGTAGCAGACATGAAGGGTGCCCGGCTTCGTGATAACGCCCTTGGCGAACGCGCTGGAGCTTGAAATGACGACGTCGAAACCGGAAAGATCGTGGCTCTCCGTCGCTGCCGGCATGAGCGGCAATAGCCATTGGTAGTTTTTCAGGGCGAAGGGGATCTTCTGCAAAAAGGAAGTTCGGATGTCATTTTTTGCGAAATCTTTGCTGACCCGCTCCGGATCGTACAGGAGCGTATAGGTGGGCGCGTTCGGAAAAATTTCCTGCAAGGCAAGCAAGACCTTTTCCGCTCCGCCGTCCTGCACGAGATGGTCATGAACGAGCGCGACTTTCATACTCAATAGGCGCCTTTTTTGGCGAAAATGACGAGTGGGGTTTTGAGGAGGATTGCCAGATCCATGAGAGGAGTCCAGTTCTCGATATAGAAGGTGTCGAGGCGGATTTCATCTTCAAAAGCCAGATCAGAACGCCCGGAAACTTGAGCCAAGCCGGTCATTCCCGGACGAATCATGAGGACGCGCAGATGGTGGCGTTGATAGTTCTCGACTTCGCGCGTCTGGTGCGGGCGCGGGCCGATCAAGCTCATGTCGCCCTTGAGGACGTTGAAGAATTGAGGAAGTTCGTCGATCGAGAAGTTGCGGATGAAGCGTCCGACGCGCGTGACGCGCGGATCGTCCTTGATTTTATACACCGGCCCGTCTTTTACGCTGCGTTCGGCGATCAATTTTCGTTCAAGGTCGAGCGCTGCGCGCTGATCGTTGAACTGTTCGCCGATCGAAACGTCGGCGCGCATGGAACGGAGCTTGTACACGCGGAATTTTTTGCCTTCAAGCCCGACGCGCTCATTGCGAAAAATGACGGGTCCGCGTGATTCGAGCGCCACGGCGGCCGCAGCGAGCAGCATGATCGGAGACGTGACGACGATCAGCGCGATTGATCCGATCACGTCGAATGCGCGCTTGTAGACGCGCCCCCAGCCTTCAAGGCGTGTCCGCTTCACCTCGATCACGGGAATGCCGGCGATCGTCGTCGAAATGAGCGCTGCGTGCGCGGCCAAGGTGTCGGCGGCGTAACGGAACGTGAGATGGCGGTCTTCGGCGAACTCGATTACGGCACGCATTTCCTGTTTGCCGGTTTCCGGATCCGTCACGAAAATTTCCTCGACATTTCCAGCTTCGCACAGCGCCGAAGTTTCCCGCGCGGCGAGGTCATTCCAGCGCTCGAAACGGCGAATGATGCGGTAGCCGACCGCCGGATTCTTGGAGATGTGCTCGGTGATCGCCAATGTCGCGCGGTCATCGTTGCCTACGACGATGACGCGCCGCACGCCGATTCCGCGCTTGAGCAGTTGCCGGTTGACGAGGCGGACGACGAGGCGAGCCGCGATGACGTAGGTGATCGACAGGATCCAGGCGGCCAAGACGACGAAACGAGACGTGAAGAGCTCTCGCTGGAAAAAAATCAGGATGATCAGTCCCATCACGCCGAGCGTGCAGGCCGAAACGACCTTGACTGCCTCTTCGAGGATGCGGCGCGGGCGTTCGATGGCATAGAGGCCGTTGAGCGCGAAGACCCCCAAGTACATCAAGCCGACCGCGGAGGCGGCTTTAAAAAAATCAGGGTAGGGGAGCAGCGAAATCGCCGGACGCAGCTCGACGAACGTTTCGAAGCGCAGGCGGTGAGCCGTGAGGGCGGCGAGGAGCAGCGCGACGTAGTCGAGCGGCAGGAGAATGACGGTAAACGTCAGCTGGTTTCGGCGCATAGTCGTACGCTTAGCGTACTTTTTTAAGGCGAAAATTTCAAGCCTCTCATATTATCCACTGTGGGGCGCTTAGCGCTGCGCGTATACTGAATTGACCATGACCAGCCCAGCTCTCAAAAAAGGACGTTTTCACGTCGTATGCGGCTGCATGTCTTCGGGCAAAAGCAGCGAGCTCGCGCGTCTTTTAAGACGCGCTTCCTTCGCCAAGATTCCCGTGTTCGCGTTTAAGCCTCTTTTGGATACGCGCGACGGCGTTGAAGTCCGCTCGCGCGACGGCCAGACGCACGCGGCCATTGCGATCGCGAAAGCGCTTGATGCGCTTGAGATCGCGCCGAGGCAAGGTCCCGGCCTCGTCGGTTTCGATGAAGTGCAATTTTTCGATGAAGGCATCGTTATTGCCGTCGACGCCTTGCTTGCCCGCGGGCATGAAGTGGTGTGTGCCGGACTCGATACGGATTTCCGCGGAGAACCGTTTGGAGCCATGGCGGATCTTCTCGCCCGCGCCGACGACGTCACGAAGCTGACGGCCGTGTGCGTGAAGTGCGGAGACATGAAGGCGACGCGCAGCCAACGCTTGATCGCCGGCCTCCCCGCGCCCTACGACGCTCCGACCATTCAGGTCGGCGGCGATGAGGCCTATGAAGCCCGTTGTCGGACATGCCACGACGTGCCCGGCCATCCCGCTTAGAAAGCGGGATTTTTCATAGAGAAAAAACATCCCTTCAAAGGATGTTTTTTCATGTGCTTCAAGCGAGCCTGTAAGCCGAATTCTGTTTCTCGACGTTGCCGCCGAGACGACGGTCATCTCTCTCGTCCCGACGTTGCCATCGGGATCAAGCAAGCTACCTAATTTGCTCTTGCACCGGATCGGTGTTTGCCCCGGAGCCGATCACTCGGCTGCCGCGTGAGCTCTTGCCTCACGATTTCAACCTTACCACGCTCCTTGCGGAGGCCTCGGCTTGCGCCTGTGGCGGTATGTTTCTGTTGCTCCTTATGCAAGCCTCGCGGCTCTCATAAGGCATCCTCCGAAGAGGACCCGCGCGCCCGACGAATCGGGCTTCCCTGGGCTTGGCGTATCCGCGCCATCTCTCGTTACCCGAGACATGACGTGATCCGTTATTCCCGGTTGCCGTTAGCAACGATCTCTGAATCGCGGATTGCTCCACGAAACGGTGTTCGGACTTTCCTCGATCCGCCTGTTTTGGGCGGGTCGCGACCATCCGGCTCCCTTAAAACAGCCCCCAGGTACGGTGTACCTAGGATAGGCCGAGTGTATAGAAAAAAGATCAGAATGTCAAGGTGGATACCCGCATGTTCGCGAAGGACGAGGCCGTCCGAGCGATTCTAAAAATAGAACGCAGACCCCGCAAGACCTGCCGTTCGATCTGGAATATCAGCGCAGCAGCCGTGAAATACCGTCGAACTTTCGGATGAGCGGGAGGGGATCCCAAGCGGTCATGCCGAGGCTTTGCACCAATTCTTCCGCGTCCCAGGAGACGCCTTTCGAGAACAGCGTTTTCAGAAAAGCTCCGGTGTCGCGCTTCAGGAACCAGCGGTCGCCGTATGTTCGGACGAGGTGCTCTTCAAGCTGCGCCGAGGCGATCCAAGACCGCAAATAATCGGCGCTATAAAAAGCGTCGCTCTTGTCCTTGAGCCAGAATTCGGCTTCGTGGACGAAGCCTGTCAGGTCGTGCAGCGTCTTTACGTAGAGTTCTTTGTTGCGCGCGACATCGTAAGGCTTTTCGTCAAAGGCAAGGTCGTAACTGAACTTGGCGACATGCCTTCGGAGCATGAACAGGTTTCCAAGAAGGGCCCAGGCTCCGGCGCGGTCGGCCGCGGCTTTTGGCACGCGCATGACATGCTCGAGCCAGAGGGGGTTTTCCGGAAGATGCTCGATCAAGGCGGCGAACGTCTCGTTTAACGCGCGCGAGCGCGGCAAGGCGCGCCATTCGTAGGGGAGTGACGGTTCGGTGTGGGCGAGATGAAAGGCGCACCCCCCTTCGTGCAACAGGGCCCGCATGTCCTCGTAACCGCTGTGCGGTTTTAAGACGATGTGCGCCTCTTTCGGCGCCCGCGGAGCGTAACAGCTCGCCCCCGGATGCTTTCCGGCGCGCGCCTCCGCGTCAATGCGGATTTGGGGCGCCTGTTCGAACGGCAACCCGATCGTGGAGAACGCTCCGGAGCACAAAGAAAGGATTTTTTCTTGCGGAAACAAATGAGAGAACTCGTTCCCCGCGCGCCAATGGAGCGCGTGCGCCGAACCGATGTCCCCGAGTTCCTTGCCGTAAGCTCGGCGCAAGACGTCGGACATGACGCGCCGGTACATGCCGGTCGTCTCTTGGAGGAGAGGAAGGGTTTTTTGCAGAAACGCGTCGTATCGGATCCGTTTCTTCGTTTCCGAATATTCCCGCATGATGCCGAAACCGAATTTTGCAAACGCTTGTCTTGTCGCGTGCTCGAGTTCGAGCCGCAAAGGCGCCAGGTTTTCCTCCAGTGCCGCTTGCGCTTTCCGTAACCGCTCCCTTTTTTCAAAAACGCCTTCCTCGGCCAGGCGCGCGGCGATGTCGTGGTAAGAAACGCGCGCGCCATCGACATCGGTTTCGAGAGCCGACGATTCTTGAAAAAGATTTTCCTCGATCGGAAAGGTTTCGGCTGCGACAACGCCTTCCAGCAAGGCAAAAAGCGCGCGTTCGATCTGGTCTCGCTTTTTCGGCTGCGGCGCGCGTTCGATCAGCTCGCGGACGGAAACGACGGTTTCTTCGCAGAAAAGGCCGTCGTACTGCTCGCGGACGGAAACGAAGGCCGGCCGCGCTTTCAAGCCCGAGCGAGCGAGGCGATCCTCGGACGCGATGGCAGCGCGGTAGTCTTCGAGCTGCTTCAGGATCTCTTCGTAGGGCATGTTCAGCGCAAACCTGTCGCGCGCAGCACCGTCTCCATCGTGTGTTTGGCGACGGCGCGCGCCCGGGCCCCGCCCGCGGCCAAGACCATCTGGACGCGATCGGGGTTTTTCATCAACTCTTTCTTTTTGGCTCGGTATCCGGCAAACGCCGAGCTGATGGCTTCGGCCGCAGCCTTTTTCATTTCGCCGTACTTCACGGGCTGCTCGGCGACCATTTTATCTCGAGCCTCTTTGCCGGAGAACATCTCGATGAGATCAAGGAGCAGCGCAACGCCGGCGTACGCCTCCGTTTTGAGGAGCTCGTCCGTCACGACGCCGCTCGGCTCGGTCGGGACTCCTTTCATCTTTTTCAAAATATCAGCAGGTTCGTCGTCGAGCGCGATGTACGATTTCGGACCGTGGCTTTTCGACATTTTTTTCGTAGGCTCCGTCAAGCTCATGATTTTCGGTGTTTCCGTCAGAAGCTCTTTCGCTTCGGGAAAGACGGGACCGAAGCGCTTGTTGAAGGCGCGGGCGATGACGCGGGTCGTCTCGACGTGCTGCACCTGGTCGGCTCCGACCGGCACCGCGTTTCCTCCGTAGATCAGGATATCGGCCGCCTGCAGCACCGGGTACTCCATGAGCCCCATGTTGACGTTTTTCTCATTACGCTCCGCTTTGTCCTTATATTGGGTCATGCGCTCCATCTCGGAGACGGGCGTCACGGTATTGAAGATCCAGGCGAGCTCGGCGACTTCCGGCACGTCGGATTGGACGAAGACGGTCGATTTTTTCGGATCGAGCCCGAGAGCCAGAAGCGACGCTGCCAAATCAAGGATGCGGCGCTGCATCTCTTGCGGATCGTACGCGATCGTCATCGCATGGTAGTCGGCGATAAAAAACCAGCAGCGTTCGGGATGCTCTTCCTGCAGTGAGACCCACTTCCGCAGGCTTCCCGCCCAGTTGCCGATGTGAAGTTCGCCTGTCGGCTGGGCGCCGGAAACGACGATGATCTCGTCCTTTTTCATATGCTGGCATCTTACCGTTTTCTTGGAAAATGGCAATAAAAAAGCGTCCCAGACAGCAGGACGCTCAGTTGCGTCCGACAGGGACGCTCTGGGGAGGGCTGAAATAGGCTTGGCGCAGCTTCCCGGGATCGACTCGCCTTAGGAGCTGGAAGATCTTGCTGATCTCGCCGGGCAGGGTATCCTCGTGGGCGACCGAGGCGAGCGCGCGTTCGCGATCGTAGTCGAGGTTTAGCCTCGGGCCATCGTGGAACGCATAGGTCCAGAGATTGAATTGTCCGGCACTTGCGATCCCAGGCGTCGTCCAGATGATGACGCGTACCCAAAGAATGCCATCAAGTCTTCCCTCCAGTTCGAACCGACGCCCTGTTCGCTCCGATTCGACGAAAAGAGTGGAAAAAATGCGAAGGACGAGTTTTTCCGTGCTGGCGATCGTGCCCAGCACGGTCTCGATCCGAGCCAAAAGAGCTGTTGCTTCCGTATCAAAGTCCGTGCCCGACATTAGCACCTCCTGCTCTCCACTATCGCCGCAGAGGAGCGGCGTGTCAATACAAAAACCCCGTTCGCGAGAACGGGGCATTTTTGCTTTTAGACATCGATCAGCACGGGCAGGATCATCGGGCGGCGTTCCGTTTCCTTGAACAGGAAGGAGCCGACCTCGTTGCGGACTTTGGCTTTCAGATATTCATCGAGCGCAGGCGTTTTCGGATCGGCGTCTTTCAGGATCTTTTTCACGAAATCCCTAGCGCGCAGGACAAGTCCCGTCGGATCTTTCTGGTAGACGAAACCGCGGGAAATGAGATCGGGGTCTCCGATCAGGGAACCCGTCTTCTTGTCGATCTTGCAGACGACGACGACCATCCCGTCTTCGGCGAGTTCGCGGCGGTCGCGCAAAACGACTTCCGAGACGTCGCCGACGCCGAGGCCATCGACGAAAACATAGTCGGAAGGGACGAACTCCGTCGTCAGGCGAGCGCCTGCCTTGTCGAATTCGACGATCTGCCCGTTGTCGGCGACGAAAATGTTGGCGCGCGGCGTGCCGACCGCTTCCGCCAAGTCCGCGTGGGCTTCAAGCATGAAACGGTTCCCGTGCATCGGCATGAAGAAGCGCGGCTTGGTGAGGCGGAGCATGAGCTTCAAGTCTTCCTGCTTGGCGTGTCCTCCGGCGTGAATATCGACCATCGCGTTGTCGACAAGCTTGGCTCCTTGGCGCACGAGCGTGTCTTTCAGCGATTGGACGGTTCGCTCGTTTCCAGGGATCACCGAGCTCGAGAAGACGACAAGGTCGCCTGGCTGGATCGACAGGAATTTATGCTCCCGGTTCGCGACCTTCATGAGCGTCGCGTTCTGCTCGCCTTGCGAGCCGGTACAGACGATGATCGCCTTGTTGTCCGGCAACCGTTTGAATTCGTCTTCTTCGACAATCGTGCCTTGTTTGTAGCGCATGTAACCGAGCTTGTGCGCCAGCTCCACGTTGTTGAGAAGCGAGCGGCCTTGGAGGAGCACCTTGCGGCCGAGGGGTTCGGCGGCATCGAAGACCTGCTGCATGCGGGTCAGCATCGACGAGAACATGCCGATCACGACCCGTCCGGTGGCGCGCTCGATCGTGCGGCGAATTTCGTCGCCGACGATTTTTTCGGAGATTTGATGACCCGGAGAGGTCGCGTTCGTCGAGTCCGACATCAGCATGAGCACGTTTTTCGAGCCGAAGCTGGCGATATGGATCAAGTCGGCCGGGTCGCCATCCGCGGGAGTGAAATCGAATTTGAAGTCGCCGGTACCGAGAATCACGCCGTAGGGCGTGTACAGCGCGGTCCCGAACGCGTCGGAAATGTTGTGGTTGACGTGGAACGGTTCGAAGACGAAATTCCGTCCCATCTGGATACGGCTCTTGCCGGTCACCATGTGGAATTTCAGCTGCGCCGCATTGCCGAATTCCTCCTGGCGGTTGCGAATGATGCCGGCCGTGAGCGGGGCGGTATAGATCGTCGGGAAACCGAGGCGGGGGAGAATGAACGGCAATCCGCCGACGTGGTCAAGGTGGCCGTGGCTCACGATGACGCCGCGGATGTTGCGCTCTTTGCCTTTGAGGCTCGAGATGTTCGGAATGATGTAATCGACGCCCGGCATGTTCTCTTCAGGGAACATTAACCCGGCGTCGACAATGACGATGTCGTCGCCGCATTCAAAAACCGTGCAGTTGCGGCCGATTTCCTCGAGCCCGCCCAGGGCGTACACTTTGAGCTTCGGGGGATTTCCTTGGATGCCTTCCATCGGTGTTCCCGACGGCTGGTTTTTCAAGGCTTGAAGGGCTTCGACGGTGCGCGCGGACATGCCGCGTTGCGCCGCTCCGCCGCTGACGGAAATCACCTTCGGTGCCGGACGGCCTCCGCGTCCTCCGCGATACGGAGGGCGCGCGCCGTGAAAAGGCGGGCGGTTCCCGCCGTGTTGGGATGGACGATGTCCTGAGCCGGGAGGCGTCGGACGCGCCGCTCCGCCGTGGTGGGGAGCCGGACGCTTGGGTACGGATACCATAAAAGAAAGATGTTCATGCTCCGCGTCTGCGGAGCGGTTTAGAGATGGTGTTGATTGCGGACATTCGGGTCCCGGCAAAAAACGGGAGAAATATCTTCGCAGATCGACAGTCGGGAACCTTGAAGCGTAACTTCACTGTTTTCGACGGGAAACCTGCTTTGGTGGGCGGGGAGGGACTTGAACCCTCATGACCTTGCGGTCGTACGGCCCTGAACCGTATGCGTCTGCCAATTCCGCCACTCGCCCACGCGTGCGCGTTTTTCCTAGGAAGCCCAGTATACCCCGAAAGGCCGTACAGGTCAAGTTTTAGCGCGTTTTTTCTTTCCACTGACGCGCTGTTTCTACATACCAGGATGTCACCGTTGCGAATCGGTCAGCTGGCGTGTGCACGCGCGATCCGCCGAAGCCTTTGAGATTCGCGGGCATGGCGTAGGTATATGACGGGCTGTAGAGGAAAGCCGCCGGCTGCTGTTCCGAGAGGATGCCGAGGAACTTGGCGTAGGCTTGACGGCGTACTGCGGGGTCGGACGTGCGCCGCGCGCTTTCGAGCGCTTGATCCGCTGCCGCATCGGAAAACATGGCCAAATTCAGGCCCGGATCCTGCGTTTGTGAAGAATGCCAGAACGGGTAGGGATCAAGATCGTTGCCAAGCAATTGACTGTACAGCAAGGCGTCGTAATCGCGCGAACGAATGACGTTTCTATGGATTTCCGAAGCGGGTACGGTCGTCAAAACGACGTCGACGCCGAGCGCCAACCAGCCGTTTTTGATGATCGTGGCGGTTCCGATGCTTTCCGGCTGGTCGACCGTCGTGAGCGTGACAGAGAGCGTTTCGACGACGGCGGGATCCTTGCCCTTGGCCGCCGTGACAATGCGGCGACGCACGCCGTCCGTCGCGTCTACGTTCCATCCGAGCGAATCCAGCAGCTCGCCGGCCGCGGTCAGGTTGTATGCGACAGGCATGGTCGATGTTGCATTCATGCCCGGCAAGACCGGATGATCGGCCGGGTGCCCATCCCCGTTGAGGACGTCAAAAATGATGCGTCCTTTGTCGATCGCCATCGTGAGAGCGCGACGCACGCCTTTGTCCGCTAAAAGCGGGTTTTGCTTCGGATTGAAGAAAACGGCGGTGGCTTGGGGGAGTTCGAGCGAAACCGGGATGATGCTCGACGAGGTTTTTAGGTCTTCGCGCTTGTCGCGCGGAATGAAGCTGAGCGATTGGATGTGCCGTTTGCGCAGCGCTTCAAGCGCCGAAGCGTAGTCCTGGTAAAACTGGAACGTCAGCGTTTCGATGTACGCGGGAGGTTGGTAATAGTCGGCATTTCTAGCGAGCGTGTAGCTCAGCACGAAGCCCCGCTTGTCGCGGCGCAGGTCTTCGAATTTGAACGGGCCGCTGCCGACGGGTTTGAGGTTTGCTTCTGCCATCTGGGCGTCGGCAGGGTTTACGTCCTTCCAAACATGACGGGGAAGGATGCCGAAGTCGAGGCGCGAGAGGAATTGGGCGTACGGTTCCTTGAGCGTCATGCTAATCGTGAGCTCGTCCGATTTCTCGACCGTCACGTTTTTGAAAGCGGGGTTCAGCGGGCTCTTCCATGCCGGATCTTGGATCAAGGAGAGAGTGAAGAGCACGTCGTCCGCCGTCAACGCCTGGCCGTCGTGCCAGCGCACGCCTTCGCGTAACCGGAAACGATAGGTTTTTTGATCGGGGGAGACCTCGTATTCCCGGACCAAATCTTGGAGAAGACGGCCGTTTCCGTCGGTCGTAAATAATCGCGAAAATACCAAGCGCGACAAATCGTTATCGACGTCGTTTGAAATCGAAAGCACGGGGTTCAGCGAGTGCGGGGAGCCGACGACGCCTTCAGTGATCGATCCCCCGACCGACGGCCCAATGACCGTATGGGAGTAATAGAAGCCGCCTCCGAGGAGGGCGAGGCCAACAGCGAAAAGGCCGATGCCGAGCCGCAGACGGAACGCATCGTTCGAAGAAAGCACTTCCGGCAAGTGGCGGATTTGCCTCCAGCTCGGAAGCTTGGCAGTCGTCAGCGACTGCACGAGGTGCTTATCCCAGCTTTCGTGTTCGCGAAAAGGCGCCGGACGCCTCCGGTTCCAGACGCGCTTCAGGCGGTCGAGCAGGGAACCTGATCGTTCGCGGTATGAAGGCATGCTTGAAAGAAAACGCGGAAGCCCGGAAACCGGGCTTCAGGGTTAGGAAACGATGATTCTGGCAAGGCCGGCTCCGAGGAAAAGAGCCGAGAGGACGATCGTGAGGTAGAAAAGCCCCTTTTCAAGGCCGCGCTTGGTACGGAACGAGTTGCCGTCTCCGCCGAACGTCGTGCCGAGGCCGACGCCTTGCTGCTGGAGCAAGACAGCCACGATGAGCAAGAGGGAAATGCCGACTTGGAAAATCTTCAGGATGTTCTTCTGAAAGGTAGGAAGGGTACGGTATCAGTTGAAAGCGTAACAATCGTGCAGGCCCGTGTCAATTCATGGGATCATTTTTCATATGATTCGCCGCGGGGGAGTGTCAGCAGGGGTTTCGATCGTGGCCGGCCTGGCTTTCGTGCTGGCAGCGCTTTTTTTGTGGCGCGTGTGGGGATATTACCGCTCCCTTTCCCGAGGTGAAACGGTGAACCTTCCCCAGTACGCCAGTCAATTCACCGCTTCGACATCCGGCGGAGACGTCCCAAAGGGCGCTTTTGCGAACGTCGCGACATCGGATGATCCGGCGATCGGGCCGAGCGACGCCAAGCTGACGATCGTCGAGTTTGTCGATTACGAGTGCCCGTTCTGCAACGTCGAATCCTCGATCGTGCGGGAACTGGCTTCAAAGTATCAAGACAAAGTCAGATGGGTGATACGCGATTTTCCGGTTGTAGAACTTCATCCTCGCGCCGCGGCCGCGGCCGAGGGCGCTGGTTGTGCCGAGGCACAGGACAAGTATTGGCCGATGCATGACCGCTTGTTCGCGGCCGCGTTCGGCAACGAACTGAGTCTTGAAGAAATCGATCGCGCCGCCGAACAGTCCGGGCTTGATATGGGCGTGTATCGCGCCTGCATGAGCTTGCATGCGCGCCTTGATGAGATCCAGCGCGACGTCTCGGACGGCCTTGCGGCCGGCGTGCGAGGCACGCCGACGTTTTTCCTGAACGGCAACCGCATCGAAGGCGCGATTCCCAAAGCCGCGTTCGAATCGCTGATCTTGAGATATGTTTCTCCGTAAACGACTTTTTTCTGTGTTTGTTCTTGCTGCCTGTGCGGCGACGTTGTTTGTTGCCCCGGCTCGAGCGCAAGAAGCGGTTCCAAACGCCATCAAGACGGAAATCGCGATTCCGGTGCCACAGCCGGTCGAAGGCTATGCCAGAGGCTCGGTTGCCGACCTCGCCAATTACATCGATGTCATCTACCAGTTCTTGGTGTCGATTATTGGGCTGATTGCGGCGATCATGATGATTGTCGGAGGTTTTCAATACCTGACATCGGCCGGGGACAACGCGAAAATCGGAGCAGCCAAGAAACGCATCACGAACGCCCTGATCGGCCTCGCGCTCACGTTTTCCTCCTATCTGCTGCTCAACACCGTCAATCCCGAGCTGCTGCGGTTCAAGCCGATCGGCACGCAAATAGCCAAGAATTCGGTCGAAACGGAGCTGCTCACCTTGGAATGGTGCGATGCCGTGGTCGAGAAAGGGCTTGTTGATCCGTCGTCCAAAGGCGTGATCCCGCTTTTGGCCCAGAAGACAGAAGGCACTGATGCCTGGGATTGCGGATCGATCGGCATGTACATTATCGCGGGTTCGAATAAGGAACCTGGGTTCTGCGTCTACCGCGGCGCGAATTGCTCCCTGTTTGAGGAAGGGGGGTCGGTGCGTCGCCGCGTGACCTGCACGCGCAGGAGCCTGAGTTCAAGCGAGGCGAAAAAAATCGTCGAAGCGAATGCTTCCTCGCCTGACGACGCCGACTTCGAGAAGGTGCGGGCGGCCGACTGCCTTGCATGCTCGGATTTGAACGAGTCGTTGGCGAAAAAGCTTGGCTACGCAGGTTCCGTGTCCCAGCTCTGTTCCGCTTGGCAGGCAGACGCGAATGCGGGCTTCTTCAGCAAGAGCGCTCGCGACAACGTTTCGCGGGAGTTCGGCATTTCGGTCGTTTCGTATTGCGGATACAGCGAAAAGAACAATGGATGCGTCCAGTCCGACATCGACTGCTCGACGGCGTACGAAAACAAAGACGACTACGGCCCGGCCACGCACCGTGATTTTCAGCCGCCCTTCTCGAGAGGGGACGATCCTGATTGCCAGGGATACGACGAAGGCTCGAACAACCTCACTTGGTACGACCGCGCGAGCGGAAAGATGAAATACGCCCCGGATGCCCACCTTGAGGACTATCCCGATCATCTTTTCAATGTTTGCATGGCCAATCCTTGCAATTACAATGCGGCGAAAGGCGGCTGCGTGCCTGGAGGGGGCTTGGTCAAAGATGCGGCGCACGCGCTTTCTTCAGGAAGCCTGAGAGGCGTTCAAGATTGCAATAACAAGGGCAGGGTCAACGGGGTTGTCGACGCGATTTTTTAGGAAAGGAAGGATTTTTCGCGAACGCCCCGGCTCCGGTCTTGATGCTTGCCAGTTCCCTCGACGCGTGCTAGAGTGCCTTCCGACATAACGCTGGATGCATGGCTGGCAAAAAAAACTCCAAGGGTAGCGGAGGTCGCAGGGCTCCGGACGTGATCCGCGTGCGCGGTGCCCGGGCTCACAATTTGAAGAATGTCTCGGTTGATATTCCGAAAAACGCGCTTGTCGTCGTCACCGGGCTTTCCGGTTCCGGCAAGTCGAGTCTTGCCTTTGACACGATCTACGCCGAAGGCCAGCGCCGCTACATGGAGAGCCTCTCCTCGTACGCTCGCCAGTTCCTCGAGCTGCAAGACAAGCCGGATGTTGACGAAATCTCGGGTCTCAGCCCGACCATCGCCATTGATCAGAAGACGGTTTCTTCGAATCCGCGCTCGACGGTCGGCACGAGTACTGAAATTTACGACTTTTTCCGCTTGCTATTCGCTCGCGTCGGAAAAGCGCATTGCCCGAATTGCGCCAAGCCCGTTTCCGAACAGACGCCGAGGCAAATCGTCGATCGCATCAACGCGCTTGCCAAGGATCAAGGGCTTTTGCTCCTCGCGCCGATCGTCAAAGAGGAAAAGGGCGAGCAAAAAAAAGCGATTGAAGCGATGTTCCGCGCGGGCTATCGAGAAGCGCGCGTCGACGGGTCGCTGTACGCGATCGAGGAGCTCGTCAAGCAGAGGCTTGATCGCGACAAGCGTCATACGATCGAGGCGGTCATCGCTCACGTTCAGGAAAAGAATCCGGCCTACGACGAAAAGCAGATGCTTGCGCTCGTCGGCAAAGCGCTCGAGATGGGCGACGGTTTTTTGACCGTCCATTTGCAAAAGAAGGATGAAGACCTGCTCATGTCGCGCCGCTTGGCGTGCGGCGACTGCGGGATTTCTCTTCCGGAAATCGAACCGCGTATTTTCTCGTTCAACAGCCCGCACGGCGCATGTCCCGGCTGCACGGGGCTCGGCGTGAAACTCACGGCTGAACCCGGGCTCGTCATTCCGAATGACAAATTGACGCTCGCTCAGGGCGCGATCAAACCGTGGACGCGCATTGCCGGCAGCGGTACCGGGATGATGAAAGAGCTGCAATCGCTGGCCGATCGGCTGAAATTTTCGCTCGACGTGCCGGTTTCGGATCTTCCCAAAAAAGCTCTCGAGGCCGTGCTCTACGGCGATGCCGAGTTTCAAGGCGTCATCCCGCATCTCGAGAAAAAGCATCTTGAGACCGATTCCGAGTACATGCGCAAGGAGATCGAAGAGTACATGCGCACCGTCACGTGCCCGGCGTGCAAAGGCCAGCGCCTTCGCAAGGAGGCTCTTGGCGTCAAGGTCGTTGGCAAGAACATTTCGGAATTCGTCGGCATGTCGATCGACGAACTCGACGCGGTATTCAAAAAAATCGATTTGCCGCCGTTCGATCGCAAGATCGCCGACCAGATCGTCAAAGAAGTCTCTTCGCGCCTGTTCCATCTCTTGGAGGTCGGTTTGGGATACCTGACGCTTGATCGTTCCGTCACGACGCTTTCGGGCGGCGAGGGGCAGCGCGTGCGGCTCGCCACGCAGCTCGGAACGTCGCTTTCCGGCGTTATTTATATCTTGGACGAGCCGTCGATCGGGCTTCATCCGCGCGATAACGACAAGCTGATCGAAGCCATCAAGTCGATCCGCGACGTCGGCAATTCGGTGATTGTCGTCGAGCATGACGAAGCGATGATCGAAGCGGCCGATTACGTGTTCGATATGGGGCCCGGCGCGGGCGAATTCGGCGGAGAAATCACGGCCGAGGGTACGCCTTCGGACATCAAGAAAAACAAGGATTCGCTCACCGGCCAATACCTTTCTGGCAAGCAAAAAATCGTCGCGCCCAAAGAGCCGCGCAAAGGAAGCGGCAAAACCATTCACATTCTTGGAGCGACCGCCTTCAATTTGAAGAATGTCGACGTCAAGATCCCGCTTGGCAAGCTTGTGGCCGTGACAGGCGTCTCGGGATCCGGCAAATCCTCGCTTGTTATTGACATTCTTGCCCGCGCGCTCGAAAAGAAATTTTATCGCGCCAAGGAAGAGCCGGGCGAACACAAAGCGATCAAGGGTATCGAGCATATCGACAAGATCATCACGATTGACCAGTCGCCGATCGGCCGCACGCCGCGTTCCAATCCCGCCACGTATACCGGCGTCTTTACGGCCATCCGCGACCTCTTCACCGAAGTGCCGGAAGCCAAGATGAAGGGCTACGACGCCGGCAAATTCTCCTTCAACGTGAAGGGCGGCGGACGCTGCGAAACCTGCGCCGGCGAAGGCTATCAGCGGATCGAAATGCAGTTCCTGCCGGACGTGTTCGTTGAATGCCCGGAGTGCAAGGGCGCTCGTTACAATCATGAAGCGCTCGAGATCCATATCAAAGACAAGACGATCGCCGACGTTCTCAATATGACGGTCGAGGAAGCGAGGCGCTTCTTCTCGGATGTGCCGGCCGTCTTCGACAAGCTCGACGTGCTTCATGACGTCGGTCTCGGCTACTTGAAGCTCGGACAGCCCGCCACGAACCTCTCTGTTGGTGAAGCGCAGCGCGTGAAGCTTGCCACCGAGCTTTCCCGCCGTGCGACCGGCAAGACGCTCTACATCCTCGACGAGCCGACGACCGGCCTCCACTTCGAAGACATCAAGCGCCTTCTTGGCGTCTTGGACCAGCTCGTTGAAAAGGGGAACACCGTCGTGACGATCGAGCACAACCTCGATGTCATCAAATGCTCCGACTGGATCATCGATATGGGACCTGAAGGCGGCGACAAGGGAGGCAAGCTCGTCGCCGAAGGCACGCCGAAAGCGATCGTCAAAGCAAAAGGATCGCTCACCGGACAGTACTTGAAGAACATGGTGAAGTAATTGTGGATCAAGAAACTGAACCAAGGATAGAGATTGTACCAGCTCCGAATGAGACAGGCTCGGTCCTGCCTGAAAATTTTAAGTCCTACTTGATTCGGAATAGTATACCGGCTACCGCAATTGCTAGCGGGTTTCTTCAGCTTGAAGGCAAGGAAAAAATCGCAAGTATGGATCGCTTCTGGCGACCCGAAGCTTGGCATGACGCTGAGCCTTGCCGTTACCTTCATCGGTTCGATCCCGACCCCGTTCCTCCTGGAAGGATCCGCGCGACGAGAATCTCGCGGCGTGGCTGATCATCACGGCCTCCTGCGTGCTTACGGCGGCTTCAGTGCCTTCGTGGACATACGTCGACGCCGCCCAACCGATCGTCTTCCTGGCCATCGGCGTCGTCGTGACCTCGATCTTGCTCGGGCGTCAGCAACGATTCTCACCTCGCTGATCCTTCTCGCGAACGGATTTTTATTTGGGGTGATTCCCGACCATGTTTGGTGGCAAAGTCGGGAATTAGCAATGAATGAAAAAGCTGTTGTCAATGCGTCGCAAACGCATGATGTTCAGACGCGCATCTCGAGCGTAAAGGAAACCTTCTTTCCGTCCATGAGCTTTTCCCTCTTCCGCGCGCTCGCTTTGACCGGCAGAAGATAGCTTCCTGATGAGCTGTCCGGAAAAATCGAGGTGAGCCAGCGCGTCGCTCCTATCGTGACGGCGACGGGAAGCGAGCGCCAGCCTCGGGCTTTGGCGCCGAAGCGCGTCTTGATATCGGTTGCCTGCTTCTTGGGCAGCGTGATGAAATGCCAGGCGGCCTTGCCGGGATACGGCCAGAGCTCCGCTCGCAGGGCATAGGTATTCGTCTTCATAACGTTTGCAGTATACAAGAAAAGAGCCCGGAAGGGCCCTTGTTCCTATTTCTTGCCTTTCTCCTCGACGAGGAGGTTCTTTTCCTTCAAGCGCTTCTTGGAATCGCGCAGGAAGTAGAGCTTGGCTTTGCGAACCTTGGCTTGCTTGACGGGCTCGATTTTGTCGAGCGACGGCATGTTCAGCGGGAAAATCTTTTCGACGCCGATGCCTCCGGAAACCTTGCGGACGGTGATCGTCTTCGAGACGCCGGCCCCGCGGACCTTGAGCACCATGCCCTCGAAGATCTGGATGCGCTCCTTCTCTTCGCCCTTCGGGGTGGTTTCTTTGATTTTCTGGTGAACCCGAACGGTCATTCCAGGCTTAATTTCCATAGGTGACAAGTGATGCGATCAGGTCTGCCACCTCTTCGGGG